>NZ_JBMDJM010000026.1:0-60629 GCF_057809195.1 Acidovorax sp. FG42 | reverse complement strand
GCCGGAGCAATCATCTGCTCGCGCTTTGTCGAGCGGTCGTGTTAGCCGGTCTAAGCTATTCAAGCACAACAAGCCTCGATAACCTCCCGAACCAACGCCTCTGGCGCAGCCCGGACGATCGCTTTGCCAGGCTCCTCAATCAATACGAAGCGAATATCTCCTGCATCTGATTTTTTATCAATTTTCATTAATTGAAGATAACGTCCAGCATTATCAAAAGAATCTAAAATTGCACCCTTAACAGGTAGGCCAGCACGTTCGATCAATCTTCGCAAGCGACTAACAAAGCTCTCCTCAACCAACCCTAGCCGATAGGATAATTCTGCCGCCATTACCATTCCAGCAGCGACACCCTCCCCATGCAGCCACACGCCATAACCCAAACCAGATTCTATCGCATGTCCAAAGGTGTGACCAAAGTTCAATATAGCGCGCGCGCCCGATTCCCGCTCATCCTCTCCAACCACTTCAGCTTTAATCTCACAACTGCGCTGCACAGCATACGCCAAGTCCAGTACATTTTTAGCCAACAATCGTGGCATGGCAGTTTCCAGCCAAGCAAAAAATTCCATATCAAATATAGGGCCATATTTAATAATTTCAGCAAAACCAGCACTTAACTCTCTGTCCGGCAATGTTTTCAACATTCCGATGTCGCATATTACTAGATTTGGTTGATGAAAAGCACCAATCATATTTTTACCCAAAGGGTGATTGATCCCAGTCTTTCCACCAACTGAAGAATCCACCTGAGAAAGCAAAGTTGTCGGAACTTGAATGAATGGTACACCACGCATGTAACTTGCTGCAGCAAATCCAGTTATATCACCAACAACCCCACCACCCAAAGCGAAGAGTACAGTCTTTCTATCACAATCATTTTTTAGTAAAACATCATATATTAGATTTAATGTTTCCCAATTTTTATAAATCTCTCCATCCGGAACAGTTATTGTAAGCACTTTTTGATAAATTCCCTCCAAAGATTTTACCAAATCTTGCAAATAAATTGGACCAACTTTATCATTTGTCACGACCAGTGCAGACAAGCCACCTCTATATGGCAACAACAACTGAAAAATATCCAGATTAGTGCCTATTACTACATCGTAGCCACGAGCTCCAAGCTCAACACGCACTCTATAGGAATCAATAATCATTCAGACCACCATATATAAATTATAAAATATCTACAAACAATTGAAACACAAAGAGCGGCTTTCGCCGCTCTTTAGATCAACTCATTTATAGTACCTATATTGGCGTACAAGCCGGAAAGGAAATATTCTTCCACCTATTACCAACAATAGAGTTAGCAGTGAACTTAAATTCGATATTCGCACGCCCACTCACAAGTGCATCTTTCAATTCGAATTGCAACGTAATTGGCGTTCTAGTTAAGCCACGAGAATCCAATGTTGGGCTACCAGAAACCACTGAAGCCGCGACAATATCACTCGACGATTTTAAATCCACAATAGTACCAAATGGTGCAGGCATGCCCGCCGGCGTTCCAATTTGTCCCCGCAGAGTTGCCTTGCATTTGGGGTCAAAATCCGTAGGAGCTAAAGAGATCGACTCAACCAACATGCCACTTTCATTATAAAAATCAACATCACCTACACTAGTGCTACTTAAACGAATCGAATCGCTTATTTGCACACCACTTCCGACCTGTGTAGATACAGTAACGTTGACCATCTGTCCGTCAGCCGGACGAGGATTCTGCACCTGATATTCCACAGAACACAATCCATTAACGGTAGTGCACCCTCCCCGCCCAGAAGTGCCAACTCGCCCGAAATCAACGGTTGCTATAACCGGAACACCATCGGAAACAGGATTCCCATTCTGGTCTACGATGCCGATTCGGATAACTGAACTATCTCCGGAAATATCGTTATTTAAATTAAACTTCGACGCCGATAAATCAAAACCCCGGGACACGGCAACACCCGTTGTTACCGTCAACTGATCAGACTGAGAAAAAATATCACGACTATTTACAGAAGCACGAATAATTACAGCTGTTGGAATTGATTTAGAGGATACCGATGTCGCGACGATACCGTCAGCGTTACTCTTGGCCGATGGCACATTCAAGGTAATGGCAGTGGTGGGCACTGCCGCAAAATCCACCACTACATCTTTAACTGGGTTGCCGTCCTTATCAACAACCCTGAAGCGAAGAATTGCCGACTCGGACCGCCCATTTCCTCCAGAACCAGCTATTACAATTGATTTATCGGAAGGGTCAACACTAATAAAATTCAGGGCGCTTGCGACCAGCTGGGGATTAACACCAATCACCACAGCGCTGGTAATAGATAAGTTTTGACTACCTGTTACAACAGCACTGGCAATCTCAGCAGTTGCAGACACCGAGGTAGCACCTATCGAAGTCGCAGAAGCAGCTTCAATATCAATCTCTGCCTCTCCATTAGCATTTGTAAGAGCGGTCTTTGAGTCAGGACTGAATTTAAGCAAACCACTACCAACTTCGCTGAAGGTCACAATAGTATTAGCAATTGGAGCGCCAGCACGGTCCTTTAGCAATGCTCTTGCTTTGGCAGTTTTCTCTGAGGCCGTAATAGAGAAGGTCGATACATCTGCGTTGTTACCGGATACGACCTTCAGTTGCAAGGAACCTGTCGGCTGAGCACCAGTCCCGGGCAGCGAACCTGGATTACCCCCCCCCCCCCCACACGCACCAATTGCCAGCGTGCATAAAGCAGCCAAAATAACTCGTAAGAATTGCATTTTTTCCCCTACCTGTGTTAACGATTCGCACTACGCTCGGTAATAACCTTAGGGGTTATGAAAACGAGCATTTCACGCTTTGCCGATTCCCGAGTTCTATTTTTGAATAAATTTCCAACAACTGGGACATCGCCGAGAAGGGGAATTTTATTCTCTTGGGTCGTCTCCTCCATTTCGAAAATTCCGCCAATCACAACAGTCCCTCCATTTTCTATAAGAATTTGTGTTTTGACATGCTTAGTATCGATTGCAACCCCCTGGGTCGTTGTTTCACCACGGCTATCTTTGTTTACATCTAAATCTAAAATAATATTACCCTCAGGCGTGATTTGCGGAGTAACCTCGAGCTTTAAAACCGCTTTCTTAAAGGCTAAAGTAGTCGCACCATTGGGAGCCGTAACAGCATAAGGATATTCAGTACCCTGTTCGATCAGGGCCTTTGTTTGATCCGCCGTAATAATTCGAGGGCTGGAAACGATACGTCCCTTACCATCTGCCTCCATAGCAGACAGCTCCAGTGTGAGAAATCTGTTGGCGGCCGAGTTGAATATAGAAAGAGCAAAGTTACCAACGCTGTTCACATTTGAGAGACTTGCAGGCAAATTTACAAAGTTGCTATTTGTAATCACCGCTCCACCGGCACCACTAGATGCAACGGCGTTATCATATGAAGTACCAAATGCAATGCGATTGTTGCCGCCGATTCCGTATCCACCATCACCGCCTCGGTTAGCACGCAGGTCCGTACCACCCAAACGAACACCCAATGACCTGCCAAAAGTGTCTCGTGCCTCCACAATGCGAGCCTCAATTAAAACTTGGCGCACAGCCACATCAAGACTTGCCAGAAGCAGGCGCACTTCTTCAATCTTACTGGGAGTATCTGTGACGAACAACTGGTTAGTTCGGGGCTCCGATATCGCGCTTCCTCGCTCCGACAAAAATCGGGTTGACGTTCCTGCCCCGGTACTACCACCGCTATTCGTCAGCTGCGTAACAATATCAGCAGCTTTTGCATAGTTCAACTGAAACGCCTGTGTCTTCAATGGCTCAAGTTTCTGAATCGCCTGCGCGGCTTCAAAATCTTTCTTTGTCCGCGAATCAATCTCGTCTTTTGGAGCAATCCATAGCACAGTACCTGTCTTTCTCATGCCCAAGCCTTTGGCATCCATGATAATTTGAAGAGCCTGATCCCAAGGCACATCCTTCAACCGCAGTGTCAAAGCCCCAGTAACAGTATCTGAAGTAACGATATTAAAATTTGTAAAATCAGCAATAACCTGAAGAAGTGATCGCACTTCAATATTTTGAAAGTTTAACGAAAGTTTTTCTCCGGAAAATCCAGGGCCCTGTGTTAATTTACTTATATCAACCTTCTTCTGGCGGACTTCTATGACAAACTGATTATCGCTTTGATACGCGCTGTGCTCCCAATCCCCATTGGACTCAACGAACATGCGAACCCGTTCACCAGTTTGCGACGTGGTAACAGTTTGCACAGGAGTTCCAAAATCGGTGACATCTAATCTGCGACGCAGCCCCTCAGGAAGAGAGGAGCGCAAGAAGTCCACCGTGATACCTTTCGGTTGCTGCTGCAGATTAACTCCCACCTGATTATTAGCAAGATTAACCACAATCCTACCAGCGCCATCAGAGCCGCGACGAAAATCTATATCCCTCAGGGGTAAAATATTGCTATTTTGACCTTCAGCAAATGTGGTTGAAGTTTCCGAATTGCCAGACGAACCAATCGCAGGGTCCAAAGAAATGAAGAGCGATTTCCCTCGGATATCGGTCTTGTAAGCAGCAGGGACCTTCAAATTCAATACCACACGCGACCGCTCACCAGCCTGGACGATACTCACCGATCTCAAATTACCCAGATTAGTTTCGTAAAGCGACTTTCCCGAAGAATTATCGACTCCGTAAAAATCAAGCGCAATTCGTGCTGGGAGCTGCGTAGCAAAACCAGTTGGCAGGGCGGGAATAAAATCGGTGAAGTCAATCTTCACCGTTTCAGATCCGCCTTGCACGCTTGCAGACACAGCACTGATTGCCCCCTGAGCAGAAGCACAAAAAGAAATCGCAAGGGCTGAAACGCCGACAACAAACGAGCGGCAATAATTAAAAAGCGTAATACTATTTTGTTTCATTTTCTACCCTCTTGTAGATCAAGCAATGCAGTGCGCTCTACCCAGTCCCCAGTTGCGTCCTGTACAATTTCACGCAGCTGAATCGAACTTTCAGTGATTCGAACAATTTTCCCATAATTTTGACCAAGATAATTTCCCACTTTTACCTGGTAAATCAAATTATCAATCTTCACTAAAGCCGTAGGCGAGTCTGATTTGTTCAAACTGCCAACCATAACTATGGAATCCAATGGAAAGGCCTCTAAACTTTCCTTGCGGCGTGCCATTTCCGGAGCAATTAAAACTGCATTTGAAGCCGCTTGATTCGAATCACGCCTTAACGCCTGGGTCAACTTGATCTGATTGAAAGGGTCTGCCACTCCATCTTGCGCGTAAGGCTCGGGAATAAATTTTTTCGGCTCTGTTAAGGGTTGAACAGTCGGCTTCGTGTTGGCTCGTTGCTCCGCCATCCAAACTCTTAACTCATCCTCGCCTGTTGGGCCACAGCCGCTCAAAAGAAACGCTAATACAACAAAGAGAGGGAATGCAAAAAATAATCTCATTATCTCCCCCCCCCTGCCCTCTTCTGAGCTTGAATTTCGTCAGGATCAAGATATCTAAAAGTACGGGCTGTCGCATCGAGAGTCAAGCCGTCACGAATACCCGGCGTTATTGATATATTATTCAATGTAACGATACGCGAGAGGTGAGCGATATCAGACGCAAAGGCACCAATATCATGATACTTCCCAGTCACCCTAATGGCGATGGGCAACTCAGCATAATAATCTTTCGCAATTACTTGTCCAGGTCGGAATAATTCAAACTGCAAACTCCGCCCCAAGCCAGATTGATTGATATCGGAAAGCAAAGCCGCCATTTCGGCTTTGCTCGGGAGCTGTTTTTCCAACTGAGTAACATACTGCTGAATCTGCTCCCGCTGCTTCTTGAGCGCATCCAAACTAACAGCTTTGACTAGTTTTTGCTGATAGTCGGTACGCAACGATACTTCTTTGCTGCGCTCGCCTTCGAGTTGCACTTCATATTCTTGCAAGAAAGCGTACCAGCAAACTACAGCGACAGCGCTTGCTATAAAAATGCAAAGGATCAGCTTAGGCGTCGCGGGCCACAACGACGGATCTTTTGTATCCAAATTTCTAAACTGATTCTGAATCACCGCTAGATAGTCAGTAACGCTTGTCAGCTTCCCCTTTTTCGCCATCTTATTTACCTCCCTGCGATGACGCGGCTGCACCCGCAGCCTCAATAGACTTCCTAGCGTCGCTAGCCCGAACTAATTGAAATCTCAAATTGAAAGCCGAAACCCGACGTTGGTCCCGCTGCGAAACTGCGACAGTACCTGCCGTAATCTCAGCCAATTCCGGCTTGGCAAGCCAAGGCGTATTGCTTGCCAAATTACGCAGTAGCTCGGAAACACGTTCATTTGATTGGGCCATACCCTGCATTGTGATCGTCTGCCCGGCCTGCTTGATTGCGGTGACGTAGACTCCATCCGGCAATTGCTTAACTAACTCCGTCAGTAGGTGAACAGGTAAATTTCGATCAGACTGAAGATCTTCAACCGCCTTTTGACGCGCACGAAGAGAGGCTATCTCATCTTCGATGGAAGCAATTTCTTTAATTTGCCCTTCCAGAACTTTGATCTCCTGCTGGAGAAAATCGTTTTTTTTCTGCTGATCAGTAATCATCATCTGGAACCACCAATAAATAGCTCCAGCTATAGCAAGACCCATCAGAAAAGATGCAAACATCGTCGCCTGGAATGCCTCCTTGCGACGTTTGCGAGCCGCCTCACGATGAGGTAACAAATTAATAAGAATCACTGCAGAAACCTCCGCATAGCGAGACCGCAAGAGGTCAGGTAGGACGGCGCTTCGCGCACCATTTTTTTCAGTCGCACGGAACTTCCGATTTCCATGCCATCAAAAGGATTGACAGCACTACATGCGAAACCGGTTTGCTGGGTGACAGCCTCTGTAAGCCCCGGCAGCGGGGCCGATCCTCCCGCCAACATGATGTGGTCTACGCGGTTGTGTGGCGTGCTGGTGAAGAAGAATTGCAGGGCCCGGCCAATTTCTTGGGCCATGCTGTCGACAAAAGGACGAAGGACCGCTGATTGATAGTCTTCTGGCAAGTCGCCGCTACGCTTTTTACTCTCGGCTTCTTCCACCGAGAAACCGTATTGGCGAACAATCAACTGAGTGAGTTGGGCACCGCCAAAGGCTTGATCGCGGTCATACAGAACCTCTTCGTTCCGGATCACCTGCATGCTGGTCGTCAGGGCTCCCACCTCGAAAAGCGCCACCATCGCATCCACGCCTTTATTCGGCAGCGCTTCAATGAGGCGCCCAGCAGCCAGTCGCGATGCATGGGATTCAATATCGATCACCACGGGCTTCAACCCGGCGGCCTCTGCCAAACCCTGCCGGTCTTGGACTTTTTCACGCCGGGATGCGGCAATCAGAACGTCAACATCCCCTGGTGCATTTTTACTGGGACCGATAACGCAAAAATCCAAGCTCACCTCGTCGAGCGAAAACGGGATGTACTGGTTGGCCTCGGATTCCACCTGGACCTCAAGCTCCTGCTCGGTCATACCACCTGGCAGCGTGATCTTCTTGGTGATCACTGCGGAAGGGGGCAGCGCAAGCGCCACGTTTTTGGTTCTAGTGCCGCTCTTCTTGACCAAGCGACGCAATGCGTCCGCCACTTCGTCAAACTTTTCGATGTTGCCATCGGTGATCCAGCCCCGCTCCAGTGGCTCGATCGCGCAACGCTCTAGGACCAGACTACCCGCCTTATCGCGTCCCAACTCCACCAGCTTGACACTGGAGGAGCTGATGTCGATTCCCAGCAGCGGAGCAGACTGGCGATTGAACAAAGACCCCATTGAGATCAAGATTGGTCCCCTGTAACTTGCCAAAATGAGGCAACAAAACTTAACACTTCACATGAATGCTATCAGTAAGATAGTTCTCCAGCAAAGATTTTTCCCCCTGCAACATCAGAAGAGCGTTGCCAAAAGCAGACGAAATTTTTGGGCGCTGCAATACCGCTCGGCCACTACCGGAAGCCTTTCGGCGGCACCTTGCCAAGTACGAAATTGGATTTCGAGCCCCAGCGGTGGACATTTTTATAATGGGTGGTCTTACCCCATCGGAGCGATATGCCGCCCTCCCCTTCGAAGTCCTCCGACAAGTCGGACTCCTCTCCTGTTCGCACCCGCCCCAGTTGGCTTCGCTGGTTGGTTCGTATCTCTCTTTGGATCACGGGATTGGCGGCGGCCGCAGCCTTGGGCCTGGCGCTCACAATTGCTGTGGCTCTGTCGGTGGCCTACCCCAACCTACCCGACATCTCTGACTTGGCGGACTACCGTCCCAAACTGCCGCTGCGGGTGTACTCAGCGGAAGGAGCCTTGCTGGGCGAGTTTGGCGAAGAACGTCGCAACCTCACACCCATCGGCGAGATTCCGCAGGTCATGAAAGACGCCGTTTTGGCGATTGAAGATGCCCGGTTC
Organism: Acidovorax sp. FG42; assembly: GCF_057809195.1. Classification (NCBI taxonomy): domain Bacteria; kingdom Pseudomonadati; phylum Pseudomonadota; class Betaproteobacteria; order Burkholderiales; family Comamonadaceae; genus Acidovorax; species Acidovorax sp. FG42. Next base: position 52,199 of record NZ_JBMDJM010000026.1, on the reverse strand, counting down.
TTTCAACACGGCGGGGTGGACTACAAAGGCGTTCTGCGAGCGGGTCTCGCCAATCTGGGCCGGGTAAAAAGCCAAGGCGCTTCAACGATCACCATGCAGGTGGCGCGCAATGTTTATCTGTCCTCAGAAAAAACATTTACTCGCAAAATTTACGAAATCTTACTAACTTTCAAATTGGAGCATTTGCTGACCAAGGATCAGATTCTTGAGATTTACATGAATCAGATTTTCCTCGGCAATCGTGCTTACGGTTTTGCAGCCGCCTCTGAAGCTTATTTTGGTAAACCGCTCAAATCCGTCTCGATCGCCGAAGCTGCGATGCTTGCCGGTTTGCCCAAGGCTCCATCTGCCTACAACCCCATCAGCAATCCGAAACGTGCCCGCGCTCGTCAGCAGTACATCATCGAGCGGATGGAAGAAAACGGCTTCATCACTGCGCAACAAGCAGAGCAAGCCAAGAAAGAAGAACTGAAAATCCGCACGGGGCCCGACAACACCCGCATCCACGCTGAATACGTGGCGGAAATGGCCCGCCAGCTGATCTTTGCCCAGTACGGCAACGAGGCCTACACACGCGGTCTCAATGTGTACACCACCCTTAACGCCGCAGAACAAGAGGCGGCCTATGTCGCTTTGCGGCGTGGGATCATGGATTACGAACGGCGCCAGCAGTACCGGGGGCCAGAAAAGTTTGTGGCGCTGCCTGCCAGCGCTCAGGAGGTGGAAGACGCCATTGATGACGCACTGGCCAACCATCCGGACAACGGCGACGTGCTCTCCGCGGTGGTGCTGGAGGCATCTGCCAAACGTATCCTGGCCGCCCGTGCCAACGGGGACTCGGTGGAGATCACAGGCGATGGACTGAAGCCTGCTCAATCCGGCCTCAGCGACAAGGCCCCCCCCAACATCAAGATACGGCGTGGCGCCGTGATCCGTGTGGTCAAGACACCCAAAGGCGCCTGGGAGATTACACAGCTGCCCGAAGTGGAAGGCGCGTTTGTAGCCCTGGACCCGCGCAACGGCTCCATTCGTGCACTGGTGGGCGGCTTCGACTTCGACAAGAACAAGTTCAACCATGCAGCGCAGGCCTGGCGCCAGCCGGGCTCCAGCTTCAAGCCCTTCATTTACTCGGCGGCGCTCGAAAAAGGCTTCACGCCCGCCACCGTGATCAACGACGCCCCGCTGTTCTTTGATGCGGGGGTCACAGGCGGCCAGCCTTGGGAGCCCAAGAACTACGACGGCAAGTACGACGGCCCCATGAGCATGCGCACGGGCTTGGCGAAGTCCAAGAACATGATTTCCATCCGGATCCTGCAGGCCGTAGGCCCCAAGACGGCACAGGAATGGGTGGGACGGTTTGGATTCGACCCCGAGAAACACCCTGCATACCTGACCATGGCGCTGGGTGCAGGCTCAGTGACTCCTCTGCAAATGGCCTCTGCGTATTCGGTGTTCGCCAACGGCGGATACCGCATCAATCCTTGGCTGATCGCCAAGGTCACCGACCACAAGGGCCGGGTGATTTCTGAGATCACACCTCCCGCGTTGAGTGAACAGCCACGTGCCATTGATGCGCGCAACGCCTTTGTCATGAGCAGCCTGTTGCAGGAAGTGACCCGCACCGGTACTGCAGCACGCGCTCAGGCGACCCTGAAGCGACCCGATCTTTATGGCAAAACCGGCACCACCAATGATTCGGTGGACGCGTGGTTTGCCGGGTTCCAGCCGACCATCGCAGCCGTGACCTGGATTGGCTATGACACGCCGCGCAATCTGGGCAGCAGGGAAACCGGGGGCGGGCTGAGCCTGCCGGTGTGGATCAGCTTCATGGAGCGCGCGCTCAAGGGTGTGCCGGTGATGGAGCCCACGGTGCCGCCCGGTGTCGTGAATGTGGGCGGCGAGTGGTTCTACGAGGAATACGCGCGCAACGCGGGTGTTTCGAGCGTGGGTGTGGAAGACCGATCCGTATCTCCGGCGGTAGCCCCCCAGGCGCCTCCTCCTTCTGAAGAGCGCAGTCGCATCCTGGACTTGTTCCGTAACTGATCGCCCCAACGCCCCATCACCAGCCCCTCAGGCTGGCGGGGCGAAAACCGTCACGCAGAAAACTGCAGCGACATGCCGGACTGCTGTGACGCGTCGCGCGTTAGGCACGCAAAAAACTCACCTGCGCCTTTGGTGTCCTGCCAGTGGCTGCCATCAAAACGGTAGTGGTAGCCGCCCGATCGGGCCGCCATCCACACCTCGTGCAGCGGCTTTTGCAGATTGATCACGATCTGGCTGCGATTGGGAAAGGTCAAGGTCACCATGCCCCCCGAGCGCTGGCTGTCCACATCGGCATCCGAGGTGTCGTTGATGCGATCACAACTGCGCTCGACGGCAAGCAGCAGTTGTTCGGCGTGGTCCATGAATTCGAGGTCGGTCATTACAATTTGCGCATGTTGAAAGCTCCCCAAATTCTAGTCAGGACGCTTGTCCTTGCTGCCAGTGCGGCAGCCCTCTTCGGTTGTGGCCAGCGGGGGCCGTTGTATCTGCCGACCGGCCCTGCAGCGAGCCAGCGTGCCACGCTGCCGCAAACACTCACGCCGGGCAACGACACCAACACTGCGCCGTCGCCTGCGGCCAGCGCCTCGCAGCCACGCTGAAACATTCGGCCGCCTGCGCAGGATGGCCAGGCAATGCGGTTTCGCTTGATTTCCATCAAGCACAAAGCTTAGGGGTACTCGTACAGTCTGCGCTTTATTGCACCGCAGGATGGCCATGGCCCTGGAACTCTACCGCGACAAAAATCATGCTTGCCTGATGTTCACCGACCTCATTGAGGAAGATGGACAGGCCGTGCAGGCCAATCAGTTCCTGATCGTGGACGACGACACCGGCGCCATCATCGACCCGGGCGGCAACCTCGCTTTCAACGAGCTGTTCATGGGGATGACCAAGCATTTCCCGCCCCACAAGCTGTCGTACCTGATCGCCTCGCACGCAGACCCGGACATCATTGCCTCGCTGGACCGCTGGATGACCAGCACCAAGGCCAACCTGGTGATCTCACGTGTGTGGGAGCGCTTTGCACCGCACTTCACCAAGGTGGGCAAAACCGAAAACCGCGTGATCGGTGTGCCAGACGGTGGCGGCCACCTGCCCCTGGGACGCCATGAGCTGGTACTGCTGCCTGCGCACTTCATGCACTCCGAGGGCAACTTCCACTTCTACGACCCGGTCAGTCGCATCCTGTTCACAGGCGACCTGGGCGTATCGATGATGTCGGGGGCCGAGGCCCGTGTGCCGGTGACTGACCTCAAGGCGCACATTCCGCGCATGGAGGGGTTCCACCGCCGCTACATGGTGTCCAACAAAATCCTGCGCCTGTGGGCACGCATGGCACGGCAGCTCGACATTGCCATGATCGTGCCGCAGCATGGTGCCCCGATCATGGGCAAGGAAGCCATTAGCGACTTCTTTGAATGGATCGAGAACCTGATGTGCGGCATCGACCTGTTCGATGACCGCGCCTACCAGATTCCCACCGCGTACATCGACCCTGTGACCCGGCAGATGCGCCCTGCGCTGCGGACAGTCAACGGGTAAATGTTGGTCAAATCGACTGCAAGCGCTACAACTACAAGCCCAAGAAGCTATAAATTTAATAGCATTCAACTTCCCGGAGATCCAGCGGCTGTCCGTCTTGCCGCTGCACCGGCCGGTGCAGCCGACCGCTTGCGCAGTCGGTGCCAAAGTCGCCAGCCCAGCAGCGCGCCGAGGATGGCGGCATAGATGGCGACTTCACCAAAATTGTTCTTGCCAGCACGCATCCAGAAGAAGTGCAGCACCGCTAACCCGGCCACCGCATAGACGGTGCGGTGCAGCGCCTGCCAGCGCTTGCCGCCCAGGGCCTTGATCGCGCGGTTGAACGACGTCGCAGCCAACAGGGCCAGCAACACCAGGGCCAATGTGCCCACCAGGATGAAGGGCCGCTTGGCTATGTCGTGCAGGATGTCCGGGATGTCGAAACCCATGTCGAACCAGCTGTAGCTCAGCAGGTGCAGCACTCCGTAAAAGAACACAAACAACCCCAGCATGCGCCGAAACCGCGCCAGCTGCGGGGTGGCGGTGATGACGCGCAGTGGAGTGATCGCCAGCACCAGGCAAAGCGCCCGCAGCGTCCAGTCACCGGTGACGCGGATCAACGCCTCTGCAGGGTTGGCGCCCAGCTGGTTCGCCACCGTGGCATAGACCAGCCACGCCAGCGGCAACAGGCACGACACAAACACCACCGGCTTGGCGGCGGGGTGGAGCAATAGTTTTCGCATCGCGATTCAAGAACCACCGTGGCCTCGCACACCGCCCAGGACGGCAGCGAGGCCCAAGCGGTCAGTAGAACTTCTTGAGGTCCATGCCCGCGTAGAGCTGGCCGACCTGGGCTTCGTAGCCGTTGAACATCAACGTCTTGCGCTTCTTGGCAAACAAGCCGTCTTCACCAATACGCCGCTCGGTCGCCTGGCTCCAGCGGGGGTGGTCCACATTGGGGTTCACGTTGGAATAGAACCCGTACTCCTGCTGGGCCGCCTTGTTCCACGCGGTGCCTGGTTCTTTTTCGACAAAGCGGATCTTCACGATGCTCTTGGCGCTCTTGAAGCCGTACTTCCATGGCACCACCAGACGCACCGGTGCACCGTTCTGGTTGGGCAGCACTTCGCCGTACATGCCGAAGGCCAGCAAGGTCAGCGGGTGCATGGCCTCGTCCATGCGCAAGCCTTCCACATAAGGCCAGTCCAGCACGCGCGAGCCCACGAAGGGCATGGTGGCCTTGTCGGCCAGGGTCACGAACTCGACGTACTTGGCGCTGCCCTGCGGCTCCACTCGCTTGATGAGCTCGGCCAGCGAGTACCCCACCCACGGGATGACCATGGACCAGCCTTCCACGCAGCGCAGTCTGTAAATGCGTTCTTCCTGCGCGCTGAGCTTGATCAGGTCTTCAATGCCGTACTTGCCGGGCTTCTTGACCAGGCCCTCAACTTCCACCGTCCACGGGCTGGTCTTGAGAGTGTGCGCATTGCGGGCGGGGTCGGCCTTGTCGGTGCCAAATTCGTAGAAGTTGTTGTAAGTGCTCGCGTCCTTGTAGTCCGTGAGCTTCTCCATGGAGACCGCCCCCGCTACTGCCGACTTGGCACCCGCCAAAGGCGCCAGCTTGCCAGGGCGCGTGACTGCCACCTGCTGCGCCAGGGCCTCCCGACCCGCCCAGGCGGCCATGGCGGCACCGGCAGCACCACCCGCCATCAGCTTGAGCATCTGGCGGCGGTCTTCGTAGACCGAGCGGGGGGTGATTTCGGAGGAGTGCGGGTGATTGAAACCCGAATCGCGTGAGGGGATCAGCATGGTGGCTCCGGTCATGGTGGGTGAAACAGCTGCAGCGGTAGAGCAGAACAACTGTTAGTTCGTTCCCTGGACCGCTCAGGTTACACCGAAGACGCAATAGTTGCTGTGCGCCTGCGAATGCCCGACATGCCCGCCGCGCCCGTTGACGATCTGGCAGGGATCGTCAACAGCGCTCGCCCTCTCAGAGCGTGCCGTAGCTGTGCAGGCCGCTCAGGAACATGTTGACGCCCAGGAACGCGAAGGTCGTCACAGCCAGACCCACCAGCGCCCACCAGGCGGACACCGTGCCGCGCAGGCCCTTCATAAGCCGCATGTGCAGCCAGGCCGCGTAGTTGAGCCAGACGATCAGGGCCCAGGTTTCCTTGGGGTCCCAGCTCCAGTAGCCGCCCCAGGCCTCGGCGGCCCACAGCGCACCCAGCACCGTGGCGATGGTGAAGAAGGCAAAGCCCACAGCGATGGACTTGTACATCACGTCGTCCAGGATCTCGAACGAGGGCAGGCGCGCCGCGATGCGCTTGCGGCCCAGCAGAATGCCCGCAACGATGAAGGCCGAAACGCCGAAGTAGACCATCCAGTAGCTGCCGCCGTTTTCCGTCGCGCCCTGGCGGAACACGATGGGCTCGAAACACAGCACCACGCCCAGCAGCCACAGCGGCGCCAGCTTGTACCAACGGGTTTCAGTGGCCTGCTGTTTGATGAGGTAGGCAAACGCCACCATGGCCGACAGCGCAAACGTGCCGTAACCGATGAAGTTGGCGGGCACATGCAGCTTCATCCACCAGCTCTTGAGCGCAGGGACCAGCGGCTGGATCTCATGCGCCTCGCGCACCACGGTGTACCAAAGCAAAAAGCCCACGGCAGCACTGACCACCAACATCACAAAACCACCCAGCGCGCGCGTGTCGTACTGCTCTTCGTAGTACAGGTAGAACGCCGCTGTCATCCAGCAGAACAGCACGAACACTTCGTAGAGGTTGCTCACCGGGATGTGGCCGATGTCCGGGCCGATGAGGTAACTTTCGTACCAGCGCACCAGGGTGCCAATGAGCGCCATAGCCACCGCCACCCACGCAATGCGCGAGCCCAGCATGCTCATGGTCTTGCCTTCGCCACGTGCAAACATCCCCACCCAGTAAAACGCCGTGCTGATGAAAAACAGCATGCTCATCCACAGGATGGCCGACTGGCTGGACAGGAAATACTTGAGGCCGAACACCGTGTCGGCCCGCGCCAGGCTGCCTGCCCCGTCTTGCTGGTACAGGCCAATGGCCATGAGCGCCACGGCCGCCACCACCAGCATCAGAACGCGCAGCGGGCGCCAGAACCAGCCCAGCCAGATGGTGCTCGGAATGGCGCCCAGCAAAATGCCTTTTTCGTAGACATCCATGAAGGCCCCGTAGCGCTGCAGCGCATACAACGCCCCCACGGCCACGATGGCGGCAAACAGCCAGTCCAACCAGTTGCGGCGAGCGAAGAACCCCTCGTTCAGGGTGATCGTGGTAGCGGTCGAGGTAGAAGTCGCGGTGTTCATGCGGTGCCTTCGCGGGGCGATGCCCCGATCAGTTTTTGTGCGAGCTGGACAAACTCCTGGTCGCCGTCCATGGTCTTGCGGTTGGTGGACAGTGCCATGGTGGCGTGGGTGCGGCCATCCTGCGGGGCCACCCAGACCCACACGCGCCGCTCGCGCACGTAGAGCATGGCAAAAACGCCCAGGATCAGCAAGGCGCAGCCCAGATAGACAACATTCTTGCCAGGGGCTCGCGCCACCTGGAACACGCTGGCCTGGACCTGGGTGAAGTCTTTGAGTTCAAACGCCAGCGGCGCTGGGTAGATCTGCGCATCGCTGAGGGAGAGCACGGCCTGGGTCATAAAACCCCGGGTCTGATCGTCCTGCGGCAGCGGCGGCAGGCCCTCACGCTGGCGGGTCAACTGGGCCAGCTCGAACAGCGTGCCGTTCAGGATGCGCACCAGCACCTCGCCTGCGCGCGCACGCTCCGCCTCGGGCACATTGGCCTCCATGAAGTCCGACACGGCCTGCAGCCCGCCCGTGGGCTTGCCATCAACCACACCACGCCCTGCGAACAACGCGAGTGCGCGCACGGCAGACTGCTGCAGTTGCTCGGCCAGGTCGGGGCGCGAGGCGTCCATGGCCTGCGACACGTAGCGGCGCACCGCCTGCTCCCGGGCCTGGGGGTCGGCCAGGGCGGCCTTCATGCGCATGAAACCGTCCATGCTGCCCTTGTCATCCGCCGGTACCCGCAGGTACCGGAAGGGCTCTGCCGGGGATTCGCGCACCCCCAGCAGGAACACCGGCACGCCGTCGCCGGTGTCGACTGGCAGCATGTAGTTGTGGAACTCACGTGCCTGCCCGGCCGCATCACGCAGCTTGTAGCTCACGCTAGGGCCGACGTTGCGCAGTTCTTTTTTGGTGACGGTTTTGTTGGCAGCGCCCAGGCGCGACTCCACCGACTCGCGCAGGTCCACCTTGCGCACGTCGGCACCGCTGCCGCCCGGGCCAGCGCCGCCAAAGTTCTCCACATTGATGGTGCGCAGCGCCGTGAACTCCAGCGTCAGCGTATCGCTGCCGGGGCCTCCGCCCTTGTTGGTGAGCTGCGTGGAGTTGCCCACCACACCCTCGACATCAAAAGGCTTGGCCCCCGCCACCATGGGTACGGCGCGCAGCTTGAGGTGCGAGCCGCCGTCGTCAAAGCTCGACTGGTAGATCTCGATGCCCTTGTAGCTGGCCGGGTGGTTCACCTCGACGCGTGCAGGCGTCTTCTCGCCCGTGGCCTTGTCGTGGATGATGATTTCGCTGGCGAACAGCTTGGGCATGCCCGTGGAGTAGTGCTCCACGATGAACTTCTTAAGCTCAATCGCAAACGGCAGGTCCTGCAGCAGCACACCGTCGGACTGGCTCAGGATGGCCGTGCTCGACTGCGTACCCTCGGCCACGAGCAGGTTGCCCCGGAAGGTAGGGTTGCGCTCGGACAGGCGGTGCTCGGGCTTCACATCGGCGATCAGCCCGCCCCCGGTGTAGACCGACTTGCCACCCAGCAGCATCTGCGCCCGCACGATGAGGTCGCCGTCCAGCAGGCCCCCCACACACACCAGCACGATGGCACTGTGCGCCGCGATGTAGCCGATCTTGTTGGCCGCACCCGCCTTGGCCGCCACCATCCAGCCGGTGCCTGGGCCGGCGGCGGTATCGCGCTGCTGCAGGCGCACCTTCCACCCGCCCCCTGCCAGCAGCGTGCCAATGCGGCGTGCCTCGGCCTCGGCAGAGTCGCTGAGCGCAGCCTCGGCCTTGTGGTGGAACGCCTTCAGGCTTTGTTCGCGGATGTTCTCTTTGTAGACCTTGAGGTCGGTGAGGATCTTGGGCGTGTTGCGGGCAATGCACAGAGAGGTGCTGATGACCAGAAACGCCAGGATCAGCAGAAACCACCAGGCGCTGTACACCGCGTTGAGCTGGATGGCGCCGAACAACTCGGCCCAGAACGGTCCGAACTGGTTGACATAGTTGGCCGAAGGTTCGTGCTGCTTGAGCACCGTGCCGATGACCGAGGCGATGCAGATCACCGTCAGCAGCGAGATGGCGAACCGCATCGAAGACAGCAGCTCGACCCCGGCGCGCAGGGCCTGGGAGCCGGACTTCATGCGAAGGCCCTGGGTGTTGTCGGACATGAGTGGGTGCGGTGTCTGCGAAGCGCGAAAGAAAAAGGGCGGGACCATCGCTGCGATGGACCCGCCCTTTTTGGGGTTGTTATTGGCGGTAGGTTCCGTGCCGCCCGGTCAATCAGGCCGGGGCATGACAAATATCAAGCAATCACTCAACGCAGGCCGGCGATGTAGTCCGCCACGGCCTTGATTTCCTTGTCATTGAGCTTGGCGGCCACCTGGGTCATCTGGATGCTGTTGGCGCGCGAGCCGTCGCGGAACATGTTCAGCTGCGACACCGTGTAGTCGGCGTGCTGGCCCGACAGGCGGGGGTACTGCGCAGGGATGCCAGCGCCATTGGGGCTGTGGCAGCCAGCGCACGCGGCGATCTGGCGGTCGGCAATGCCGCCGCGGTAGATGCGTTCACCCATGGCCACCAGGTCCTTGTCCTTGGCAAAGCCGGCCTTGGCGGGCTTGGACGTGAGCCAGTAGGCGATATTGCGCATGTCGTCGTCCGACAGGGCCGTGGCGAAGCCCTTCATGATGGCGTTGTTGCGCTTGCCGGACTTGAATTCCTGCAGCTGCTTGACCAGGTATTCGGGGTGTTGCTGCGACAGCTTGGGGTTGGCCGCGATGGCCGAGTTGCCGTCTGCGCCGTGGCAAGCCGCACACACCGCAGTGAAGCTGGCCTCGCCTTTGACGAGATCCGGCTTGGCCGCTTTGGGTGCGTCACCCGCTGCAAAGGCCGAAAAAACAGGTGCTGCCAGTGCGGCAGCCGTCAGCAATGAGGCGAGCAACTTCATATCGAGGGTGTGTGTTTATGTGCGCAAAACCTCGCGATTCTACAATGATGGTTCTTTCTCTCCCAACTCCCCATGACGACACCCCCCTCTGCGCCAGTTGCTGGCTCTCTCCCGCCCGCACCTGACGCCAAAATCGCCATGGGCTGGATGCACACCGCCAGGTTCCTCACCACGGCGGCGCAGCTGCACCACCTGCCGCCCATCGACGTACCCGAAATCGCTTTCGTGGGCCGTTCCAACGCGGGCAAATCCACCTGCATCAACACCCTCACCCAGCAAAAGCAGCTGGCGTTTGCCTCCAAGAAGCCGGGGCGCACCCAGCACATCAATTTGTTCTCGCTGGGCAAACAGGGGGTGATGGACGCGGTGCTGGCCGACTTGCCCGGCTACGGCTACGCCGCCGTGTCGCGCTCGGACAAGGTGCGCTGGCAGCAGGTGATGGTGAACTACCTGGTCAGCCGCCCTGGTCTCACCGGCATCGTGCTGCTGTGCGACCCGCGCCTGGGCCTGACCGAGCTGGACGAGGCGTTGCTCGAAGTGGTGCGCCCCCGCGTGGAAGAAGGGCTCAAGTTCCTCATCGTGCTGACCAAGGCCGACAAGCTCACGCGCGCCGAACAGGCCAAGGTGCTGTCGATTACGCGACTGCACGCCGGCGGTGGCGAGGTGAAGATGTTCTCGGCCCTCAAAAAGCAAGGGGTGGATGAAGTGGCCCAGTTGCTGTGGCAGTGGGCGCACCCGGTGAAGCCCCTCGCCGAAGAGCCCCCTGCGGCTGCGGACGGCAGCAGCCCCACCCCGCCTTCGCCCACCAGCGAATCCGAGACCAACTAGCCGCAAGCGCAATTGCATCATGCGCTGGCAGCTACAGAATGCATAGCGCCATGATCCAAGATAGCCCTGTTGACCTCCCCCACGGAATCACCTTGCACTGCCGCGTGAGCGGCATCCCCGGGCGCCCGGTGCTGCTGTTCCTGCACGGGTTCCCCGAGGGGGCCTTCATCTGGGACGAACTCCTGCTGCACTTTGCCCGCCCCGAAAACGGCGGCTACCGCTGCGTGGCGCCCTACCTGCGCGGGTTTGGCCCGTCCAGCAGCCCGCAGGCGGTGGACGCGTACCGCGCCAAGCACCTGGTGCAGGACCTGGTGGCACTGATCGCCCACGAATGCCCCGGCAGCGCCCTGGAATGCCTGATTGCGCATGACTGGGGCGGCGCCGTGGCGTGGAACCTGGCCAACCAGCAGCCCCAGCTCATGAAGCGCCTGGCCATCATCAACTCGCCCCACCCCGGCGCGTTTGTGCGCGAGCTGTCGCACAACGCCGCCCAGCAGGCGGGGAGCCAGTACATGCACTTCCTGTGCAGGCCTGATGCCGAGACCCTGCTGGCCGAAGACGACTTCCGCCGCCTGTTCGCCTTTTTCAACGCCCCGGACGGCAGCGCCCCCGCATGGCTGACCGACGAGGTGCGTGCCCAGTACCGGGCCTTGTGGCAGCAAGGCCTGCAGGGTGCCTGCAACTACTACCGCGCCAGCCCCATCCGCCCGCCGCGCGAGGGCGACCCCGGCGCCCAGGCCATCACCCTGCCCGAGTCGATGTTGACAGTGGACGTGCCCACGCTGGTGCTCTGGGGCATGGATGACCCGGCCCTGCTGCCCGGCCTGCTCGACGGCCTGCCCGGTTGGATCCCCCGGCTGCAGGTGCAGCAGGTGGAGCAGGCATCGCACTGGATCGTGCACGAACACCCCGAGCGCGTGGCCATGGAGCTGCAGCGTTCTTTGCTATCTAAAAGATAGCTATCAGCGCATGATGCACTAGCCCATCAAGCCATTTTTGCTGATATTTCAGCGGGAATACACGGAGGGCTCGCCCTCCGGGCGGGTCTTGAAGCGCTTGTGCACCCAGTAATACTGCTCGGGCATGGTGTCGATCACGGCCTGCAGTTCACGGTTCATCCGGGCCGTATCGGCCTCGGCATCGTCGGTGGGGTAGTTGGCCCAGGCGGGTGAGACCTCGGCCACATAGCCTGTGGGCGTCATGCGCGAATACACGCCCACCACCTTGGCGCGGCCCAGCCGCGCAAACCGCGACAGCGACGGAATGGTGGCTGCCGTCACGCCATAGAACGGCACAAACACCGAATCATTGCGGCCGTAGTCCATGTCGGGCAGCAGGTACAGCAAGCCCCCTTTGCGCAGGCTGGCGATGATGGGTTTGACGCCGTCCGAACGGTTGAGCATGCGCACATCGCCAAAACGCTGGCGCCCCGCCATGAACCAGGCATCCACCGCCGGATCGGGATGGGTGGCAAAGATGGAGGTGAAGGCACGGCTGCTGCGCAGCGGCAAGGCCAGCCCCCCCGCGTCCATGCCGTAGAAATGCGGCGCAAACAAAATGGTGGGTGTGTCGCCCTCCAGCTCGTGCACCGCGCCCGTCAGGCGCACACGCTGCTCCACCACCGAACGCGGCGCGGCCCACAGCCAGCTGCGGTCCAGCCAGGTCTGGCAAAACGCGACAAAACTGGCCCGGGCCACGGCGCGGCGGCGCGCTTCGGTCCAGTCCGGGAAACACAGCGCCAGATTGCGCAGTGCCACCTTGCGGCGGGGCGCCACCAGCACAAATGCCACCTGCCCCAGCAGCCAGCCCATGCCGCGCAACACCGGCAGCGGCAGCAGCGCCAGCACCCGCATGAACCCCACGCCCAAACGCCCTGTGAGGCCCTTCATGCGGCGCCCCCTGCGGCAGGCTCCGCCGCAGCAGGCTCGCCGCGCGGCTGCTTGTAGCGGCCATAGCCCCACAGGTATTGCTCGGGGCATTGGCGGATGAGATGTTCCATGGCCTGGTTGATTTGCAGCACGGCCTGGTCCATGTCGGCGGACAGCGGCGCGGAAAGTGGCTCGAAATGCGTGACATAGCCACGCCCCCAGGGCAGGCGCTCGCAGCGCGCCAGCACCACGGCCGCTCCGGTCTGCTGCGCCAGGCGCACGGCCAGCGTCATGGTGTAGGCGTCCCGTCCAAAAAAGGGCGACCACTGTCCCTGCCCCTCGGGCGGCACCTGGTCAGGCAGCAGGCCCACGGCCTCCCCCCGGCGCAGGGCCTTGATCATCTGGCGCACACCCGCCAGCGTGGTGGGCACGGCCAGCATGCCGGGGCGGTTGCGGGCGGTCTCCATCACCTTGGCCAGCCAGGCCTGGCGCGCCGGGCGGTACAGCACGGTGATGGGGCCACGCTCCGCGCTCCAGCGGCGCGCTGCGGCCTGGGCCGAAAGCTCAAAACAGCCCTGGTGCGGTGTCAGAAACACGATGCCGCGGCCGGCTGCGTACGCCTGCTCCACACAGGCTTCGCCAGTGAGTGCGCAGGGCATCGTCGCGCCCATCCACAGGCGTGGCAGTTCGGCCACCATGCGGCCCGCATGGGCCACGGCAGCGCGCACATCGCCAAACGCATAGCCCGCCAGTGCCGAGTTAGCGAGAAACCGGCGCCGGTAGGTGGGAGACGCCACAAACGCCACCCAGCCCATGGCCGCGCCCATGACGTGCAGCAACCACAGCGGAAATACGGAAAAGAATCGAAAGACGACTGGCATTAAAATAAAGGGGTCGCTGAGTTAAATGAGCAACTTGCAGGGCGACGTTAAAAAAATCTGCTAAAGCGTTCGCCAGATCTCCTTCGGGGTGAGGGCAACGCCCCAAATGCCGGAACACAGGAGTTTATTCAAATGGCGAACGACTTTCTCTTTACCTCGGAATCCGTCTCCGAAGGCCACCCCGACAAGGTGGCCGATCAGATCTCGGACGCGATTCTCGACGCGATCTTCAAACAAGACCCCCGCAGCCGCGTCGCCGCTGAAACGCTGACCAACACCGGCCTTGTGGTGCTGGCAGGCGAAATCACCACCAACGCGCATGTGGACTACATCCAGGTGGCGCGCGACACCATCAAGCGCATCGGCTACGACAACACTGACTACGGCATCGACTACAAGGGTTGCGCCGTGCTCGTGGCGTACGACAAGCAGAGCAACGACATTGCCCAGGGCGTGGACCACGCGAGCGACGACCACCTGAACACCGGCGCCGGTGACCAGGGCCTGATGTTCGGCTACGCCTGCGACGAGACGCCCGAGCTGATGCCCGCGCCCATTTACTACGCGCACCGCCTCGTCGAGCGCCAGGCCCAGCTGCGCAAGGACGGCCGTCTGCCCTTCCTGCGCCCCGACGCCAAGTCGCAGGTCACGATGCGCTACGTGGACGGCAAGCCCCACAGCATCGACACCGTGGTGCTTTCCACCCAGCACCACCCTGACCAGAGCGAAACGCAAACCAAGATGAAGGCCTCGTTCACGGAAGCCATCATCGAAGAGATCATCAAGCCCGTGCTGCCGAAGGAATGGATCCAGGACACGCGCTACCTGATCAACCCCACCGGCCGTTTTGTCATCGGCGGCCCGCAAGGCGACTGCGGGCTGACCGGCCGCAAGATCATCGTAGACACCTACGGCGGCGCCTGCCCCCACGGCGGTGGCGCGTTCAGCGGCAAGGACCCAACGAAGGTGGACCGCTCGGCCGCCTACGCTGCCCGCTACGTGGCCAAGAACATCGTGGCCGCAGGCCTGGCCCGCCAGTGCCAGATCCAGGTGGCCTACGCGATTGGCGTGGCCGAGCCGATGAACATCACGGTCTACACCGAAGGCACGGGTGTGATTCCCGATGACCAGATCGCCAAGCTGGTGCGTGCGCATTTCGACCTGCGCCCCAAGGGCATCATCCAGATGCTGGACCTGCTGCGTCCGATCTATGAAAAGACCGCAGCCTACGGCCACTTCGGCCGTGAAGAACCTGAGTTCAGCTGGGAGAAGACCGATAAAGCTGCGGCCTTGCGGGCAGCAGCCGGGCTGTAAGCCCTCCGCGCGGCACGCGCGGCTTTCCGAACGTGGACGAAGCTCATATCGCGCAGCAATGTGAGCGCGGGCCAAAAGACCGATAAAGCTGCGACCCTGCGGACAGCAGCCGGGCTGTAAGCCCGCCGCGCTGACAGCGCGGTATCGGTCTTCGGCGGAGTTCATATCGCGCTAGCGATGTGAACGCAGACCAAAACACCATAAGAGCCGCCCCACCTCCCAAGCCGCAACGCCCCGCGTTGTGGCTTTTCTTTTGGCGCCTCACCGCAGCCCGCCAGCGGCACTCTCCTACACCTACCGCCCGCCTGCGCTGACGGCGCACTCTACCGCCCACCGGTATCGTTCTTGCATACCTTCCGCAGCCCCGCGCTGCCTCAACATCCACTGCAAGGAGCGACCACCATGCTGAAGTACGCCATCATTTTTGCCCTAATTTCCCTCGTGGCCGGGGCCCTGGGTTTCAGCGGGGTGGCCGCAGGCGCGGCGGGCATCGCCAAGGTGCTGTTTGTGCTGTTCCTGGTGGTTGCCGTGGTGTTTGTGGTGCTGGCCGCCATCGGCGTGGGCGCAGCACGCAAGGTGCTCAAGTAAGGCCACGCGCCGCCCTCCACACCACTGCACAGCCCACCATGACTGATACCACCAACATCTTCGAAGCCCTGCGCGAAAGCCACGAGCGCCAGCGCGCGCTGTACAGCGCACTCACCAACACCAGCGGCGACACGCCGGAGCGGCGCGATCTGTTCGATCAGCTCAAGAAGGAGCTCGCCGCCCACGCCCAGGCGGAGGACCGCCACTTCTACATCCCGCTGATGGCGCACGACGCAGGCATTGACCTGTCGCGCCACGCCATTTCCGAGCACCACCAGATCGATGAGCTGGTGGAGTCGCTCGAAGAAACCGAGCCCTCCAGCCCTGCGTGGCTTCCACTTGCCAAGAAGCTGGCCGAAAAGGTGGAACACCACCTGAAAGAAGAAGAACATCGCTTCTTCCAGATGGCGGGCAAGCTGCTGACAGAAAAGCAGAAAACCACGCTGGCCGCTGACTACAGGACGGATTACGAAGAAGCCCTGGCCGCGACGGCCTGAGCCTGCCGTCCAGCGCCCGAAAATCAGGTAGCGTCTTCGGCCTGCACCACGCAGTTGCGACCGCTGGACTTGGCTTTGTAGAGCGCCGTGTCCGCACGCTTGATCAGGGCGTGGCTGTCTTCCTTGTGGTCCCAGGTGGCCACACCAAAGCTGGCGCTCACATGGCCCACGGCGTCAAACGGCACACCCGCGATACGGGCCCGCACCGCCTCGGCCATGGCCATGGCGGCATCCACCGGGGTTTCCTTGAGCAGGATGATGAACTCCTCGCCCCCGAAGCGCGCGGCACAGTCGGACGAGCGAAGCAGCTCGCGCACGCGCAGCGCCGTGTTCTTCAGCACCACATCGCCCGAGTCATGCCCGAAGGTGTCGTTGATGCGCTTGAAAAAGTCGATGTCGAACATGACGACCGACAGCTGGCTCTTCTTGACCCGCGTCTCGGCCATGTCGGCCTCCAGCCGTTCGAAGAACCGGCGGCGGTTGACCAGGTCGGTGAGGAAGTCCTTGGTGGCCAGGTCTTCCAGCTTGCTGTTCAGCCGCGCCATGGGCTCAATCACCAGCGACGACAGCGACAGGTTCAGGCCGACAAACAACAGCACAAAGCTGCCCACCAGCGCTGCCATCACGGTGTTGAAGGTCTGGCGCGCTTTCTCCAGCGGAAAGTACATCGGCACCTTCACCACCTGGATGCCCACGGTTTCGTTCATGCCCCAGCCAAAACCGTTCTTGTCGCCATAGACCTTGAGCATGGTGGGGGGCGCCACGGCGGGCGTGCTGTGGCAAGCCATGCACTGGGGCTGCTTGATGGTGATGGGGCGGGCCACGTACATCGCACGGTGCATGCCCTCGCCCACCTCGCCCGTCACTTCTTTTTTGAGGTCGGCGCGGCCTTCGCGGAAGTCGCTGATGATGCGCTCTTCCCATTCGTTGGCGCGGTCCCGCAGGTTGGTGGGGTTGAGCACCGCTTCCTTGTACTCATAGCCCGGAAACCGGTTCTGCAACCGGCGCAGCGTCTCGGTGGCGGCGTAGGCGGGCACGGTCTGCGGCAGGAATTTCTCGGCCAGCGTCACATCCAGGTGCGGCTTGACCAGCTCGGTGGTGTAGTCGCGGATGGCCATCGCGGCGTGCATCATGATCTGCGAGTTGTGCTGCACCTCCTCGATGGCCGATTGCTGCAGGAAGCGGTGCACATACGCGCCCGCGCCCAGCACCGCCAGCAGCAGCACGCCCGCCAGCACCAGGTTGAATTTGAGCCGCAAAGACATGGTTCTCCCTCAGATCCGGCACAGGGCCGGTATTTCAATGAGGCAGTCCTGGCGCCGGTGCACCCGACTGCGCGCGACCACCGTTCGTGGAACACAAAGTTTGCGTTTGTGCCAGATTTGGGCGCGGCGGTCCAATGTTTTGTGCGCGAGGAGGCCGCGCTACAACCCTCGGGCACTGAGCGACAGCTGCCGCCGGTAGGCCGGGCGCACCCGGTACAGCTGCGCAGGCCGGTGGGCGCCGCCTGTCTGCAGCGCACCGGGCACGGGCTCCAGCATGGCCAGCTCGTCCACCTTGCGGCGAAAACTCACCTTGTTCACCGGCTCGCCCAGCACCGCTTCGTACACCGCCTGCAGCTGCGGCAGCGTGAAGGGCTCGGCGCACAGGTGCACGGGCAGCGACGAATACTGGCTTTTACTGCGCACGCGCAACACAGCGGTATCGATGATCTGGCGGTGGTCGAAAGGCAATGGCGGCAGCGCATCCACCGCCACCAGCTCCACCCGCCCCGCAGCCTGCGCCAGCACGGTGGCGGGCACCAGGGCGCAATAGGCCACGGCCACCGACCAGCCGCGTGGGTCGCGCACCGCACCGGTGAAGGTGGCCAATTGCTCCAGGTACGGGCTTTCGAGCCCGGCCTTGTCCCGCAGCACCCGCGCGGCACTGGCCTGGGCGTCCACATCGTCCTGTGCATGGATGTAGCCGCCTGGCAGCGCCAGCGCCTGGGCAAAGGGCTCGCGCTCGCGCCGCACCAGGGCCACCTTCAGCGTGGATTGCTCCAGGGTCAGCAGCACCACGTCTACGGTGCAGATCACGGCGGGAATGTTTTCGGTGGTCACGGGGCTTTAGTTCATTGCAACTTTGAACGAACAAGGCTACCACCAAGCCAGTCCACAGGAAAGCAGCTCGATTCAGCCATTACCGTTCTCATCTGAAACATTGGCTTGCAAATTACTTAGTTGCAAAAATAATCTAACAAACCTAAACTGCAGTCACAGCGAAGGAGAAAGACCATGGCCACGTGTACCACCCAGCTTCTGGTGATCGACCCCCAAAACGATTTCTGCGACCTGCCCGCCAGCGACCGCCCCGCAGGCAGCGCGCCCAGCCTGCCCGTGGCGGGGGCCCACGCCGACATGCAGCGCCTGGCGGACTTCATCCGGGCACGGGGCGGCCAGATCGACGCCATCACCGTCACGCTCGATTCGCACCAGCGCTTCGACATCGCCCATCCCGGCTTCTGGCAGACCGGCGCGGGGGCAGAGGTGGCGCCCTTCACTCCCATCACCGCCGCCCAGGTGCGTGCAGGCGACTTCGCGCCGCGCGATGTGGCCGCCCTGCCCCGCACGCTGGCCTACCTGGACGCACTCGAAGCCCAGGGCCGCTACACGCTCATGGTCTGGCCCGTGCACTGCGAGGTGGGCAGCTGGGGCCACGGCATCCACGCCGATGTGCTGGCCGCCTGTGGCGACTGGCAGCTGCAGCGCCAGCGCGCGGTGCGCAATGTGTTCAAGGGCACCAACCCCTGGACGGAGCACTACAGCGCCATCGAGGCCGAGGTGCCCGATGCGGACGACGCCAGCACGGCGCTCAACACCGCCCTGCTGGAGTCGCTGGGCCAGGCCGATGTGCTGTTGATTGCGGGCGAGGCCAGCAGCCACTGCGTGCGCTCGACCACCGAGCACATCGTGCAGCACCTGCCCCGCCTGGTGCCCGGCTGGCAGGCCAGCCGCATCGTGCTGCTAACGGACGGCATGAGCCCCGTGGCGGGATTTGAAGCGCAGCACCAGGCGTTTCTGGACGGGATGCGCAAGGCCGGTGCGCAACTGGCATCCATGAGCGAAATCAGCCTGTAGCGCTTTTACTTACTACCCCGGCAGCTATCCATTCAGGAGCAAATCATGGCCACCGTCATCACCAGCCTGCTCGACACCGACCTCTACAAGTTCACCATGTGGCAGGCGCTGCTGCACCGGCATCCACAGACGCAGAGCGAATACCGCTTCGTCTGCCGCAACCAGCCCATCTACCCGCTGGCCGAGCTGTTGCCCGAAGTGAATGCCGCGCTGGACCACCTGTGCACCCTGCGCTTCAGCGAAGACGAGCTTGCCTACTTGCGCGGCCTGCGGTTCATCAAGAGCGACTTCATCGACTTTCTGCGCATCTTCCAGTTCCAGCGCAGCTTCATCCGCGCCTGGGCCGAGGGTGACAAGCTGCACATCGTGGCCCAGGGTCCGCAGGTGCATGTGATGGGCTTTGAGATTTTCGTGCTGGCCATCGTGAACGAGCTGTACTTCCACCGCTTCAACGCCAACGCCGCCCTCGCCAGCGGCCGCGAGCGGCTGGCGGTCAAGGTGCAGCAGCTGCAGAACCTGGCGCAGCAGGCCACGCTGCGCCACCCCTTTGAGTTATTCGACTTTGGCCTGCGACGCCGCTACAGCGGCGCGTGGCAGCGCGAGGTGGTGCAGACCTTTGCCACGCAGACGCCACAGTGGTTCAAGGGCACCAGCAACGTGCTGCTGGCGCGCGACCTGGGCCTGGTGCCCATCGGCACCATGGCGCATGAATACCTGCAAAGCTACCAGGCACTGGGCGTGCGCTTGCGCGATTTTCAAAAGGCGGCGCTTGAAGACTGGGTGCAAGAGTACCGGGGCGACCTGGGCATTGCGCTGACCGACACCGTGGGCATGGATGCCTTCCTGGCCGACTTTGACCTGTACTTCGCCAAGCTGTTCGACGGCCTGCGGCACGACTCGGGCGACCCGGTGGCCTGGGGCGAGAAGGCGCTGGCGCACTATGCCAAGCTGCGCATCGACGCGCACACCAAGCGGCTGGTGTTCTCCGACGGCCTCACACTGACCAAGGCGCTGGCGCTGTACCGCCGCTTTGGCGACCGCACGCAGCTGGGCTTTGGCATCGGCACTCACCTCACCAATGACATGGGGGATGCCCCGGAGATGAAGCCGCTCAACATCGTGATGAAGCTGGTGCGCGCCAATGGGCAGCCGGTGGCCAAGCTGTCGGACACGCCCGGCAAGACGCTGTGTGACGATGAAACCTACCTCGCCTACTTGCGCCAAGTTTTTGGCGTGGAAGGCTGACACCATGCTCCGCATCACCATCGCCCAGCTCAACCTCACCGTCGGCGACATCGAGGGTAACGTGGCCCGCATGGTGGCCGCCGCGCAGCAGGCCGCCCGCGAGCAGTCCGACCTCATCGTGTTCAGCGAACTCGCGCTGTGCGGCTACTACCCCGGTGACATGCTGGACGAGCCGCCCTTCCTGCAACGCGTGCAGGACGGCCTGGCGGCGTTGCAGAAGGCATCGGCCGAGCTGCCCGCGCTGCACTGGGTGGTGGGCGCGCCCACGTCCGCCACAGGCCCGGGCAAGCGGCTGCACAACAGCCTGCTGGTGCTGCAGGGCGGCACCGTGCGCCTGCAATACGCCAAGCAGCTGCTGCCCACCTACAACATCTTTGACGAACGCCGCCACTTCGAGCCCGGGCCAGACGTGGCCAAGGTGCTGCGCATTGGCGGCACGCAGGTGGGCCTGCTGGTGTGCGAGGACGGCTGGAACGACCATGGCACCGACTACGCCACCAACCCCTTCGAGCGCCTGCGCGACGCCGCGCCCGATCTGGTCATCAGCATCAACGCCAGCCCCAGCCACGTGGGAAAGCGCGAGCAGCGGCACCAGATCTTTGGCGGCTCGTCGCGCCGCCACGGCCTGCCCATCCTGTACGTGAACCAGGTCGGCGGGCACGACCAGGTGGTGTACGACGGTGCATCGTTCGCGGCCGAACCCGAGGCAGGCATCGTGTTCGAGGCGCCGCGTTTTGTGGAGGACCTGCGTACGCTGCGGTTTGACAACGGCCGCTTCCTCACCGCCGATGGCAACGCGCCAGTGCGTGTGCCCGCCGAAGGCCTGCCCACCATGGAGTTCTACCGACAGCAGATCCTGCTGGGCCTCAAGGACTACGCACGGCGCTGCGGCTTCAGCCAGGTAGTGGTGGGCAGCTCGGGCGGCATCGACAGCGCACTTACGCTGGCATTGGCTGCGCAGGCACTCGGACCTGAGAACGTGGTGGGCGTGACCATGCCCTCGCGCTACTCCAGCAGCGGCTCGGTCGATGACTCGGTGGCGCTGTGCCAGAACCTGGGCGTGCAGCTGCACACCCACCCGATTGCCGAGCTGGTGGCGGGCTATGCGCAGCAGTTCGAGGGCAGTTTCGGCCAGCCGCTCTCTGGCCTGCCGCTCGAAAACCTACAGGCCCGCATCCGTGGCACGGTGCTGATGGAATACTCCAACGCCTTCGGCCACCTGCTGCTGACCACGGGCAACAAGAGCGAAATCTCGGTGGGCTACTGCACGCTGTATGGCGACACCAACGGCGGCCTGGGCCTGATTGGCGACCTGTACAAGACCGAGGTGTTTGCCCTCTCGCGCCATGTCAACGAACAAGCGGGGCGCGAGCTGATCCCGCAGGCCATCATCGACAAGGAGCCATCGGCCGAACTGGCCCCAGGCCAGCGCGACGTGGACAGCCTGCCGCCCTACCCCGTGCTGGACGAAGTGCTCAAGCTGCTCATCGAAGGCGAGCGCCTGTCCGCCCCCGAACTGGCCGCCGCACAGGCGTTCGTGGCGCAGCTGCAGACCGACGGCGCAGGCCGCGCCCTGGTGCAGCGGGTGCGCATGATGGTGGCGCGCAACGAGTACAAACGCCGCCAGGCCCCGCCCATCCTGCGTGTGCGGCCGCGCGCATTTGGCAGCGGTCGGCAGATGCCCATCGCCGCAAGGTATGTGTGACAACCCCCTGAGCCGCTTCGCGGCTTCCCCCTTCTCTCACGCTGCGCGTGGGAAGGGGGACGACGCCAGCGCGGCGGGGCGGCCCTTGCGCGGCGCCCGCTGGCGGGGGCCGCGCCGGTACCACGCGGCGCGCCCCATTCCCCAAAGGGATTCACTACTAAAATCGTAGCTATAAGCGCATGATGGACGAGCGCAAGAGGCCAAAAACCTCAGAATTTTGGAGACCCATGTACGACACCGCCCTCCTCATCGGCCGCTTTGAACCCGTGCACAGCGGCCACCTTGCCCTGCTGCACGAGGCCCTGCGCATGGCGCCCCAGGTCATCGTGGTGGTGGGCTCGGCCTGGCAGGCCCGCTCGCCCAAGAACCCCTTCACCTGGGCAGAGCGCGAGGCCATGCTGCGCGATGCGCTGCCCCCGACCGACCGCAACCGTGTACGCGTGCTTCCCGTGCGCGACTATTACAACGAAGCCGTGTGGGTGCAGGCCGTGCACCGCAGCGTGGCGCGGCACACGCAGCCCGGCGACCGCATCGCGCTGGTGGGCCATTTCAAGGACGCGACCAGCAGCTACCTTCGCGCCTTCCCCAGCTGGGCGCTGATCGACCTGCCCCGCCAGGGCAGCATGGACGCCACCACCATCCGCGACGCCTACTTTGGCGCCACGGCCGACACGGTGGACCAAGCCCTGGCGCCGCTGGCCGCGCAAATCCCGGCGAGCACGATGGCCCAGCTCCAGGCCTTTGCGCACACCCCGCACTACGCCGCGCTGCAGGAGGAGTGGCGCATGCTGCGCGGCTACCGCCAGGCCTGGTCTGCCGCGCCCTACCCGCCTGTGTTCGTGACGGTAGACGCCGTGCTGCGCTGCCAGGACCAGGTGCTGCTCATCCGCCGCGCCCACGCGCCCGGCAAGGGCCAGCTGGCCGTGCCCGGCGGCTTCATCGAGCAGCGAGAAACCGTGTGGCAGTCCTGCCTGCGCGAGCTGGTGGAAGAAACTCACTGCCACCTGCCCGAGGCCACCATGCGCGCCGCGCTGCAGTCGGTGGCCGTGTTCGACCACCCCGACCGCAGCCAGCGCGGCCGCACCATTACGCATGCGCATTACTTCGACCTGGGCGATGCGCCCTTCCCGGTGGTGCAGGCCGACGACGATGCGGCGCTGGTGCAGTGGACACGCATTGACCAGCTGGCAGGCATGGAAGAGGAATTCTTTGAAGACCACTTCCACATGCTGGACCACTTTCTGGGGCTGACGAAGCTGGACTGAACCGCTCCACCCGTTTGGTAGAAAAACGGGTGCAAGCGCTACAGAATCATGCCTAAAAAGCTGTATTTTTTATAGCACTAAGCCCCTGCGCGCTCCAGCATGGCATGCAGCAGCACGTTGCACCCCGCCTCGATGTGCTCGGGCTTGGCGTCCTCGATCTCGTTGTGGCTGATGCCGTCCTTGCAGGGGATGAAGATCATGCCGCTGGGTGCGAGCTTGGCCATGTACACCGCATCGTGCCCGGCGCCCGAGACAGCGGGCATGTGGCTGTAGCCCAGCTTGGCCGCAGCGCGACCCACGGCCTCCACGCACTCGGGCTGGAAGAGCTGCGCAGGGTAGCTGGAGACCATCTCGATGTGCACCTGCACGCCATGTTCCTTCGCCACCTGGTCGGCAAAGGCCTTGACCTCGGCGGCCATGGCGTCCACCAGTTCGTCCGTGCTGTTGCGCAGGTCAATGCTGAACTTGACCCGGCCCGGAATCACGTTGCGGCTGTTGGGGAACACCTGCACCATGCCCACGGTGCCCCGGCCATGCGGCGGGTGGCGATGGGCGGCAGCGACTACGTCTTGCATGATGCGTGTGGCGGCCAGCATCGCGTCCTTGCGCAGGGCCATGGGCGTGGGGCCGGCGTGGGCTTCCATGCCGGTGACGGTGCAGTCGAACCAGCGGATGCCCAGCACGCCGCTGACCACGCCGATGGTCTTGTCGTTGTCTTCCAGCACGGGGCCTTGCTCGATGTGGGTCTCGAAGTAGGCGCCGATGGGGTGGTCGCCCGGCTCCTGGTCGCCGATGTAGCCGATGCGCTCCAGCTCGCCCTTCACCGTCTTGCCCTCGGTGTCGGTGGCGGCGTAGGCGTGCTCTAGCGTGAAGGCTTTGGCGAACACGCCCGAGCCCATCATCACAGGCACAAAGCGGCTGCCTTCTTCGTTGGTCCAGAAGGCGACTTCGATGGGGGCTTCGGTCTCGATGCCGTGGTCGTTGAGCGTGCGCACCACCTCGATGCCCGCCAGCACGCCGTAGTTGCCGTCAAACTTGCCGCCCGTGGGCTGGGTGTCGATGTGGCTGCCGGTCATGATGGGTGGCAAATTGTTGTTGCGGCCGGGGCGGCGCATGAAGCCGTTGCCGATCTTGTCGATGGTCACCGTCATGCCCGCCTCGCGTGCCCAGCGGGTGACGAGGTCGCGGCCCTGCTTGTCCAGGTCGGTGAGGGTGAGGCGGCACACGCCGCCTTTTGGCGTGGCGCCGATCTGCGCCAGCTCCATGAGCGAGTCCCACAGGCGCTGGCCGTTGATGCGCAGGTTTTCGATGTTGGGTTTGACTTTGGTATCCATGGTGTTCTCCAGATGCATTGCAGCGGTCAGCGCGCCACCGCCGTGGGTGCCAGGTCCTGCGCGCGCTTTTGCACCGCCTGGAAGTTGGCGCCAAACGCTGGGCGCTTGATGTAACGGCCCTTGCCCTGCTCGGCGCGCAGGTCGCCGTTGGCAAACACCACGCGGCCCTGGCTCACGGTGTGGCTGGGGACGCCGCGCACGGTGCGGCCTTCAAAGATGTTGAAGTCGCCCTTGCTGAACTGGGTCTTGGCCGAGAAGGTCTTGGTGCCTTGCGGGTCCCACAGCACCAGGTCCGCATCGGCACCTTCACCGATGTAGCCCTTGCGGGGGTAAATGTTGAACAGCTTGGCCGCGTTGGCCGAGGTGATGGCCACGAACTCGCTGGGCGTGAGGCGCCCGGTGTTGACGCCGCCGTCCCACAGCGCGGCCATGCGCTCTTCCACGCCGCCAGTGCCATTGGGGATCTTGGCGAAGTTTTCTTTGCCCATGGCCTTTTGCGCGGCGCAGAAGGTGCAGTGGTCCGTCGCCGTGGTGTGCAGCTGGCCCGACTGCAGGCCGCGCCACAGCGCCTCCTGGTGGCCCTTGGGGCGGAAAGGTGGGCTCATCACATAGGCGGCGGCCTTGGCAAAGTCGGGGTCGCGGTACACGCTGTCGTCCACCAGCAGGTGGCCCGCCAGCACCTCGCCGTACACACGCTGGCCACGTGCGCGGGCACGGGCAATGGCGTCGGCGGACTCCATGCAGCTCACGTGCACCACGTAGATGGGCACGCCCAGTACATCGGCAATCGCGATGGCGCGGTTGGCGGCCTCGGCCTCGACCATGGGCGGGCGCGAGAGCGGGTGGCCCTCGGGGCCGGTGATACCCATCTTGGCGACCTCCTGCTGCAGCAGGTACACCAGCTCACCGTTCTCGGCGTGCACCGTGGGCATGGCCCCGAGTTCGAGGGCTCGCTTGAAGCTGTTCACCAGCGTTTCGTCGTCGCACATGATGGCGTTCTTGTAGGCCATGAAGTGCTTGAAGCTGTTCACGCCCTCTTCCTGCACCAGCGTGCCCATGTCGGCGCGCACCTGCTCGCTCCACCAGGTGACGGCGACGTGGAAGGAATAGTCGGCCGCCGACTTCTCCGCCCAGCCGCGCCATTTGCGGTAGGCGTCCATCAGCGGCTCCTGCGGGTCGGGGATCACGAAGTCGATGATGCTCGTGGTGCCGCCCGCCAGCGCGGCGGCCGTGCCGGTGAAGAAGTCGTCCATGGTGACGGTGCCCATGAACGGCAATTGCATGTGGGTATGCGGGTCAATGCCGCCGGGCAGCACGTACTGGCCGCTGGCATCCAGCGTCTCTGCGCCCGCAGGGGCCTGGGCCGCAGCGTCCTCCCCCACGGCCACGATGCGGCCATCGACGCACAACACATCGGCGCGCTGTTCACGGTCGGCGTTGACCACGGTGCCACCGCGGATCACAAGGGCTTGGCTCATGGGGGGTCTCCTTCAGGGATACGGATCAATTCAAAAAAACGGAACCTGCACTGGCACCAGGCCCAGGCAGGGTCCGGGGCATCACTTCTTCTTGGCCGTCAGGTAGTAGTAGGTGCCGGCCACCGCCAGGCTGAAGAACCAGCCCGAGTCGAACAACGACAGCCAGATGGCAGGCATGCCCGCCTTGTCCACCACGCCCGACACTGCCAGGTAGCCGGGCAGGCAGGGCAGCACGCCCAGTGCAAACGCGATCAGGGCTTGCAGGTTCCAGCCGTTGCTGTACTCATATTCACCGCCACGGCGGTACAGGTCGTCCACCTTCAGTTCACTCTTGCGCACCAGGTAGTAGTCCACCAGCAGGATGCCCGCGATGGCGCCCAGCAGCGTGCCGTAGCCGCCCAGCCAGGTGAACAGGTAGCCGCCCGATGTGGCCAGCAGCTTCCAGGGCATGAACAGCAGGCCGATGCCCGCAGCGATCAGGCCGCCCATGCGGAAGCTGATCTTGGACGGCGCACACTGGCTGAAGTCATACGACGGTGACACCAGATTGGCGGCCACGTTGGTCGTAAGGTTGGCCAGCAAGATCA
This sequence comes from Acidovorax sp. FG42, assembly GCF_057809195.1. Taxonomy (NCBI): domain Bacteria; kingdom Pseudomonadati; phylum Pseudomonadota; class Betaproteobacteria; order Burkholderiales; family Comamonadaceae; genus Acidovorax; species Acidovorax sp. FG42. The sequence continues at coordinate 25,660 of NZ_JBMDJM010000026.1, read as the reverse complement.
CCAGCAGACCCAGGCCGGCGGCCACGCTGCCCATCTGCGTGAGCAGCCCATCGGGGAACAGCTGGGCCTTGCCGTACAGGATGGCCGAGGCCGAGAAGCCGATCACGCCCACCATGGAGAACAGCGCCATGGGAATGGGCAGGCCTATGGCCTGGCCCACCACCTGGTCCCTCTGCGATTTGGCAAAGCGGGTGAAGTCCGGAATGTTGAGCGCCAGCGTGGCCCAGAAGCCCACCAGGCCCGTGAGCGCCGCCCAGGTCTTGGGGCCGCCTTCGACCACCTTGGCGGGCAGGTTGAAGAGCTGGCCCGAGGGCACCTTCATCATCAGCACCACAACCAGTGCGATGGACGCAATGATCATCAGCGGCGCCGCAATCACCTCCAGCATGCGGATGGACTCCGGCCCCTTCCAGATGAACCAGATGTGCACCGCCCAGAACGCCAGAAAGCACATGAACTGCGAGGTGCTAATGGTCTGTCCATCGGCCGGTCCAGCCAGATTCATACCCAGAATGTTGAGGAAGCCATGCAGCGCCAGCGCGCCAAAGTAGCAGTTGATGGAGAACCAGCCACATGCCACCAGCCCGCGCAGCACAGCGGGCAGGTTGGCGCCTTTCACGCCAAACGATGCACGCGCCAGCACCGGGAACGGCACGCCGTACCGGGGCCCTACGCGCCCGATGAGCACCATGGGCACCAGCACGATGCAGTTGGCCAGGAACACCAGCCACACGGCCATCTGCCAGGTAAAGCCCTGGTCCAGCATGGAGCTGGCCATGGTGTAGGTGGGCACACACACGACCATGCCCACCCAGAGTGCGGCAAAGTCCTTCCACGTCCAGTGTCGCTGCGCGGCGGTGGTGGGGAGCAGATCTTCATTGGCGAGCGTGTTGGATGCATCGCCGGGCATCAGCCCCGCCACATGGGCCGCGCTGCCGGTACTGTTGGTCATGCCTGTACTCCTGTCAAAGACGTCGTTGGGGTTGCACACAACCCGCTGTCTGTTCCAGCGCCCTCACGCTGGCAGATGGCGGGCAAAGGGAAGCGAGCGATGCTAGAGATCACGCAAGAACTGCACCAGATGCAGTGCAGCATGCGTTGCAAATCGGCACCACAACGGGTGCTGCCGCAACGCCTTGCGGGGCCTGTGGCAAACGCACGCAGGGGCACATATCAAGCGGCTGCAGACACGCGCTGCGGGTTGTTGGGGTGCGTGGTCCAGTTGGCGTATTCGCCCGTCACCTTTTTGCCCGTGCGCACATCGACTTCGCCCGGCTCCAGCGCGCGCATGGTGATGCACTCGGGCACAGGGCAGATCGACACGCACAGGTTGCAGCCCACGCATTCGGCCTCGTTGATCTCGAACTTGCGCACGCCGCCTTCTTTGGTGAAGGTGATGGCCTGGTGCGAGGTGTCTTCGCACACCACATGGCAGCGGCCGCACTGGATGCAGGCATCCTGGTTGATGACGGCTTTTTCGATGTGGTTGAGGTTGAGGTTCTTCCAGTCCTTCACCGTGGGCACGGCCTGGCCCTTGAAGTCGTCGAGCGTGGCGTAGCCGTGCTCGTCCATGAAGTTGGACAGCCCATCACACATGTCCTGCACGATCTTGAAGCCGTAGACCATGGCCGCAGTGCACACCTGCACCGTGCCGCAGCCCAGCGCGATGTACTCGGCCGCATCGCGCCAGGTGGTGATGCCGCCAATGCCGCTGATGGGCAGACCGGCGGTCTGTGCGTCGCGCGCAATCTCGGCCACCATGTTCAGCGCAATGGGCTTGACGGCCGGGCCGCAGTAGCCGCCATGCGAGCCCCAGCCATCGGTGCTCGGGCTCATGACCATGCGGTCCAGGTCCACCCCCATGATGGAGTTGATGGTGTTGATGAGCGACACGGCATCGGCCCCGCCCGCCTTGGCCGCGCGCGCCGGGTGGCGCACGTCGGTGATGTTGGGCGTGAGCTTCACGATCACGGGCAGCTTGCTGTAGTGCTTGCACCAGGCAGTGACCATCTGGATGTATTCAGGCACCTGGCCCACAGCTGCGCCCATGCCACGCTCGCTCATGCCATGTGGGCAGCCGAAGTTGAGTTCGATGCCGTCGGCACCGGTGTCTTCCACCAGCGGCAGGATGTTCTTCCAGCTCTCCTCCACGCAGGGCACCATCAGCGAGACGATCATGGCCCGGTCCGGCCAGTTGCGTTTGACGCGCTTGATTTCTTCCAGGTTGGTCTGCAGCGGCCGGTCGGTGATCAGCTCGATGTTGTTCAGGCCGATCACGCGGCGGTCTTGCGACATCAGCGTGGAGTAGCGCGGGCCGTTGACGTTGACCACCGGTGGGTCTTCGCCCAGCGTCTTCCACACCACACCGCCCCAGCCCGCCTCGAAGGCGCGGGTGACGTTGATCTCTTTGTCGGTGGGTGGTGCGGAGGCCAGCCAGAAGGGGTTGGGACTTTGAATGCCCAGAAAATTGCTGCGAATGTCTGCCATGGGGTGCTCCCGTGAAAACTGGGGTGAAGGGGATCAGGCCACTTCAGGCCATCAGTGCGGCGTGGATGGAGACAGCGGCCACCTTGCCGTGCTCCACCGCCTCCACCGTGAGGTCGCGGCCGCCCACGCGGCAGTCGCCACCGGCCCACACACGCGGCAGGCTGGTCTGGCCTTCGGCATCGGTGGCGATGCGACCGCCCTCCAGCGCAATGCGGCTGCCCACGGGCTCAGCCACAAAGGTCTGGCCGATGGCCTTGAGCACCATGTCGGCATCAAGCGTGAAGGTCTCGCCGGTTTCCACCAGCTTGCCGCCACTCAGCGCCGTGGCCGCGAAGCGCACGCCCTTCACCGCGCCGTTTTCGCTCAGCACCTCCTTGGGTGCGGCCCAGTGGCGAATGGTCACGCCATTCGTCTGCGCCCATTGCTGCTCCACGGCTGATGCCGACATGGCCTCTGCGCCACGGCGGTAGACGATGGTCACTTCTTCCGCGCCCAGCTTGCGCGACTGCACGGCAGCATCCACCGCCGTCATGCCGCCACCAATCACCACCACGCGGCGGCCCACCGGCAGGGTCGAGAGGTCGGTGCTCTGGCGCAGCTCGGCAATGAAGTCCACCGCATTGCGCAAGCCGGTGGCCGTGGGCTCGGCCACGCCCAGCGCGTTCACACCCTGCAGGCCCAGTCCCAAGAACACAGCGTCGTACGCGTCCAGCAGGCTGTCGAGCGTGATATCACTGCCTAGCTGCTGGCCGGTGCGCACTTCAATGCCGCCGATGGACAGCAGCCACTCCACTTCCTTTTGCGCGAAGTTGTTCGTGGTCTTGTAGCTGGCCAGGCCATATTCATTGAGGCCGCCGAGCTTGGGGCGCGCCTCGAACAGCACCACCTCATGCCCGCGCACGGCCAGGCCATGGGCGCAGGCCAGGCCCGCAGGCCCCGCGCCCACAACGGCCACGCGTTTGCCAGTGGCGGCTGCGCGCTGGAACAGGGGTGCACCGGGCTGGGTAAAGAAGGCGTCGGTGGCGTAGCGCTGCAGCGAGCCAATCTCCACCGGCTTGTCTTCGTTGGTGTTGCGCACGCAGGCCTGTTCGCACAGCACCTCGGTGGGGCACACGCGGGCGCACATGCCGCCCAGGGGGTTGGCCTCCAGGATGGCGCGGGCGGCGCCCCGGTTGTTGTCCTGCGCAATGCGGTGGATGAACGAGGGGATGTCGATGCCCGTGGGGCATGCCGTAGCGCAGGGGGCGTCGTGGCAGTAGTAGCAGCGCTCGGCCTCGATCAGCGCCTGCGCCCGGGTGAGCGGCGGGTGCGCGTCGCCGAAGTTGACGGCGTAGTCGGCCAGGTTCAGGCGTGCGGCATGAATGCCGCAGGCACGGCTTGCGGGTGTGTCCATTAGGCTTCCTCCGAGAGGGTGAGGGTGGGGGTCTGGGCGCCCAGGGGGCGTGCGAGCGCACGCCGCGCAGCGTTGGAGCGCCAGCCAGTGGCGCCAACCAATGCGGCACCAGCGTGAATGCTGGTGCACGCAAACTTCGGAGGTTTCATCGTGGTCCTCGCTGTGGGGTGCAGGTGCCCGCTGCTTTGGTGCGGCGGTGCCCTGCGTTGTGGGTCAATTTACCAACCCGTAAAAATTTACCAATTGGTAAAATCCCTACAGCAAACCGCGTGCCAGCCTCCAGCCAGCCAATTGCCAGTTTTCAGGCCCCGGCTTGTTCCACAATGGTGCAATGACTGCAGCCCGCCCGTCCCCTGCCAACCCCGCCCCCCGCCCCCGCAAGGTGGCCCGCCCGCCCGCTCTTGACGAGACCGCGCCCCGCGCACCCACGGCGTCGCGCTTGCTCAAGGAGCAAGGCATCCTCACAGAGGCGGAGAACCAGTTTGCGCAATTCGGCTTTGAGGGCGCCTCGCTGGAGAGCATTGCCGCCGCCATTGGCATCAGCCGCCACAACCTGCTGTATTACTTCCCGAGCAAGGAGGCGCTGTACCAGCGGGTGCTGGACGATGTGCTCACCCAGTGGCTGGCGGGCATGGAAGACCTGTCACACAGCGACGACCCGCAGCAAGCGCTGCGGCGCTACATCCGCGCCAAGCTGCACTACTCGCGCACGCGCCCCCAGGGCGCCAAGGTGTTCACCAAAGAGGTGATTGCGGGTGCACCACGGTATGGCACGGCCATCACCGAACGGGTGGCGCCGCTGCTCAAGACCGAGGTGCGCACCTTCGAGCGCTGGGCGCGCGAGGGCCGCATTGCCAAGGTCAACTTCACGCACCTGATGTTCATCATCTGGTCGGTGACCCAGGCGTACGCGGAGCAGGAGGCCCAGTTCGCCCTGCTGCTGGGCAAGCCCGCCCTGACCGAGCGCGACTACGAAAAGGCCGAAGAGCTGATCGTGCGCATGGTGCTGAGCGCGCTGGCGCCCGATGCGGTGGTGTAAGCAGGCACGGCACACCAGACGCTATATAAACAATAGCTGCTGGCGCAATCACCCTATGCGCCTGGGGCCGATTTCTTCATCTATGGGCGTCAAGTGCCCAAGGTTTTCAGCCGCCGGTACAGCGATCGCTCGCTGATGCCCAGCTGCCGCGCCAACGCCGCACGACTGCCCTGGTGGGTTGCCAGAGCCTGTTGCAGGGCCTGGTCGTCCAGCAACCTTCGTTGACGTGACGACCCGGCCAACGCCGCCGATGCACGCGGCTCCGCTGCGCCCTCCTCCACCCCACTCACGAGCGGCGGCAGGCCACAGGCAAGCGCTTGCTGCACATGCTCCGCGCCGATGGTGTCGCCATCACACAGCAAGGCGGTGCGCTCCAGCAGGTTGCGCAGTTCCCGCACATTGCCGGGGTAAGGCTGCGCCTCCAGCAAGGCCAGCGCAGCGCCAGACAGCTGCAGCGCCCGGGGCGGGGGCGCCACACGCTCCAGCAGCGCGCGTGCCAGCAGGGCAATGTCGCCCTGGCGTTCGCGCAGCGGTGGCAGGTGGATGGGGAAGGTGCTCAGGCGGTAGTACAGGTCCTCACGAAAACGCCCTGCAGCCACCATGTGCGGCAGATTGCGGTGCGTGGCCGATACCACGCGCAGGTCGGCATGCCGCAGCTCGGTGCTGCCCACGCGGCGGTAGGTGCCGGTCTCCAGCAGGCGCAGCAGCTTGACCTGCAGCGGCAGGGGGATGTCGCCCACCTCATCCAGAAACAGCGTGCCGCCGTCGGCCGCCTCCACCAGCCCCGGCCGGGCCTGGGTCGCGCCGGTGAACGCCCCTTTCTCATGCCCGAACAGCTCGGACTCGAACAGCGCCTCGGGCAGGCTGGAGCAGTCCACAGGCACCAGCGCACGCCGCGCGCGCAGGCTGCCCTGGTGCACGGCATGGGCCACCAGCTCCTTGCCCGTGCCGGACTCTCCCAGCAGCAACACCGCTGACTGCGAAGGTGCCACCCGCGCCACCAGGCCCAGCATCTTCTGGAAAGCGAGCGAACGCCCGATGAGCCCCTGCGCCGACGGCACCGGCTGCGCCGCCAGCGGCAAAGGCACCATCTTTTCGACAAAGAACCCCGTGGTGCCGTCCGCACCCGCCACCGGCGCCAGCTCGATCTGTACATATTCCTCACCTTGGGCGGTGTGGTGCACATGCAGCACCCGTTCGCGTTGTCCCGAGGCGCGCGCCTGCGCGAGTGGGCAGGACTCGCCCGCCTGGTCACACGGCACGCTGGCATGGTGGGACACGGCATGGCAGGTGCGCCCCACCACGCTGCCCTCCGCACCGCCTTCCGTACCGTCCGATGCACCGAACTGGCGGCGATAGGCCCCATTGGCCGCCATGATGCGATAGCGGTCGTCCAGCAGGATGTGTGGATCAGTCAGGCCCTCCAGAAAGGACACCAGTTCGGCAGGCAGCGCGGGGAGACGGGGCATGGCAACACTACGGTACAGGCAAAGGCCCTGAGGGTGCACCGGTTTCGCCGACAGGCCTTTGATCTATGCCATGCGGACTGCAATGGATGGCAGTTGGCAGTTAATTTGGCAGACGGAGTGGCAGTCCATCCGGCTGGGGCCGGACCTGCAGCGCGCCCGCTCACACGATATGCGCGCGCAACCTGTTGAATTCAAAGGCTTTTCATGCGGGACGCGTCATGGCAGGCCAGTCTTGCGGGTGATGGCACGTCGTTTGCGGTAAAGCATTGCCGCCCGCAGCGTTGCGGGCGGTGGCCGTCACCCCGCCGAGCCCCCCTATCGGCGCCACGGCCAGTCCTGCCTCTCTCTGAAAGCACCCCATGACCCTCCACCCCGCTACTCCCCATTGCTCCCTTCCAGGCACCGACGGCGATCCCTCCGCAGAGCGTCGGCAGCTGGTGCTGCTGACGGCGGCCACGGGCTGCGTGGCGGCGGCAGGGGTTGCCGTGCCCCTGGTGTCCAGCATGGCCCCCAGCGAACGTGCGCGGGCCATGGGCGCCGGTGTCGAGGTGGACATCAGCGACCTGGCGCCCGGTGGCGTGAAGACGGTGGAATGGCGAGGCAAGCCCGTGTGGATCATGCGGCGTACGCCCGAAATGCTGGCCGCCCTGCCCCAGCAAGACGCCGCGCTGGCCGACCCGGCCTCGCGCAAGGACCAGCAACCCGAGTACGCCCGCAACCCGCAACGCTCCATCCGCCCGGAGGTGTTTGTCACGGTGGGTATCTGCACGCACCTCGGCTGCTCCCCCACCGCCGTGCCTGCAGGCACCAGCAACCCCAGCGTGGGAGACCAATGGCAGGGTGGTTTCTTTTGCCCCTGCCACGGCTCCACCTTCGACCTGGCAGGCCGCGTCTTCAAGAACAAGCCAGCGCCCACCAACCTGGAGGTACCGCCGCACCGCTACGTGTCTGACACCCGGTTGGTCATCGGGGACGACGCAGCCTGAGCGATGGCAGCCGCCTGGGGCGGCGCATTGCCGGTTGCGCTTCGCGTCACACCTGCTTCTGCTGCCACAGCACATCCAGCACATGCTGGGTGGCGCGCTCTACCGGGCCCGCGCGGTGGGCAATGCCCAGGGGGCGCCACAGGCGGGGCTGCACCGGCAGCATGCGGATGCGCGGGTCCAGCGGCGTGGCGGTGGAGGCCTCGTGCGGCAGCAGCGTGGCTCCGTAGCCCGCAGCCACCAGGCTCTTGATGGCATCGTTGTAGTTGAGCTGGATGCGCGCCTTGGGTTGCTCGCCCGCCAGGGCCAGCCATTCGCTTGTCAGGCGCGACAGGCTGGTGCCGTCGTCATTCAGGATCAACGGCTGCCCCGCCAGCCACTCGGGTGTGACCCTGCGGAGCGCCGCCCAGGCGGAGGGGACAAACGCCATCACCGGGTCGCGCCGCCAGGGCATCACCGTCACCCCGCGCACCGAGGCCATGGGCAAGGCCACCAGGCCCACGTCCAGCGTGCCCAGCGCCAGCCGCGACACGGTCTCCTGTGACGTGAGCACCACCACCTGCACATCGATGCCGGGGTGGTGCCAGCCCAGCACCTCCAGCGCCTGGGGCAGCAGGTGCGCGATGGCGCCGGTGGACGCGCCCAGCCGCACCCGCCCCTCCAGCCCCTGCACCTGGCGCCGCACCAGGTCCATGGCCTCGTCGGCGTCGGCCAGCAGGCGCCGCGCCCGCTCCACCAGCACCTCGCCCGCGCCGGACGGCCGCACCTCGCCCCGCTTGCGCACCAGCAACGGCGCCCCAATCAACGCCTCCAGGTCGGCAATGTGCAGGCTGACGGTGGGCGGCGCCAGATGCAGCGTGCGGGCCGCTTCGGCAAAAGACCCGAGATCAGCGATGGTGACCAGGGTGCGCAGCCGGTCGAGATTGAGTTCGCGCATGACGTTCAGCAGAACTGATCTTGAAGTTTGTGAAATTCAACTTTTCAAAGTTTAGACCGGCGCCGAAGATTCCATATCCCCCCATGTCAGGAATCCGCACCATGACCACCCAGCCCCTTGTTTTTATTGACGGCGACCAAGGCACCACCGGCCTGCAAATCCACCAGCGCCTGCACGGCCGCACCGACCTGCAGTTGCTGACGCTGCCCGAGTCCGACCGCAAGAACCCCACCCGCCGCGCCGAAGCCATCAACAGCTGCGACATCGCCATCCTGTGCCTGCCCGACGCTGCCGCCCGCGAAGCAGTCGCCGCCATCCACAACCCCGCCGTGCGCGTGATCGACGCCAGCTCGGCCCACCGCACGGACGCGCAATGGGTTTACGGCTTTCCGGAGATGGATGCGGCGCAGGCCGCGCGCATTGCCAACGCGCAACGCGTCAGCAACCCCGGCTGCTACCCCACAGGCGCTATCGCCCTGCTACGGCCCCTGGTGCAGGCCGGCTTGCTGCCCGCCGACCATGCGCTCAACATCCATGCGGTGTCGGGCTACTCCGGCGGTGGGCGTGCTCGCGTGCAAGCGCACGAAGGCCCCGAAGCAGCCCATGCGCCCGCCTTCCAGGTCTACGGGCTGCAGCTGGAGCACAAACACACGCCCGAGATCACGCAACACGCCGGGCTGTCGCAGCGGCCGTTTTTCTTACCCTCGTACGGCGCCTTCCGCCAGGGCATCGTGCTGACCGTCGGGTTGCATCTGCGGCAGCTCGCGCCGGGCACACAAGGCGAACTCCTGCACGCCTGCCTGCAGCAGCACTATGCCGACGCCCCCTTTGTCGAGGTGATGCCTCCCGCCGCTACCGAAGCAGCCGAACACCTGGACCCACAGGCCCTGAACGGCACCAACCAGTTGCGGCTGGGGGTGTTCAGCAACGCCCGCCACGGCCAGGTGTTGCTGACCGCCGTGTTTGACAACCTGGGCAAGGGCGCCTCGGGGGCGGCAGTGCAGAACCTGGATCTGATGCTGAGCGGCGCGGCCTGACGGACGCGGGCAGAGCTGGAGAGGCAAAGCCTTCTCCCTCATGTTCTTGGGGGGGGTGTCTTGAAATGGCCACAAATGCCCGTATCATTAGCACTCACCGCAGACGAGTGCTAACACTGCGCTCCCTGCTGGCAGTTTGGTGGCCCCGGATGGCCGGGGCTGATTGAATCCATCAGCTTTTTTTACTGAAAACAGGAGCAATGCAATGAACCTTCGCCCTCTGCACGATCGCGTGATCGTCAAGCGTATTGAAAGCGAAACCACGACGGCCTCCGGCATCGTGATCCCTGACAACGCCGCCGAAAAGCCCGATCAAGGTGAAGTGTTGGCCGTGGGCCCTGGCAAGAAGAACGACAAGGGTGAAGTGATCGCCCTGAACGTGAAGGTCGGCGACCGCGTTCTGTTCGGCAAGTACTCGGGCCAGACCGTCAAGGTCAACGGCGACGAGCTGCTGGTCATGAAGGAAGACGATCTGTTTGCCGTGGTCGAGAAGTAATTTCTCGCCCCTGCGTTACTCATCTTTTCATAGCTGCTTGCGCTGATTGATCATGCGCTAGCAGCCAATTTGAACCCAATTTTCAGGAGCTCCAAAATGGCAGCAAAAGACGTAGTTTTCGGCGGCGAAGCCCGCGCACGCATGGTTGAAGGCGTGAACATCCTGGCCAACGCGGTCAAGGTCACGCTGGGCCCCAAGGGCCGTAACGTGGTGCTGGAGCGCTCGTTCGGCGCCCCCACCGTGACCAAGGACGGTGTGTCCGTGGCCAAGGAAATCGAACTGAAGGACAAGCTGCAGAACATGGGCGCCCAGCTCGTGAAGGAAGTGGCTTCCAAGACCAGCGACAACGCTGGTGACGGCACCACCACCGCTACCGTGCTGGCCCAAGCCATCGTGCGCGAAGGCTCCAAGTACGTGGCCGCTGGCCTGAACCCCATGGACCTGAAGCGCGGTATCGACAAGGCCGTGCTGGCCCTGACCGAAGAGCTGAAGAAGGCTTCCAAGCCCACCACCACCTCCAAGGAAATCGCCCAAGTGGGCTCGATCTCGGCCAACTCCGACGAGTCCATCGGCAAGATCATTGCTGACGCCATGGACAAGGTCGGCAAGGAAGGCGTGATCACCGTGGAAGACGGCAAGTCGCTGCAAAACGAGCTGGATGTCGTGGAAGGCATGCAGTTTGACCGCGGCTACCTGTCGCCCTACTTCATCAACAACCCAGAAAAGCAAGCCGCTCTGCTGGACAACCCCTTCGTGCTGCTGTTCGACAAGAAGATCAGCAACATCCGCGACCTGCTGCCCACGCTGGAGCAAGTTGCCAAGGCTGGCCGTCCCCTGCTGATCATTGCTGAAGAAGTCGAAGGCGAAGCCCTGGCTACGCTGGTGGTCAACACCATCCGCGGCATCCTGAAGGTTGTGGCTGTGAAGGCTCCTGGCTTCGGCGACCGCCGCAAGGCCATGCTGGAAGACATCGCCATCCTGACGGGCGGCAAGGTCATCGCTGAAGAAGTGGGCCTGTCCCTGGAGAAGGTCACGCTGGCCGACCTGGGCCAAGCCAAGCGCATCGAAGTGGGCAAGGAAAACACCATCATCATCGACGGTGCTGGTGCCGCTGCCGACATCGAAGCCCGCGTCAAGCAAATCCGCATCCAGATCGAAGAAGCGACCAGCGACTACGACCGTGAAAAGCTGCAAGAGCGCGTGGCCAAGCTGGCCGGCGGCGTGGCAGTGATCAAGGTCGGCGCTGCGACCGAAGTCGAAATGAAGGAAAAGAAGGCCCGCGTGGAAGACGCCCTGCACGCTACCCGCGCTGCGGTGGAAGAAGGCATCGTGGCCGGTGGTGGCGTGGCCCTGCTGCGCGCACGCCAAGCGGCTGGCGAGATCAAGGGCGACAACCCTGACCAAGACGCTGGCGTGAAGCTGATCCTGAAGGCCATCGAAGCCCCTCTGCGCGAGATCGTTTACAACGCTGGTGGCGAGCCATCGGTGGTGGTGAACGCTGTGCTGAACGGCAAGGGCAACTACGGCTTCAACGCTGCCAACGACACCTACGGCGACATGATCGAAATGGGTATCCTGGACCCCACCAAGGTGACCCGTACAGCCCTGCAGAACGCCGCTTCCGTGGCATCGCTGCTGCTGACGACCGAAGCCATGGTGGCTGAGGCTCCGAAGGACGACGCACCTGCTGCTGGCATGCCCGACATGGGCGGCATGGGTGGCATGGGCGGCATGGGCATGTAATTGCCCGGCCCCTGCGCAGCAGCCCAGTGCTCGCTGCGCAGTCCACAATGTAAAAGCCCGCAGGCCTTACGGTCTGCGGGCTTTTTTCATGGGCGCCAACGCGGGGCGTCAGCTTGCGGCGGCTTTACTCCCCGCTGGGCTGCACCCACCAGTAAATCAGCACCAGGGTACCAATACCGGTGAGCGACAGCAGCTGCCACCAGCCGGAGCGCCCAATGTCATGCAAGCGGCGTGCGCCCACGGCCAGCGCAGGCAGCAGCAGGGCCAGGGCAGCGATGCCGTAGAGCACCTGGCTGATCATGGTGGCAATCACCAGCACGCCGAGCTGGAACAGCGCGAACCACCAGAACTCGGAGCGTGGCGCACGGCCCGAAAACCCGGCGTACTGCGCGAAGCAGCTTTTGACAGCCGAAACAAAATCCATAGCGAACTCCCTCTCTTGAACAATCGTTGCTCGGTCACGGGGTATTCCCGCTTGGCCATGATAGAGGGGCGTTGCGACAAGTCCAGCCGGCTCGACACACACAGCGGCCACGCTGTGCCGCCCGCGCCACGGATTTTTAAAGTTAGACGCTATTATTTTTATAGCTACCAGCGCTTATTGCACTAGCGCATGGGGCGCTTTTTTGGCCGCAAACCCAGCGCCAGCGATCCCTCAGGCCGCCTTGCGCAGCGCCTGGGTGTCACGCGCCAGTTGCGTGATGCGCGCCCAGTCGCCCGCACGCACCGCGTCGGTGGGCGTGAGCCACGAGCCCCCCACGCAGCGCACATTGGGCAGCGCCAGGTAGTTGGAAGCGGTGGCGTTGGTGATGCCGCCGGTGGGGCAAAAGCTCACCTGGCCAAACGGGCTGGCCCAGGACTTGAGCAGCGGGATGCCACCCACGGCCTCGGCCGGGAACAGTTTGAGGAACGAGAACCCATCGGCCAGCGCCGCCATGATCTCACTCGATGTGGCCACGCCGGGCAGCAGCGGCAGGTTCAGGCCCTTGCAGGCGCTGCCCACGGCCGACGTGTAGCCGGGGCTCACGGCGAACCGCGCACCGGCTTCACTGGCGCGGCGGGCGTCATCGGCATTGAGCACCGTGCCCACGCCCACCACGGCCTCGGGCAGATGGCGGGCGATGGCTTCGATGGCGGGCAAACCGGCCGCGGTGCGCAACGTCACCTCCAGCACCTTCACGCCGCCGGCCAGCAAGGCCTCGGCCAGGGGCAGCGCATCTTCCACACGGTCGATCACGATGACGGGGATGACCGGGCCATGGCTGGCGATGTCGAGGGGATTCATGGGAGTGGAAGCAGAGGTTACAGCCATGTGCAGGCTCCTTGTTCGGCACCGCCTGCGTGGCGGCGAAAGTTGGTGAAGAGTTCACGGCCAAAGCCGATGGGTGATGGAGCGTTGAAGGGTGCCGGGGCGCGCGCGGCCCACTCGGCATCGTCCACCAACACATCGAGCGTGCCAGCGACTGCATCCACCCGCACGATGTCGCCATCGCGCACCTTGGCCAGCGGACCACCGGCCAGTGCCTCGGGCGTGACGTGGATGGCAGCAGGCACACGGCCCGATGCGCCGCTCATGCGACCGTCAGTCACCAGCGCCACCTGGAAGCCTTGGTTCTGCAGCACCGCCAGCGGGGGCGTGAGCTTGTGCAGCTCGGGCATGCCATTGGCCTGCGGCCCCTGAAAACGCACCACGGCCACCATGTCCTGGTTGACCTCGCCCGCGCTGAAGGCGGCGAGCAGGGCTTCTTGCGAATCGAAAACACGCGCCGGGGCTTGGACGATGTGGCGGTCTTCGGGCACGGCCGAGACCTTGATCACCGCACGGCCCAGGCGGCCTTGCAGAAGGCGCAGGCCGCCCGTGGGCGAGAAGGGTTCGCTCACAGGCCGCAGCACCGAGGTGTCGCCCGATACGACGGGGGCGCTCTTGCCGCTATCGGCAATGCCGCCCGCGTTCACGCTCATCACATCAGGGTGCATGAGGCCGCCTGCCAGCAGCTCGCGCAGGATCCACGGCGGGCCGCCTGCGGCCTGGAACTGGTTCACATCGGCATCGCCATTGGGATACACGCGGGCCAGCAACGGCACCACGGACGAGAGCTCGTCAAAGTCCGTCCAGTCGATCAGGATGCCTGCACTGCGCGCAATGGCCACCCAGTGGATCAGGTGGTTGGTGGAGCCGCCCGTGGCCAGCAGGGCCACCATGGCGTTGACGATGCAGCGCTCGTCCACCAGCTTGCCGATGGGGGTGAAACGCGATCCGCGCTTGCCGATGTCGAGCACGGTGCGCAGCGCCTGGCGGGTGAAGGCCTCGCGCGCCTCGGTGCCGGGGGACTCGAACGCCGCGCCGGGCACATGCAGACCCATGGCTTCGAGCAGCATCTGGTTGCTGTTGGCCGTGCCGTAGAAGGTGCAGGTGCCGGGGCTGTGGTACGCGGCGGACTCGGCCTTGAGCAGTTCGTCGCGGCCCACCAGGCCTTGTGCGTACTGCTCGCGCACCTTGGATTTGTCCTTGTTCGACAGGCCCGTGCCCATGGGGCCTGCAGGCACGAACACGCAGGGCAAGTGGCCGTAGTGCAGCGCACCGATCAACAAGCCCGGCACGATCTTGTCGCACACGCCCAGCAGCAGCGCGCCATCAAACACATCATGGGACAGCGCTACCGCAGTGGCCATGGCAATGGCATCGCGGGAGAACAGCGACAGCTCCATGCCGGGCGTACCCTGCGTCACGCCGTCGCACATCGCGGGCACACCGCCTGCCACCTGCACGGTGGCCCCCAGCCTGGCGGCTTCGTCACGCAGGATGGCAGGGTAGCCCTGGTACGGCTGGTGGGCCGAGAGCATGTCGTTGTAGGCCGTGACGATGCCGATGTTGGGCACCTTCTCGACCGTGACCTTGAACTTGTCAGAACCCGGCAGCGCCGCATAGGCATGGGCCAGGTTGGCGCAGCCCATGCGGTCCTGGGCGGGCTTGCGGGCGATCATGGCGTCAACGCCGGCAAGGTAAGCGCCGCGGGTGTCTGCGCTGCGCTGGACAATGCGCTCGGTCACGCGCGCTACAACTGGGTGCATGGAAGTCTCCATCGGTGGGTGGCAAGGCCCCATGCATGGTGCCGGGGCTCAGTATCTGAGGCCCTAGAATGTAACTCGATAACCACCCCGCTTCAACCCATGTCCCTGCAAACATTGCCCTTGCCGCCGTCCGAACTGGGCGAATCGCCCTTCTGGCACCCCACGGAAAAATCCCTTTACTGGTGTGACATTCAGGGACAAGCGGTGCATGCATGGCACCCCGAAAGCGGCCGCCACCGGCAATGGCGCATGCCCAGCGAGCCCGGCTGCTGCGCGCCAGCGGCGGATGGACGATTGGTAATCGGGTTACGAAACGGTTTCTATCTTCTGGACACGGCCAAGGACGGCGATGATCCCACCGCCCTCACCTGCCTGGCCCTGCTGCCGCCGGAGCAGCACGACACCGCGGTCCTGCGCTTGAACGACGGCCGCTGCGACACCGCAGGCCGCTTCTGGGCGGGCTCGGTCATCACGCCGCGCACGGCGCCGAATGCCGCGCTGTGGTGCCTGCAGGCCGATGCCAGCAGCGCCACCAGCTACCGCGTGCGCTACATGGCAGGCGACAACTTCACCGCCAACGGCCTGGCCTTCAGCCCCGACAACTGCACGATGTATTGGGCCAACACGCCGGAGCACCGTATCGATCAGTTCGACTTTGATGTGACCACGGGTGAGATCACGAATCGCCGCCCCTGGGTGCAGTTTGACCGCAAGGTGGACGGCCGACCCTACGGTGGTCGGCCCGATGGTGCAGCGGTGGATGTGGAGGGCAACTACTGGGTCGCCATGTACGAAGGGGCTTGCGTGTTGCAGCTTTCGCCAGCCGGTGAGGTGCTGCAGCGCATTGCCGTGCCGGTGCAGTGCCCGACCATGGTGTGTTTTGGGGGAGCGGATTTGCGGACGTTGTTCATTACGTCGGCGCGGGCGGGGAGGCCTGTAGAAGAGCAGCAGGCGGCGATTCCGGCGGGGTCGCTGTTCAGTGTGCGGGTGAAGGTGGCAGGACTGCCAGTCAACGCATTCCGATGTGCATAAGAAGGAGCGATCCAGCGTGCCCAGCGGCAATGTTTGCAGGCCCGTTTTCCCGGCTTACTGATTGGCCGTGTATCGCAGCCAGCCAGCAATCGTTCCGCTGCGCCCACCAACATCCTTGGGGTGCATCCGCCCTTCGCTGACGGGCACCTCTTCGAAGTCGAAAGGGCTCATTCCTTCAATACAGGCGACATTGATCCCGTATTGATGAGGAGAGGACCGGCGTTGATGAAACGTGTAGATGCCGCAGCGGGAACAAAAGTAGTGCTTGGCCTCGCGCATGTTGAACTGGTACAGGGTCAGTACGTCCGCGCCTTGCAATACCTTCATATCGCTCAAGTGGGCAGAAACAGCCACCGCGCCACGCATGCGGCAGTAGGAGCAGTTGCATCTACGGGCACTGCGCAAGCCGTCTGTGAGCCGTACCTCAAACCGAACTGCACCGCAATGACAGGCCGCTTGGTACATGGGCCGACTCTCAGTGGCGATTTCGCTCATACACAAACCTCGTCCTTGGAAATGGCAGTAGTCGCCATTCTCCGCGCTCAAGTCCCCGCTGCCACCACTCCCAACACGTCATAACACGCCCCCATGTTGTGATAGTCCACCTTCCCCGCATTGCTCTTTTCGCGGGTGGTGTTGCGGTTGTCGCGGTGCAGGATGCGAAACCACGCGCCGTGTTGGTGGTCCACAAAGTGGGCCCAGCAATAGGCCCAGATGCGGTCGTACCACTGCAAGTAGCGCTCGTCGCCCGTGCGCACCGCCAGCACCGCCGCACCCGCCACGCTTTCGGCTTGCACCCAGTGGTATTTGCCGTCGTCGCAGATGCTGCCGTCGGGCGCCATGCCGTAGTACAGGCCGCCGTGCTCGGCATCCCAGCCGCGCTCCACAGCCGCATCGAACAGGCGCTGCGCACAGGGCAGGTGCCAGTCGGCGGGCAGCAAGGCGTCGAGTTGCAGCAGCAGCTTGGCCCATTCGGTCTGGTGGCCAATCTGGTAGCCCCAGGGGCGGAAGATGTTGCTGCGGTCGTGGCGGTTGTAGTCCCAGTCCACGGACCAGTCGGCGTGGAAGTGTTCCCACAACCACCCTTCAGCGGCGGGAGCAAGGGCGGCGGTGGACAGCGCGGCCTGCCGCTGGCAGATGCCTTGTGCGAGTTGCTCCGCACGCTCGATGTAGCGATGCTCGCCCGTGGCGCGGAAGGCCGAGATCATGGCCTCGCAGGCGTGCATGTTGGCGTTCTGGCCCCGGTAACTGGTGAGTTGCCAGTCAGGGCTGGCCTCGTCGGCATACAGGCGTGCGGCGGGTTGCCAGAAATGCTTCTCAGCCGTTTGAAAAGCCTCAGCCAGCCAATCGCAGGCCTCGGGCACTCCGGCCTCGTAAGCGCGCGCATAGGCCAGCATCACAAAGGCCATGCCGTAGCAGTGGCGTGTGGCGTCTTGTATGGTGGGGCAGCCATCTTGCCAGTCGATCAGCCAAGCATAGCCGCCCGTCGCAGGATCGAGGAACGCTGTGCGTAGGAACGTGAGCGCGTGCCGCATGCCCACCTGGTAGCGCTCATCGCCCGTGGTGCGATAGAGCATGGCATGCGTGATTACAAAACGCGTGGCGCTGACGAGGTGGCGGGTGCGAGGGTTGTAGACCGTGCCATCGTCCAGAAAGAAATGGAACTGCCCGCCGCTCGGGTCGGTGGCCACGGGGTCGTAGAACGCCATGGTGTCCCGCAGATGCTGGCGCAAAAAGGCAGCGGAGCGGAAGTCTGGTAGGGGCGGAATCGCCATGGCATGTGTCTCCTGATCTGTGGGCTGTGGGCAAGAAACCGCGCTGGTTTCTGCCGGTGGGGCGCCTGGTCTCGCGCCCGCGCTACCCCGAGGACGGTGCGGTGCCGTGAAGGTCAGGCCGCGTTGCGCAGCAGGCCCAGCAGGCCCGCCGTGGAGCCATCGAGTCCGGCCACATCACCGCTCTCCAGGCGCGCCTCGATGTCCTTGGCCAGCACCTTGCCCAGCTCCACACCCCATTGGTCAAAGCTGTTGATGCCCCACAGGCTGCCGCTCACAAACACGCGGTGCTCCTGCAGCGCAATCAATGCGCCCAACGAGGTGGGGGTAAGGAATTCGAGCAGCACTAGCGTGCTGGGGCGGTTGCCGGGAAAGTGGCGGTGGCCGTCGTCGCTGGCCTTGCCCACCATCAGCGCCTGCGTTTGCGCCAGCGCGTTGGCCAGCAGCTTTTGCTGGTGGCCCGGCAGCGGGTGTGATGCCTTGCGCACGGCCACGATCTCCAACGGCAGCACGTCGGCGCCCTGGTGCAGCATCTGAAAGAACGCGTGTTGGCCGTTGGTGCCGGGCTCGCCCCACAGCACGGGCGACGTCACGCACGCCAGCGTGCTGCCGTCTTGCGCCACGCGCTTGCCGTTGCTTTCCATCTCCAGCTGCTGCAGGTAGGCCGAGTAGCGGCCCAGCGCCGCGTGGTATGGCGCGATGCAGCGGCTGGTGAAGCCGTGGAAGTTGCGGTACCAGACATCGAGCAGGCCCAGGCGCACGGGCAGGTTCTGCGCCAGCGGCGCGGTGCGGAAATGCTCGTCCATGGCATGCGCGCCCGCGAGGAAGTCGCGGAACCCCTGCGCACCAATCGCGATGGCGATCGGCAGGCCAATGGCCGACCACAGCGAGTAACGGCCGCCCACCCAGTCCCAGAAACCGAAGGTGGTGGTAATGCCCAAGGCGCCAGCGGCTTCGATGTTGGTGGTGAGCGCCGCAAAGTGGCGGGCTACATCGCGACCGCCCTGGGCAGCAAACCACGCGAGCGCCGAGCGCGCGTTGGTCATGGTCTCGGCCGTGGTGAAGGTCTTGGACGCGACCAGGAACAGCGTGCTCTCGGGCCGCAGGCCCTTGAGCACATGGTGCAGCTCGTACCCGTCCACGTTCGACACAAAGTGAAAGCGCTTGCCGGGGATGCGGAACTCTTCGAGCGCACGCACGGCCATGTGCGGGCCCAGGTCCGACCCGCCGATGCCGATGTTCACCACGTCGGTGATGGCGGCATCGCTGCGCACCCGCTCGGCGTACTGCAGCATGGCGTCAAGCGTGTGGTGCACATCGGCCAGGCGCTGCGCGGTCTCGGGCACATCACCGGGCAGGGCCACGCCTGCAGGGCGGCGCAGCAGCGTGTGCAGCACGGCGCGGTTTTCTGTGGTGTTGATGGCCTCGCCAGCAAACATCGCATCGCGGTGTTGCACCAGGCCGCAGTCGCGGGCCAGGTCCAGCAGCAACGCTTCGGTATCGCGGTCCCACAGGTTCTTGGACAGGTCGGCAAACACATGCGGGGCCGACTGGCTGAAGGCGGCAAACCGCTGGGCGTCCTGCGCAAACGCCTGGCGCATGTCCAGGTGCTGGCCATGGGAGGCGTAGTGGGCGGCCAACTGGGGCCACAGCGCAGACTGGTCGCAACGGAGGGGCATGGTCATCAAACAGGTAGGGTGAAAAGCGCCGAGATAGTAACTTGATTACACAATCAAATGGCTTATTGGCAGGTTCTTTTGAGTTACACGCAGTAGTAACAAGGCAGCATTCTTTGGAAAATCATGTAACGTGATTACAATCCCACGCAACAAAACGAACCACCCCATCACGGAGACACCATGAGTTTTGACCTCGTCCTGTTCGGCGGCACCGGCGACCTTGCCTGGCGCAAGCTCATGCCCGCATTGTTTCAGGCATTCCGACATGGCACGCTGCCTGAGGGGGGGCGCATCATCGCGGTCGCACGCGACGACCTGAGCGACGAACAATACCGCAGCCTGATCCAGTCGCGGTTCGACAGCGTGGAACTGGCCAAGCGCCCCAGCCCGGACGAGTTTGCACGCTTCGCGGCACTGCTGCATTACCTGCGCATGGACCTGTCCAAAACCCAGGACTACGAGCGCCTGGCCGAGACACTGAAAGCGCGCGGCGCCGAATCGGTGGTGATGTACGTGGCCACCGCGCCCAGCCTGTTCACCAACGTGTGCGAGCAGATCGCCGCCGTGGGCCTGAACGGTCCCACCACCCGCGTGGTGCTGGAAAAGCCCCTGGGCCACGACCTGCAGTCCAACCAGGCCATCAATGACACGCTGCGCCGCGTGCTCAAGGAAGAACAGGTCTTCCGCATCGACCACTATCTGGGCAAGCCCTCGGTGCAGAACCTGTTTGCGCTGCGCTTTGGCAATGCGCTGTTCGAACCCCTTTGGCGCCGCGAGACCATTGCCAACATCCAGATCACGATTGCCGAAGAGCTGGGCGTGGAATCGCGCGGCGCGTTTTATGACCAGACCGGCGCGCTGCGCGACATGGTGCAAAACCATGCGCTGCAGCTGCTGTGCGCCATCGGCATGGAGCCGCCCATCAACTCCAGCGCCAACGCCATCCGCGACGAAAAGCTCAAGGTGCTGCAGTCGCTCAAGCCCTGGACGCTGGAGACTATCGGCCAGCACGTGATCCGTGGGCAGTACGCCGCCGGCAACCACCAGGGCCAGCCCGTGCCCGGCTACGCGCAAGAAAAAGGCGTGGCCGCCAGCAGCACCACCGAGACCTTTGTGGCGCTGCGCACCGAGATCAGCAACTGGCGCTGGGCGGGCGTGCCGTTTTATATCCGCACTGGCAAGCGGCTGGCGGGGCGCGACGCGCACATCGTCATCAACTTCCGCCCCGTGCCCCACCCCATCTTCAAGACGCCTGCAGGCGCCGCCAACCGGCTGGTGATCAACCTGCAACCCAAGGACGGGCTGGAGCTGCACCTGATGGCGCAGGGCGCCGCCCAGCACCAGACCGAGCCCGCGCTGTCGCAGGTGCACCTGAACCTGGACTTTGACCAGCGCTTTGGCACCGAGCGCGTGGGCGCCTACGAGCGCTTGCTGCTCGACGTGATTGCGGGCCGCCTGAACCTGTTTGTGCGCAGCGACGAGCAGGAAGAAGCCTGGCGCTGGGTAGAGCCCATCCTGCAGTACTGGAAGAACGACCCAGCAGGCCCGCGCCCCTACCCCGCCGGCAGCTGGGGCCCGCGTGCCGCGAGCGCGATGATTGCGCGCGACGGGTATTGCTGGAGCGAGGAGATGTGAAACGGAAAAGGGCCCGCCAGGGCCTTTTTTTCTAAGCGCAGACAGATCAGCGAGGGTCGCGTACAGGTCCCACCAGCTCGATCGGCAACCCGTCCGGGTCGGCAAAAAAGGTGAACAGCGCCCCGGTGAACGGGTCCGTGCGCACCGGCTCCACGGCCACGCCGTGTGCCGCCAGGGCAGCGACACTGGCCGCCATGTCGGCCACGCGCAGGGCCAGGTGGCGCAGTCCACAGGCCTCGGGGTAGGACGGGCGTGCAGGTGGGTTCGGAAACGAAAACAGCTCCACCTGCGTGCCATCGGGCAGTTGCAGGTCGAGCTTGTACGACTGCCGCTCGGCGCGGTAGTGCTCGTGCACCACCTGCAAACCCAGCACCTCGGTGTAGAAGCGGCGGGAGCGGGTGTAGTCGCTGGCGATGATGGCCACGTGGTGCACACCGGTGGGGCGGAGCATGGGCGGCGGTGCGCTGTTGCTGCTCATGCGTCCGAGCCCGCAATGTCCAGCGCGCGCGATGCGCCAAACAGCGCGGGCGTGGCGCTGGGGTCGATGACCCAGCAGGGAATGGTCGCCAGATAGGACTGGAAGCGCCCTTTGGATTCAAACCGTGCGCGGAACGGGGACTGGTCAAACCACGTGCCCAGTCGCGGCACCATGCCGCCGCCCAGGTACACGCCACCGCGCGCACCCAGCGTGAGCGCCAGGTTGCCCGCCACACTGCCCAGAAAGCCGCAGAACAGCTCCAGCGCCTCCAGCGCCAGCGGGTCGTTGGCCTGCAGCGCCAGCTCGGTCACCTGCGCGGCGGAGCTGACTTCCTTGCCACCGCGCTGGGCCAGCCGGCGCAGCGCGTGGTACAGGTCCACCAGCCCGGCGCCACACACGGCGCGTTCGGCCGACACGTGGCCGTAGCGCTCTTGCAGAATGCCCAGCACATCGAACTCGCGCTGGGTCTGCGCGGCCAGCGTGACATGGCCGCCCTCGCCGGACAGCGGCACCCCCAGGCTCGAGCCGGGCGGAAACACCAGGCCCGACACGCCCAGGCCCGTGCCCGGGCCCAGCAGCGCAATCGCAGCGCCCGGCACGGCCACACCGCCGCCCACGGGGCGCAGCTGCTCGGGCGTGAGCAGGGGCAGCGCCAGCGCGAGTGCGGTGAAGTCGTTGATGACCACCAGCCGCTCAAAACCAAAGACCTCGCGCACAGCGCGCTGCGAGAAGCTCCAGCTGTGGTTGGTCATGCGGATGGCGTCTCCCGTGACCGGGTTGGCAATGCCAAACGCCGCCTCGCGCGGGGTGGCGATGTTCACTTCGGCCAGGTAGGCCGCTAATGCGGCGTCCACCGTGGGGAACTGTGCGCAGGGCAGCACACGGGTGTCGTGCAGGGGGCCATCGGGCTGGTCTTGCCAGGCCAGGCGAATGTTGGTGCCGCCAATGTCGGCCAGCAGGCGCAGGGGTGTCATGCGGTGTTTTTAAGCAAAAACAGCTGCCAGCGCTAGTAGAAAGCGCCAAGCAGCTATTGTTTCAATAGCAACCAGTGTGCTGTCCCGCAAATAGCTGCACGAAATGAAATCGATGACATCGCGCCCAGAGCAAGGCGCAAACCGCAGTGATAGCCGTCGCTATCGCGAGGATTTGCAACGCAGCCCTGGGGGTGAGGACGCGATTTCATGTGCAGCTATTTGCGGGACAGCACACTACATGCAACGATCCGGCAGCGCTTGCGCCGCGCGGCTCACGCCAGCCGATTCTCGCTGCTGGCGTCAAACCAGTGGGCGTTGGCGGGCTCTACCGCCAGGCCCACGGCGTCGCCGGGCTGCACGCGGGTCTGAGCGTCGGTGCGCAGCGTGACGCTGCCTGCGGCCGTGTCCACCATCACATAGGTGTCGGGGCCTGTGGGCTCGACCACGCTGACGCGGCCGCGCCACGGGGCCGTCTCCTGCATCACCAGGTGCTCGGGGCGCACGCCCAGCAGCACCTCGTTGGCACTGGCGGGGGCTGCCAAGTTCAAGGCTGCGCCCTGGATGCCAAACTGCCCCCCCATGACCGCACCGCGCAGCAGGTTCATGGTGGGCGAGCCGATGAAGGTGGCCACATAGGTGTTGGCCGGGCGGTTGTAGATGTCGTCCGGCGTGCCCAGCTGCTGCACCACACCGCCCTTCATCACCGCGATGCGCGAGCCCAGCGTCATGGCCTCGACCTGGTCGTGTGTGACGTACACGCTGGTGATGCCGCTGGCCTGGTGCAGGCGCTTGATTTCGGCGCGCATCTCCACGCGCAGCTTGGCGTCCAGGTTGGACAGCGGCTCGTCAAACAGAAACAACTGCGGCTGGCGCGCCAGCGCCCGGCCCATGGCCACACGCTGGCGCTGGCCACCGGAGAGCTGGCTGGGGCGGCGGTCCAGCAGGTGGCTGATCTGCAGCATGGTGGCCACTTCGTCGATGCGCTTTTGGCGCTCGGCCTTGGGCATCTTGCGCATCTCCAGCGCAAAGCCGATGTTGTCGGCCACGCTCAGCGTGGGGTACAGCGCGTAGCTCTGGAACACCATGGCGATGTCGCGGTCGCGTGGGGGCATGCCCACCACGTTCTTGCCGCCAATGCGGATCTCGCCCTCAGTGGGTTCATCGAGCCCCGCAATGATGTTGAGCAGCGTGGACTTGCCGCAGCCCGAGGGGCCGACCAGGATGAGGAACTCGCCGGGCGCGACGTGGATGTCCACCTTGCGCAGCACTTCCACGCTCTTGTCGCCCTTGCCAAAGCGCTTGTTGATGCCTGCAATGTCGAGTGATGACGCCATGATTTATCCCTTCACCGCGCCGGCCGTCAGCCCGCGCACAAAAAATTTACCTGCCAGCACATAGATCACCATCGTGGGCAAGCCCGCAATGATCGCGGCCGCCATGTCCACGTTGTAGGCCTTCACGCTGCTGCTGGTGTTGGCCAGGTTGTTGAGGCCCACGGTGATGGGCTTGGACTCGGTGCCCGAGAACACCACGCCGAACAGAAAATCGTTCCAGATGTTGGTGAACTGCCAGATCAGCGTGACCATCACGATGGGTGTGGACAGCGGCAGCACGATGCGCCAGAAGATCTGCCAGAAGCTTGCGCCGTCCATGCGTGCGGCGTTCACCAGCTCCTTGGGGATGGCCGCGTAGTAGTTGCGAAAGAACAGCGTGGTGCCCGCCAGCCCCGCCAGGCAGTGCACCAGCACCAGCCCAGTGATGGAGCTGGACAGCCCCAGCCAGCCCAGCACCTGGCTCATGGGCAGCAGCACGACCTGGAAGGGCATGAACACGCCAAACAGCAGCAGGCCAAACAGCGTGTCGCTGCCGCGAAACTTCCACAGGCTCAGAACATAGCCGTTGAGCGCGCCCCACACGGTGGAGATCAGCACGGCCGGCACGGCCATGGCCACCGAGTTCCAGAAAAACGGGCGCAGGCCGTTGCAGTCCACGCCCGTGCAGGCGCTCTGCCAGGCCGTGCCCCAGGCCGACCAGTTCAGCGATCCCGGCAGCGCCAGCAGCGACGTGCTGCGGATCTCCTCGGCATCCTTGAACGACGTGACCAGCATGGCGTACAGCGGCAGCAGAAAAAACGCGGTGGCCAGGGCCAGCACGCCATAGACCAGCAGGCGGCCCACGGACGGAAACACAGAGGGCTTAGCGGTCATGGGGTTTGCTCCGCAGTTCGCTGTAAAGGTAAGGAATCACCAGGGCCGCCACAGTGGCCAGCATCATGGTGGCACTGGCCGCGCCCAGCCCGATCTGGCCGCGCGAGAACGACATGGTGTACATGAAGGTGGCGGGCACATCGGTGGCAAAGCCGGGGCCGCCGGCCGTCAGCGCCATCACCAGGTCAAAGCTCTTGATGGCCAGGTGCGACAGCACCATGAGCGTGGAGAAGAACACCGGCCGCAGCGCGGGCAGCACGATGCGCCAGTAGATGCGCGGCAGCGACGCGCCATCGACCTGCGCGGCCTTGATGATGCTGTCGTCAATGCCGCGCAGCCCGGCGAGGAACAGCGCCATGGCAAAACCGGCGCTTTGCCAGATGCCGGCGATGACCACACAGTAGATGGCCATCTCGGTATCCACCAGCCAGCCAAATTCAAAGTTCGTGAAGCCCCAGTCGCGCACCATTTTTTCGATGCCCAGGCCGGGGTTGAGCAGCCACTTCCAGGCCGTGCCGGTCACCACGAACGACAGCGCCATGGGGTACAGGTAAATGGTGCGTAACGCGCCCTCAGCGCGGATCTTCTGGTCCAGCAGCACGGCTAGCACCACTCCAATCACCAGCGATCCGCCCACATAGCCCACGCCAAAAATGCCCAGGTTCTTCAGGGCCACCCACCAGCGGTCCATCTCCCACAGGCGCTCGTACTGCGCCAGGCCCGCCCATTCGTAGTTGGGCAGCATGCGCGATGCGGTGAGGCTGAGCACGCCGTTCCACACCATGAGGCCATAGATGAAGGCAAAACCCAGCACGAACGCCGGGGTCACCACCAGCCTGGGCAGCCAGGTTTCAAAGGAATTCTTCATTGCTTGCGAATCTCTCTTGCGTACGCACTGCACACGCTGCGTGCGCGGTAGGCGCTGTACGCGGTGTCTCGATCAGTCACTGAATCACCGTTTCACTCATTCACACATTCACTTTGTGTCACATGAAAAAAGGGGGGTGCGCACAGAGCACCCCCCAATGAACAAAGTGTTTACCTCAAACTAACTCGCTACTCACTCACTTAGAACCTGTTCAAAATCTGTTCGGGGATCGCATTGGAGTGCAATCGGGATGAGTGGATGCCTTGGATGCGCCGCATGGGCTCGTGCCCATGCAAGCAGCCGAGGCGTCCAATCGCCCGATTTCACTCCAACCCTTCGGGCAAGTGCCTTGCCGGGCG
>NZ_JBMDJM010000025.1:0-79980 GCF_057809195.1 Acidovorax sp. FG42 | reverse complement strand
CCCTGCTCGTCGAAGTCGGTGATGGGGAACGAGAGCAGGCCGGAGCCCATGA
The DNA here is from genome assembly GCF_057809195.1 of Acidovorax sp. FG42. Lineage (NCBI taxonomy): Bacteria > Pseudomonadati > Pseudomonadota > Betaproteobacteria > Burkholderiales > Comamonadaceae > Acidovorax > Acidovorax sp. FG42. Next base: position 79,928 of record NZ_JBMDJM010000025.1, on the reverse strand, counting down.
TGGATTTGAGTTCTTGCGGGGTCATGGTCATTGCAGCGGGAGAGGATGGTGAATGAAACGGGTGTCTGTGGCGCTCAGTCGAGCTTGATGTTGGCGGCCTTCACCACGCTGGCCCAGCGCGCGCGTTCCTTGGCGAAGAACTGGTCCTGTTCGGTGGAGGTCATGGTCACCACTTCGGCGCCCTGGCCGGCCAGGCGCGAGCGGATCTCGGGTGCACGGATGGCAGTGATGAGCGCCTTGTTGAGCTTTTGCACGACCGCATCGGGTGTGCCGCGTGGCAGCAGCACGCCTTGCCAGGTGCCGGACTCGTAGCCGGCCACACCTTGCTCGGCAATCGTGGGCACGTCACCGATCAGCGGCATGCGGGTGGACTTGGAAACGCCCAGCACCTTGAGCTTGCCGTTTTGTACCTGGGGCAGGGTGGCCAGCATGCCGTTCATCAGCACCTGGGTCTGGCCCGCCACGGTGTCCTGAATCGCGGTGACGCCGCCCTTGTAGGGGATGTACTGCCAGCGTGCGCCGCTGGCGCGCTCCAGCGCCACGCCGGCAAGGTGGGGAGCGCTGCCGGTGGCCGTCACGGCAAAGTTCAGCTCGTTCTTCTTGGAGTAGGCGATCAGCTCCTTGAGGTTGTTAACCGGCACCGAGGGGTGCACCACCAGCAGGTGGGGCGAGTAGGCCAGCATGGTCACACCGCGCAGGTCTTTGGACGGGTCGAACGACAGCTTGGTGTAGACCGAGGGGCTGATGGCCAGTGCACCCACATCGCACAGCAGCATGGTGTAGCCATCGGGCTCGGCCTTGGCCACAAAGTCAGCGCCCAGGTTGCCGTTGGCGCCGGGTTTGTTCTCGACGATCACGCTTTGCTTGAGCGACTCGGACAGCGCCTGGCTGATGGAGCGCGCAATGATGTCCGAGCTGCCGCCTGGCGGGTAGGGCACCACGATGCGCAAGGTCTTGGTGGGCCAGTCGGCGGTCTGGGCCGTGGCAGATGCCGCAGCCAGGGCGGCGGTACAGGCCAGAAGAATTGCGCGACGTTGCAGGCTCATGGAAGGTCTCCGTGTGTTTGTGTTGTTAGTCATCGTACAACCAGGCTCGAAAAAACACAATCCCTTGCTCGTGGGTTGTGGGCATATTCAACGGAATTTCAGGGTTTGTACTGAGATTTTTGAGTTGTAGATCGCTGGGAAAGGCCAATGGGCGGGCGTTTTAGTCCATGCATCACTTCGGGTAATCCCTTTCTCCATCCCCATCTTTCCTGGGTCAGAATGCCAACCTTGTTGTATGACGACATATCACAAATGAGCAATACCCAGCGGTTTCGCCACGCTCCAAGTGGCCTCCAGCAAGGCAGCGAAACCCCAGCAACCACGATGGCCAGCGCGCTTCGCAGCCGCCGTGCGGCCATTCTCAAAGGACATTGCATGACCCTCCCATTCCGCATCCATCGCCGGGCCGCGCCCGTGGCGCTGGCCGTCGCTGCCGTGTTGGGCGCCCAGGCGGCGCAGGCCGCCACGTGGGTGTACGTGGCCAACGCAGACAGCCAGGATGTCTCGGTGCTGGAGCTGGACCGCGCCGCCGGAACGCTCAAGCCCGTGGACACCACGGCAGTGGGGGGCACCGCCATGCCCATGGCTGTCAGCCCGGACAAACGCGTGCTCTATGTGGCGCTGCGCTCGCAGCCGTTTCGGGTGGTCAGCCTGGCCATTGACCCAGCCAGCGGCAAGCTGCGTAAGCTGGGCGAGGCGCCGTTGGCCGACAGCATGGCCAATATCGACACCGACGCCAACGGGCGCTGGCTGTTCGCAGCCTCCTACCCCGGCCACAAGATCACCGTCAACAGCATTGGCAAGGACGGCGTGGTGGGCGCGGTGCAGCAACTCATCCCCACCGCCCCCAACGCGCATGCCATCCATGCGGATGCCGCCAACCGCTATGTCTTGGCGACCAGCCTGGGTGGCGACCACCTCTCGGCCTGGAAGTTCGATGCCGAGACAGGCAAGCTCACCGCCCACGAGCCCGCGCTGACGCCGGTCGCGCCCGAAAAATCCGGCCCCCGCCACTTTGTCTGGAGCCGCGACCAGCGCCACCTGTACCTGCTGGACGAGCTGGATGCTGCCCTGCATGTAATGGCCTACGACAAGGAACGCGGCACCCTGCGCCCGCTGCAGCGCACCACCAAATTGCCAGCAGGCTTTACCGGCAAGCCCTGGGCCGCCGACATTCACCTGTCGCCCGATGGCCGCACGCTGTATGCGTCGGAGCGAACGTCCAGCACACTGAGCACGTTTCGCGTCGATGCCGCCACCGGGCAGCTGCAACCGCTGGGGCAGGTGCCCACCGAAAAGACGCCGCGCGGTTTTGCCGTGGACGCGTCTGGCCGCTTCCTGATTGCCGCGGGGCAGGATTCACACCACGTCGCCCTGCACCCCATCGACGCAGCCACGGGCCTGCCCGGCGCACCCACCCGCGTTCCGGTGGGCAAGAACCCCAACTGGATCGAGATCGTCGACATGCCCTGAGATCGCCCTTTTTTCATTACCCCAAGGAGACAAACACATGCAACGCAGAACCCTGGTCCAATCCGCAGCGCTGGCTGCTGCAGGCGCGCTGATGGCGCTGCCCGCCATGGCCCAGACCACCTGGCCCACCGGCAAACCCATCAGCTACGTGGTGCCCTTTGCCGCCGGTGGCACCACCGACACCCTGGCCCGTCTGATCGGCCAGCAACTGGGCACAGCCCTGGGCACCACGGTGGTGGTGGAGAACAAGGGTGGCGCCGCAGGCAGCATCGGTTCGGAGGCGGCCGCGCGCTCGGCCCCGGACGGTTACACACTGCTGGGCGGCACCGTCAGCTCGCATGCCATCAACATCAGCCTGTACCCCAAGCTGGGCTACGACCCCATCAAGTCGTTCAGCCCCGTCACGCTGATCGGCACCAACCCGGTGGTGCTGGTGGTGTCCGCCGCCAGTCCCTACAAAACCCTGAAGGACGTGCTGACGGCCGCCAAGGGCAAGCAGGGCGGCCTGTCGTCCGCGTCGGCTGGCACGGGCAGCTCACAGCATCTGGCGGTGGAACTGCTGGCCTACAAGTCGGGCGTGAAGTTCACGCACATTCCCTACAAGGGCAGCGGCCCCGCCATCCAGGACGTGATCAGCGGCCAGGTGGACATGATGTTTGACACCACGGTGGTGGCTGCACCGCACATTCAAAGCGGCAAGCTGCGCGCCATCGCCGTCACGTCGCCCAAGCGCCTGGCCTCCATGCCCGATGTGCCCACAGTGGCAGAGTCGGGTGTGGCCGAGCTCAAGGACTTCGAGGTGCAGTCCTGGCAGGCGATTTTTGTGCCGGCCGGCACGCCCACTCCGGTGGTGAGCCGCCTGCACGACGAGATTCGCAAAATCCTCGCCCAGCCCGACATGCAGACCCGCCTCAAGGGGTTTGGCATGGAGCCTGCCGACATGAGCGTGGCCCAGATCGCCACGTTCCAGAAGGCCGAAGTGGACAAGTGGGCGCAGGTCATCAAGGCGGCCAACATCAAGGTGGACTGATCGTCCGCTGACCCCTTTTGCTCCCTGTAAAGACTTGGCGGAACAGCCTTCGGGCCGTTCCGCCTTTTTTATTGCGGGCCAGGTGCAGGTGCGTTTGCAGGGGTGTCCGCCGACGGAGAACGTGGTGCGAGCACAAGATCGGGATGCTGTCCGGTGAGCAACAAAAACATCGCAAACACCGGCCCTTGCATGTTGCGCTCGTCGGTCATGCTCTCCAGCGCCTGCCAGGTGCGCGACTGCACGCCGCCCCGGCTGCCAGTCTGCAGCGGGTAGCCCATGAGTTCGGCGGCTTGCGCCTGGCTGAGCCCGGCCGCAACGCGCGCGGCCTTGAGCTGCTCGCCGTTGGGCACAGGCATGGCGAGGGCCATGGCAGAAAGGGGTGGTGTGGACATGGTTTGCTATAAAAAGAAGAGCTAATTGGGCATGAATTACCAGCGCTACAGCCCATTTTTACCCAAAAGGCGGGAGCGTTATCCGGGTGTGGTGCTGGCACATCACTGGACAAAACAGAGAAGTGCCTGCGATGCAGGCGAGCGGGGTGCGCTTCTAGAATTCGCTCGCAATTGACGAACGTCAACACCCACAACAAGCCGCATCGGAGCGGCATCCGAGGAGGGATTCGTGAGCTACACCATCCAGATCTGGGAAAAGCCCGCCGATTGGCCGTGGCCCACGACCAAGGCCGAGGCGGACGCGCAGTACGAGCGCGTGGAGGCAGGCCGCCAGGTGCCGATGAACCCCAAGTACGCAGCGTGGGCCCAGGCCGTCGAGCCGCGCTTTCCCGGGTTCTGGGACATCTACCTTGGCGGCCCTGACATCACCGATCCGACCTTTGGCGTGGGCATCAACACCCGCTTTCCTGACTGGGGCCCACCGTTTGACGATGGCTGGGAGCAAGCGGCCCGCCTGGGCCTGAACCTCTATGACCCGCAAAGTGGCGTGCACTACCTGGCCAACGGCGATGCCCCGGAAGAGCCCGATCTGCAGGTGCGCCACGCGGCACGGGCGCGGCAGGCGGGCGATGACGCCAGGGCCTGGGCCGAGTACCGGCGCTGGGCCGCGCGGGGCAACCCGCATGCGCTGTATGCGCTGGGCCGGGCCTTGCGATTTGGCACCATGGGCCAGCGCAGGCATTTCGATCTGGCGGCTGCGCTACAGCTCATGGGCGCGCATGATGCGGAGAACCGCAAGGACGCCCTAGCCTTCTACGAGCGCTTTCCGGACAAGGCCAAGGCCCGCATCCAGGCCCTGATGGCGCGGCTGAAGGCCGCGCCGGGCGAGCCACTGCTGCAGATCGTGGACGAAGAGCGCAAGGCGGTGGATGACGCCGTGGCCCGCAGCGAGCAACTGGCCTTGTACTCGCGCAAGCGCATCGAAGCGGCAGACGCACTCGAGCCCGCAGCGGCCCAGGGCCACGAGGTGGCCGCGTTTCTGCAGGCGCTGGAGACCGTGATCGGCTGGGAGCAGCCCAACTACGAGAACGCACGCTCCTGGTGCCAGCGCGCGGCGGACTGGGACCATGAACCTGCCAAACGCCTTTTGGCCGTGATGTTTGAGCGCGGCTGGGGTGGACCGGCGGATGCGCAGCAAGCCGCCAAGTGGAACGCCGCTGCGCAAGAGCAGCGGCAGCGGGTGCAGCAAAAGAAACAGGCCCAGGAGGCCTCTGAATCGCCCGGCGGCCTCAGCCTGGCGCCCATGGCTGCGGCTTCTGCGGCTGCGTCCACGTCAGGTGCCGCAGCACCCCTGGTGTGGACTGGCAACCCCCTGCGCGACCTGCCTGCTTGGTACGCCCGCGAAGGGGACCCGCACGCGGCTTTTCACCTGGGCACCAGCGACGAGCACGGCCGCTATGGCAGCCCCGTGAATCTGGCCCAGGCCCGCGCCTGGTATGCCCAGGCGGCCGAGGCGGGCCACGCCGACGCCACCTACAACCTGGGAACCTTTATCGAAAGCGGCAAGGGCGGCCCCAAGGACGCGCTGGTGGCCAAGGCGCTGTTCATGCTGGCCAACACACGGGGCACCACCATGCAGGTGGCCGACCTGCGCATCAAGCCACAGGAGCAAGGTCCCGTGCGGGCGCTGGTGATGGCGCTGCGCGAGCCGGGGCGGCTGCGCGCTGTGCTGCAAGAGCGTGGACTCGCCCCGAGTCTTCAGGCTCCTGGTGGGGCCGCCGCGCGGGTGGTGGGCACAGCGGCACCGGCGGGTCTGTCCGCAGGCGAGTGGGGGCGGGGCGATGGCGCCCCGCCGTCCCCAGGTACAGCCAGGCTGCCAGAGCCGCAGACTCCGCGTTCGCCGGCGCCCAGCCCATCGCGCAGCCGCACAGGCCCGACGCATCGCAGCGAAGAGGACGACGAGGGCGACGAGGGCGATGCCCATGACGATGCCCGCTATGGGCGCTCCACCTCCACGTTTGCATGGCACCTGGGCCATGCGGCACTGTGCATTGGTGTGGCCAATGGGGCATTGCTGATGGCTTTCTTCAAACCCGGAGCCAGCTTCCGCATGGGCATGCTGGTGCTGGGCCTGATCGCCGCGCTGGGCGCGTGGCGCACGGCGCGCGACTTTGACTGGTCGCCCCTGGCGCGTGCCGTGGTGGCGGTGCTGGCGGCCATCCCCTTGCTGGGCATGGGCGTGTGCCTGGGCCTGCTGTTCAAGGCCTTGCGTGAACGTGGGTAGGGGTGGGCCACCCACCGCAAACCCACGAGGCCGTCAGGTGGTGACAGAGTGCTCCAACGCCTGCGCAAAGTACGAATCGGGCTGGATGTTGGTGTAGTTGGGGATGTCGGCCGACAGCTCTGCCATCGTCGCTTTGGCGGCCGTCTGGGCCTGCTTCAGGTCGCTGAAGAACGCGTTGGTCAGCGCCACGATCTGGCCTGGGCGCGGCTCGCCGGGGTAGAGAACGCGGTCGCTCTCCAGCCGCACAAGGCCCAGTGGCTGCAGGGCCGCGCGGGCGATGCGCATGTGCTCGGAGTGGTAGTAGTCGTGGTTGAAGGTGGCGCCTTCACGCCAGCGGTAAACGGCGGTGACTTTGATCATCGGTGCGATTCCATCCGGTGGTTGAAACCCGCCACCGTAGGGACAACTCACCCGCCGCACAGCCGCGTGCGCGACAGCGTGTCGCCCAGGCGGCTCGTGTCCGTCCTCGCGGACTCAGTCTTCTTCCGATTCGCCCAGGAATCCGCCGCTCTGGTGGCCCCACAGCCGGGCATACACGCCGCCCTGGCCCAGCAGCTGGGCGTGTGTGCCTTCTTCCACAATGCGGCCCGCGTCCATCACGATGAGGCGGTCCATGGCGGCGATGGTGGACAGGCGGTGGGCGATGGCAATCACGGTCTTGCCTTTCATCAGGCCGTCCAGGCTTTGCTGGATCGCGGCTTCCACCTCGGAGTCGAGCGCGCTGGTGGCTTCGTCCAGCAGCAGGATGGGCGCGTCTTTCAGCATCACGCGTGCAATGGCCACACGCTGGCGCTGGCCGCCCGAGAGCTTCACGCCGCGCTCGCCCACATGGGCGTCGTAGCCGGTGCAGCCCTGCAAGTCGGTGAGGGTGGCGATGAAGTCGGCGGCTTCGGCACGCTCGGCCGCCTGGTGCAGGTCGGCCTCGCTGGCATCGGGGCGGCCGTACAGAATGTTGTCGCGCATGGACCGGTGCAGCAGCGAGGTGTCTTGCGTGACCATGCCGATGTGGCGGCGCAGGCTGTCCTGGGTGACCTGCGCAATGTCCTGCCCGTCGATGAGGATGCGGCCGGACTGCACATCATGAAAGCGCAGCAGCAGGTTGACCAGCGTGGACTTGCCTGCGCCCGAGCGGCCAATGAGGCCAATCTTTTCGCCGGGGCGGATGGTGAGGTTGAGGCGGTCGATGACCGGGCGCGCATCGGGGCCGCTGCCGTAGGCAAAGCTCATGTCCTCAAAGCGCACCTCGCCCCGGGTCACGACCAGGGGTTTGGCATCGGGGGCATCCACCACGGTGCGTGGTCGGGTCAGTGTGTTGATGCCGTCCTGGATGGTGCCCACGCTTTCAAACAGGGTGGTCATCTCCCACATCACCCAGTGGGCGTGCCCCGACACGCGCAGTGTCATGGCCGTGACGGCGGCCACGGCGCCCGCACCCACCTCGCCCGCAGACCACAGCCACAGGGCTGTGCCGCAGGCGCCGAGAATCATGGCCACCACCAGCAGCTGGTTGACGATCTCGAACAGGCTCACCAGCCGCATTTGCGCGTAGCCGGTGAGCTTGAAGGCATCCATCGCCGCGCGCGCAAATTCGGATTCGCGCCGCGTGTGAGAGAAGAGCTTGACGGTGGCGATGTTGGTGTACGCGTCGGTGATCCGCCCGGTCATCACCGAGCGCGCATCGGCCTGCTGCTTGCCCACCTGGCCCAGGCGCGGCACAAAGTACCAGCAGGCCAGGCCATAGGCCACCATCCACGCGGCAAACGGCAGCAGCAGCCGCGCGTCAAAACCGGCCAGCAGCACGAGGATGGTGACCAGGTAGATGCCCATGCCGATCACCACGTCGGTGGTCGTAAAGATCATGTCGCGCACGGCCAGCGCGGTCTGCATGATCTTGGTGGTGATGCGGCCCGCAAACTCGTCGGCATAGAACGCCATGCTCTGGCCCAGCATCAGGCGGTGAAAGTTCCAGCGCAGGCGCAGCGGAAAGTTGATGGCCAGCACCTGGTGCTTGATGCTGGTCTGCCAGGCGACCAGCACCACCGATACCAGCAGCAGCGCGGTGATGCCGATCAGCGCCGCTCTGCGTTCGGCCCATAGCGTGCCCGGAGATGCGGAGGTGGAGATCCAGTCCACCACCACGCCCAGCACCGCAAAAAGCAGAGCCTCGTAAACGGCAATGGCTGCAGACAGGCCTGCCATAGCAGCCACGTAGCCCCGCAGGCCCCGGGTGCAGTCCCACACAAAGGCCAAGAAGGCATTGGGCGGCAAGTGCGGCTCGGCAGCGGGGTAGGGGGGAAGTCGGCTTTCGAAAAAACGGAACAACGTCAAGACTCCTGGGGCCACGCGGTATGCACTGCCGCGCGGGGCGGCAGCCTGCGTGCCCATCCAATCAATACGAAATGCGAGCGAGGGCCAGGTGGTGCTAGACCAGCAGGGTGACCACAACGATCACCACACCCAGCGCCAGGTTCACGCCCACCCAACTGCGGATGCTGCCCAGGGCCTTGGCGCCGCTGGGCCAGTCTGAGGCCGCTACGGCACGCTGCAGGCGCCGGAACAGTGCAAAGCGGATATGGCCAAAGATGGCGATCATCACCAGGCCCAGCGTGGCCATGATGGTCCAGTCCAGCGGCATGGAGAACACGCCGCCCGTCTGCACGGCCTGCTTGGCCGCGCGGCCGATCATCCACAGGCCGCTACCCAGCACCAGCACCACAGCGGCAGTGACGGCCGCAAAAAAGCGCTGCAGCACGTCATGCATCAGCCGCACGCGCTGCGGCGGCTCCAGCGACTGCGCGGCGGGGCGCAAAAAGAAATGGGCGAACACCATGCCCCCCACCCACACGATGATGGACAGGACATGGACAAGCTTCAGGGCGTTGTAGAGCATGGGTGTGCGGCGCTGCGCGCCGGGTGGGATGAAGGGGCCGGGAGAGGGGCCGGAGCATCCGGCCGAGGGGCTGCGGGTGCAAGGCCGCATTGTGCGACGATCCGCTTGTGGCGACCGGCCTGCGCCCAAGAACCCCTAAGGCACAGGTGATTAAGTCTCTGCGTTCCAGGGATGCACAGAGACAGGGTTTGGTTGGGTGTTGCCCTCAGCGCCTGCACATGGCGCTCAGCGCGGGGTGTTCGCGGGGCCTTCAACTCCACGCCAAAGTGCCAGCACCAGCCTCCACAGCGGAGGCAGAAGCAGGGCTGCAGCCATCGGCACCCAGACTGCCAGGTAGCACCAACCGGCGGGCCCGCTGTGGCCCACGCTTTCGATGCCCGTGGTGCGCTCCAGCCATGACCACACCGGATAGAGCAGCAGCGTCACCGCGAGCGCCACTGGCACGGCCACGGCAGTCAGGCCCGAGCGCACGGCCAGCTGCAGCATGATGGCTTTGACACCTTGGGGCTGCCCGTTGAAAGAGGCGCTACTCGCGGGCGTGGACGGCGGCTGCACGGTTGGGGCCCTGTGCGTCGGGAGTTTCAGGCGTATCAGGAGTACAGGGGCGCCAGCGCCACCCGCACCTGGTTGCCGCCGTTGCGCTTGGACAGGTACATGGCCTCGTCGGCATGGCCCAGCAGGCGGTGTTCTTCGCCGCCATGCTCGGGGTAGATGGCCACGCCAATGCTGGGCTGGATGTACAGGCGTTGGCCTTCCAGGTCGAAGTCCTGGCCAAACGCAGCCAGGATCTTGTGGGCCGCTGCACTCGCATGCTCGCGGGCCTGGCCTCCTTCGAGCAGCACCACAAATTCATCGCCCCCCAGCCGCGCCACGGTGTCGGATGCACGCACGCATTCGAGCAGCCGCTGTGCCACCCGCTGCAGCAGCAGGTCGCCCATGGCGTGGCCCAGCGTGTCGTTCACTTCCTTGAAGCGGTCCAAGTCAATGAACAGCAGCGACAGCAGCGTCTGCTCGCGCCGCGCGCGGGCCAGGGCGGTCTTGAGCCGGTCCAGAAACAGCTGGCGGTTGGGCAGGTGCGTGAGCTGGTCGTACTGCGCCATGTGCTCCAGGCGCTCATACATCTGTTTGCGTTCAATGGCGGCCGCCACCTGGGTGGAGACGAACTGCAGCAGCTCTTTGTCCTTGTCGGTGTAGCGGCCTTGCTCGGTATAGCTTTGCAGCACCAGCGCGCCCAGCGGCCCGCGCTGCGTCTGCAGGGGTACGCCCAGCCAGTACAAGGGTTGGTGCTCGCCACCAAGGGCGTGTGCCATGGGCGCATCCGGCGTCAGCAGCAGGGTGGCACCGCCACGGATCACCTCGGCATAGCGGGCGTCGTCGGCCAGGGCCATGGTCGCGGGTGCAGGCAGGTATTCGTTGACATGGTACGGAAAACTGAGTCGGTCGCTCAGCGCGTCATACAGAGCCACCGCAAAATTGGTGGCAGGCAACAGCCCGCCCACGATCTGATGAATGTGCTGGAACAGCGCCTGCAGGTTGTGCGTGGTGTGCGCGGCTTCGGAGATGGCGTAGATCACCGCTTGCATAGACTCTGCAGCCTTGCGCTCCGTGATGTCATGGGCCACGGCCAGCCGGACTTGCCTGTCGGGCAACCAGCGTGCTGTCCAGCGGATGTGGGCAATGGAGCCGTCCTTGCGCACATAGCGGTTTTCAAACTGCAGCTGCAGCTCGCCCTGGGTCACGCTCTGGGCCTGGCGTTGCGTGGCGGGCAGGTCGTCGGGGTGCACCATGTCCAGCATGCGCTTGCCAATGACTTCCTCGGGCTTGTAACCAAAGATGCGTTCGAACGCGGCACTGACAAACACGATCGTGCTGTCTGTTTGAACGATGCAGACGGCGTCCAGCAACAAGTTCGCCAGGTTCAGTGAAGAAATGCTTTGCATCAGGCGGCGTACACGGTGTGGCGGATTCACCCATTGTGCTCCGCGCCAACCGCTTGTGCTGTCTCGAATGCAAAAACGAGACAGGTGTTTGCTCGGTTCAATCCATCTGCACCATTCGCACCGTGTGCGGCGCTATGGCCTGCCGCTGGCGTACTTGGCCTCCAGCGCATCCCAGTCGGCCTTGCGCACCAGCCGCTGGCGTTCGGCAAAGGGTGCCACGAGGGCGGGGTCTTCGTCGATGCGCTGATGGTCGCGCAGCACCTTGAGCGCCTTTTGCATGCCTGCCACCGCGCCCTGCAGCGCCGCGTTGGCGTACAGCACCAGGCCATAGCCCAGGGTGGCCAGTTCTTCGGCACTGGTGATGGGGGTCTTGCCGCCAATCACCATGTTCATCAGCTGCGGCGCTGCCAGCCGCTGGGGCAGGGCGCGGATCTCGTCCAGCGTGGTGACAGCTTCGACAAACAGGATGTCGGCGCCAGCCTCCTCAAACCGCCGGGCGCGCTCCACGGCAGCCTCGAAGCCCTGGGTGGCGCAGGCGTCGGTGCGGGCCAGGATGAGGGTGCCTGCGTCGCGGCGCGCGTCCACGGCCGCCTTGATCTTGCCCAGCATCTCGTCGGCGGCAATCACCTCCTTGCCGTTGAAATGCCCACAGCGCTTGGGGCTGACCTGGTCTTCGAGCTGGATGCAGTCGGCGCCCGCGCGCTCCAGCACCCGCACCGCGTGGTAGGTGTTGAGCGCGTTGCCAAAGCCGGTGTCGGCATCGACGATGAGTGGCAGGTCCACCGCGTCGCGGATGCGCGCCGTGTGGTCGGCAATGTCGGTGAGGCCCATGAAGGCCTGGTCGGGCAGGCCGAACCACATGTTGGTGACGCCTGCGCCGGTGACGTAGAGGGCTTCAAAGCCCAGGTCGGCCACCACGCGGGCGGAGAGGGCGTTGAAAGCGCCGGGCACGATGACGCCCCGGCGGGCCTGGGCCAGCGTCTTGAGTTGTTGTTTGGTATTCATGTTGTGGTTGGTGAATTGAGTAGCTATATATTTGATAGCTGCTGGCGCATGAATCACGAGCGCTTCAGGCCATTTTTGCTTTAAAAGTGTCCGCAGGCACACGCACCCAGCCTTCCATCAGGATGCGGGCGCTGCGGCTCATGAGGGCCTTGGTCACCTTCCACTGGCCGTTGAGTTGCGTTGCCTCGGCCCCCACGCACAGGGTGCCCGAGGGGTGGCCAAACCGCACGCTGCTGCGCACGCCACCGCCTGCCGCCAGGTTGACCAGCGTGCCGGGGATGGCTGCTGCCGTGCCAATGGCCACCGCCGCCGTGCCCATCATCGCGTGGTGCAACTGGCCCATGGAGAGCGCGCGCACCAGCAGATCGATGTCTTTGGCGTCAATGGCTTTGCCGCTGGAGGCGGTGTAGCTCGCCGGTGGCGCCACGAACGCGATCTTGGGCGTGTGCTGGCGGGTGGCGGCCTCGCCAAGAGCTTGGATCAGCCCCATGCGCAAGGCGCCATGGGCGCGGATGGCCTCGAAGCGCGCGAGTGCCGCCGCATCGCCATTGATTGCGCCTTGCAGCTCGGTGCCGGTGTAGCCCAGCTCCTGTGCGTTGAGAAAAATGGTGGGGATGCCCGCGTTGATCAGCGTGGCGGCGAAGCTGCCGACGCCCGGCACTTCCAAGGTGTCCACCACATTGCCGGTGGGGAACATGGCGCCGCCTTCTTCCCCATCGTCCGCCGGGTCTATGAACTCCAGTGCCACCTCGGCCGCAGCAAAAGTCACGCCGTCCAGTTCAAAGTCGCCTGTCTCCTGCACCTGCCCGTGGGCCATGGGCACATGCGCCACGATGGTCTTGCCAATGTTGGCCTGCCAGACGCGGACGGGAAAGGTGCCGTCCTGCTGAAGGCGCGCCGCATCGATCAGCCCCATGTGGATGGCGCAGGGCCCCACCGCCGCCGAGAGGTTGCCGCAGTTGCCGCTCCAGTCCACGAAGGGCTGGTCGATGGACACCTGGCCAAACAGGTAGTCCACGTCGTGCCCCGGCCGTGTGCTGCGCGACAGGATCACCGCCTTGCTGGTGCTCGATGACGCATTGCCCATGCCGTCGATCTGCTTGCCATACGGATCGGGGCTGCCCAGCACGCGCAGCAGCAGCGCGTCGCGCGCGGGGCCGGGTTGCTGGGCGGGGGCGGGCAGGTCGTCCAGGCAGAAGAACACGCCCTTGCTGGTGCCGCCGCGCAGGTAGGTGGCGGGGATGCGGATCTGTGGTGCGGGGGAGAGGCTCATGGAGAAATATCAAATTTGATAGCGTATGGCGCTTACTAGGCTTGCGCCAGAGCCTGTTTTTGTTCTGTATTCTTGGCAAGAAAGTCTTGCGCAAAGCGCTGCAGCACGCCGCCCGCCTGGTAGATGGAGACCTCTTCGGCCGTGTCGAGGCGGCATGTCATGGGCACCCGGGTGACTTCGCCATTTTTGCGGCGAATGACCAGGGTGAGTTCAGCACGGGGTTGGATGCCTCCCTCCACGCCATACACCTCCGTCCCATCCAGCCCCAGCGTGGTGCGGTTGACCCCCGCCCCAAACTCCAGCGGCAGCACCCCCATGCCGATCAGGTTGGTGCGGTGGATGCGCTCAAAGCCTTCGGCCACCACCACCTCCACCCCCGCCAGCCGCACGCCCTTGGCGGCCCAGTCGCGGCTGGAGCCTTGGCCGTAGTCGGCGCCCGCGATGATGATGAGCGGCTGGCGGCGGTGCAGGTAGGTTTCGATGGCCTCCCACATGCGCGTCACCTGGCCTTCGGGCTCCACGCGCGCCAGCGAGCCTTTCTGGACCTTGCCATTGACCACGGCCATCTCATTGACGAGTTGTGGGTTGGCAAACGTGGCGCGCAGGGCGGTGAGGTGGTCGCCCCGGTGCGTGGCGTAGGAGTTGAAATCCTCCTCCGGCACGCCCATGCGCGCCAGGTACTCGCCCGCCGCGCTGTCCTGCAGGATGGCGTTGGACGGTGAGAGGTGGTCGGTGGTGATGTTGTCGGGCAGGATGGCCAGCGGGCGCATGCCTTGCAGCGTGCGCGGGTGCGCGGCCAGCGCGCCAATGCCTTCGGTGTCCCAATAGGGCGGGCGGCGGATGTAGGTGGACTGCGGCCGCCAGTCGTACTGGGGCGACACGCGCGGGCCATCGTCGTGCCGGATGGCGAACATGGGCTCGTACACGGCGCGGTAGTGTGCGGGTTTCACGGCGGCCTTCACCACGGCGTCGATTTCTTCATCGCTGGGCCACAGGTCCTTGAGCCGGATAGGCTGGCCATCCACTACCGCCAGCACATCCTTTTCAATGTCAAACCGCACCGTGCCCGCAATCGCATAGGCCACGACCAGGGGCGGCGAGGCCAGGAACGCCTGCTTGGCGTACGGGTGGATGCGCCCGTCGAAGTTGCGGTTGCCCGAGAGCACTGCCGTGGCGTACAGGTCGCGGTCGATGATCTCCTGCTGGATGGCTGGGTCCAGCGCACCGCTCATGCCGTTGCAGGTGGTGCAGGCAAAGGCGACGATGCCAAAGCCCAGCGCTTCCAGGTCAGCCAGCAGACCAGCTTCTTTCAGGTACAGCTCCACCGCCTTGGAGCCGGGCGCGAGCGAGGTCTTGACCCAGGGCTTGCGCGTGAGGCTCAGCCGGTTGGCATTGCGCGCCAGCAGCGCGGCGGCGATCACGTTCCGCGGGTTGCTGGTGTTGGTGCAGCTGGTGATGGCGGCGATGACCACGGCGCCATCGGGCATCGTGCCTTCGCCCGGCGACGGCAGGGCCCAGGGGCCCGCAATGCCCCGGGCTGCCAGGTCAGACGTGGCCACGCGCGCATGCGGGTTGGAGGGGCCAGCCAGGCTGCGCACCACGGTAGACAGGTCAAAGCGCAGGGTGCGGTCGTACACAGCGCCCGCGAGCGCATCGGCCCACAAGCCAGCGGTTTTGGCATAGGTCTCGACCAGCTTGACTTGGCTGGCCTCGCGGCCGGTCAGCCGCAGGTAGTCAAGCGTCTGCTGGTCGATGCTGAACAGCGCCGCCGTGGCGCCATATTCCGGCGCCATGTTGGAGATGGTGGCGCGGTCGCCAATCGTGAGCTTGGCGGCGCCTTCGCCAAAGAACTCCAGGTAGGAACCGACCACCTTGGCCTTGCGCAAAAACTCGGTCAGCGCCAGCACCACGTCGGTGGCGGTGATTCCGTCCTGGCGCTGGCCCGTCAGCTCCACGCCCACCATCTCGGGCAGCCGCATCATCGATGCGCGGCCCAGCATCACGTTCTCGGCCTCCAGGCCGCCCACGCCGATGGCGATCACGCCCAGCGCATCCACATGCGGGGTGTGGCTGTCGGTGCCTACGCAGGTGTCGGGGTAGGCCACGCCCCGGTCGGCATGGACCACGGGCGACATTTTTTCCAGATTGATCTGGTGCATGATCCCGTTCCCCGCCGGGATCACATCCACGTTGGCAAAGGCTTTTTTCGTCCACTCGATGAAGTGAAAGCGGTCTTCGTTGCGGCGGTCTTCGATGGCGCGGTTCTTGGTAAATGCCTCGGGGTCGAACCCGCCACATTCCACGGCCAGCGAATGGTCCACGATGAGCTGCACCGGCACCACGGGGTTCACCTGGGCCGGGTCGCCGCCCTCCTTGGCAATCGCATCGCGCAGGCCCGCCAGGTCCACCAGCGCCGTCTGGCCCAGGATGTCGTGGCACACCACGCGCGCCGGGTACCAGGGGAAGTCGCGGTCGCGCTTGCGCTCGATGAGCTGGCGCAGGCAGTCGTTGACGGTGGCCGGGTCGGCGCGGCGCACGATGTTTTCGGCGTGCACGCGGGCGGTGTAGGGCAGGGTGACCCAGGCGCCAGGCTGCAGGGCCTCGACAGCGGCGCGGGCGTCGAAGTAGTCCAGCTGCGTGCCGGGCAGCGGCTTGCGATACAAGGTGTTCATGGGCGTGGGGCTGGGGGCGTTGTTTTACTTGCGGTCTTGGATCGGCACAAACGCCAGGTCTTCGGGCCCGGTGTAGTTCGCGCTCGGCCGGATGATCTTGTTGTCGATGCGCTGCTCGATGATGTGCGCCGCCCAGCCGCTGGTGCGTGCAATGACGAAAAGCGGCGTGAACATGGCGGTGGGCACGCCCATCATGTGGTAGCTCACGGCGCTGAACCAGTCGAGGTTGGGAAACATCTTTTTCACCTCCCACATCACCGATTCCAGCCGCTCGGCAATGTCGAACATCTTGGTGCTGCCCGCCTCGTGCGACAGGCTGCGCGCCACGCCCTTGATGACGACGTTGCGCGGGTCGCTCACGGTGTAGACCGGGTGGCCGAAGCCGATCACGACCTCCTTGGCCTCCACACGGCGGCGGATGTCGGCCTCGGCCTCGTCGGGGCTGTCGTAGCGCTTCTGGACCTCGAAGGCCACCTCGTTGGCGCCGCCGTGCTTGGGGCCGCGCAGCGCGCCGATGGCGCCGGTGATGGCCGAGTACATGTCGCTGCCCGTGCCTGCCACCACGCGGGCGGTGAAGGTGGAGGCATTGAACTCGTGCTCGGCATACAGGTTGAGCGAGGTGTGCATGGCGCGCTCCCAGGCCGCGCTGGGTGCTGTGCCATGCAGCAGGTGCAAAAAGTGCGCACCGATGGAGTCGTCATCCGTTTCCACCTCGATGCGGCGGCCCGAGCTGGCCCAGTGGTACCAGTAGAGCAGCATGGAGCCCAGCGATGCCATCAACCGGTCGGCGATGTCACGCGCACCGGGCAGGTTGTGGTCGTCCTTTTCTGGCAGCGCGCAGCCCAGGGCCGAGACCCCCGTGCGCATCACGTCCATGGGGTGGCTGGCGGCGGGCAGTTGCTCCAGCGCCTGCTTCACCGACAGAGGCAGGCCGCGCAAGGCCTTGAGCTTGGCCTTGTAGGCACGCAGCTCGGCACGTGTGGGCAGCTTGCCGTGCACCAGTAGGTGGGCGATTTCTTCAAACTCGCAGACCTCGGCAATGTCCAGGATGTCGTAGCCCCGGTAGTGCAGGTCGTTGCCCGTGCGGCCCACGGTGCACAGGGCGGTGTTGCCCGCCGTCACGCCCGACAGGGCCACGGATTTCTTGGGCTTGAAGCCCGGGGTTTCAACGGTGGTGGGGGTGTTCATGGGGTCTCCTCCGGGTTCAGATAGGCGTTGGCGATGGGCGTGGGTCGGCCTTTGGCGTCCACGGCCACCATGTCGAAAACCCCTTGCAGCACGGCCTCCGGTGGCGAGCCCAGCGTGGCGGCCAGGCCGTTCACGCACACGGTGAGCGAGCTGCGGCCCACGCGGCTGACCCAGGCGCGCAGCGTGAGCACATGGCCCACAGGCACCGGGGCCAGAAAACGCACATCGGTCACGCCCGCCATCACCACGTCGCGCGCTGCGGCACTGCGCGCCGCCAGAAACGCCGCCTTGGCCATGAGTTGCAGGGCGTTGCCGCCAAACAGCGTACCGTAGTGGTTGGCTTCGGTGGGGAAGACGATTTCCGTCAGTTCGACGGTGCCTTGAGGGGTTGTCATGCTTCGCAATTTACGCACAATGGCACCCCTCTGTAAGGGCTGAATTGGCGAATGATTGCGAAGGTAGTGCCTGTGATTTGCAAAATTTGCGAATTATTTGCAGATTGGTTTTGCGAACGAATGGCGCGGCCGGAGAGCGAAAGAAACGATGAAAAAAACCTTCATGGGCGTGCGCCTGCGCCGCCTGCGCGAAGAACGCGGCATGACCCAGGTGGCGCTGGCGCGTGCGCTGGATCTGTCGGCCAGCTACCTGAACCAGCTGGAGCAGAACCAGCGCCCGCTCACCGTGCCGGTGCTGCTCAAGATCAACGCCGTGTTCGGCGTGGATGTGCAGCGGTTCTCCGATGACGATGAGGCGCGCCTCATCACCGGCCTGCGCGAGGTGCTGGCCGACCTGCCTGCGGGTGTGGGCGGCGAGTGCGCTGGCGATGCTGTGTCGCTCGCCGAAATCCGCGAGCTGGCCGCCGGCATGCCCGCCGTGGCGCGCACGCTGCTCGCGCTGCACCAGCGGCACCGCCAGGCGCTCGAACGCCTGGCCGCCCTGGGCAACGACCGGGGCGGCGAGGGCGCTACGGCCCACCACCCGCCCATGGCCTATGAAGAAGTGCGCGACTTCTTCTTCGCGCGCCAGAACCACATTGCCGAGCTGGACGACGCCGCCGAGCAGTGCGCTGCCGACTGGGGCCTGCTGCCCGGCCGCGCGGACGAGGCGCTGGCCCAGCGCCTGCTGGCCGCCCATGGCGTGCGGGTGGTGGATGTGGCCGACCTGCCGGGGCAGGCGCAGCGCGTGTTCCAGTCTGAAACCGGCGTGCTGCAGCTGGCGGCGGGGCTGGAGCGGGGGCAGCGGGCGTTTCAGATGGCAACGCAGCTGGCGTTTCTGGAGCAGGGCGCCGAGCTGCAACGCCTGGCCGCTGGCGCCGGTTTGTCCAGCGACCAGGCTCGGGCACTGGCGCGCATCGGCTTGGCCAACTACTTTGCGGGGGCGCTGGTATTGCCCTACACCGCCTTTTTGCGGGCGGCCGAGGGGCACCACTACGACATCGACCGGCTGGGCCAGCAGTTTGGCGTGGGTTTCGAGACCGTGTGCCACCGCCTGTCCACCCTGCAGCGGCCCAGTGCGCGGGGTGTGCCCTTCTTCTTCATCCGCGTGGACCGCGCGGGCAACATCAGCAAGCGGCAGTCGGCCACACATTTCCACTTCAGCAAGATCGGCGGCACCTGCCCGCTGTGGAACGTGTACGAGGCCTTTGCCCAGCCCGGGCGCATCGTGCCGCAGGTGGCGCGCATGCCGGATGGGCGGGCTTACCTGTGGGTGGCGCGCACCGTGTCGCGCAGCGGGGGCGGGTGGGGCGTGCCGGGCAAGGAGTTCTCGGTGGCGCTGGGCTGCGACATCCGCCACGCGCCGCAGCTGGTGTACTCGCGCGGGCTCGACTTGGCACGCCCTGAAGCCGCCGTACCGATCGGCATGGGCTGCAAGGTGTGCGAGCGCGACGCCTGCCCGCAGCGCGCGTTTCCGCCCATCGGGCGGGCGCTGGATGTGAACGAAAACCGCAGCCGGTTTGCGCCGTACCCGGTGGCCACGGGCGCAGTCATCGGGTAAACCCGTGGGTGCGTGGACTATGAAATATGCTCATCAATTCATAGCTTGTCAGGCATGCCACTGTGGCGCTGGAGGCACTTTTTTCTTAAATTTTTCGCCGTAACCAAATGTTGGCTCCACAGGGGCTGGATTGCCGCTATCCTGCGCAACTTGCATGGCTTCCGGCCCCATTGGGGGCTGGTAACGCAAAGGTGCGTCTCTGACTTCTTTCCATCCCTCCCCGCTGGCTGCGCAGGCGCCCCAAAGCCGTTATCGACATTGGGTGGCGGGCATTGGGGTGGCTGCCTTGGGCCTGGTGCTCAGTTTGTGGCTGGCGCAGCACCAGGCTGCGTCGATGGCCCAGATTGAGGAGGCCCGCTTCACACAGGAAACCAGGGCGTTCTCCGACGCACTGAGCCAGCGCATCGCAGGCCATACCGAGGTGGTCAATGGGCTGCGGGGCCTTTTCACCGCCAACCCGCGCCTGTCGCGCCTGGACTTTGAACGGGCCGCCAGCGAGATGGAGGTGGGCCAGCGGTACCCCGGCGTGCGCAACCTGTCCTTCACACGCTGGGTGCCCGGGCCCGAGCGCGAGGCCTACGAGGCCCGGGTGCGGGCCGACACCTCGCTGTCCCCCGAAGGCTTGCCCCAATTCAAGATCCACCCCCCCGGTGAGCGGCCCGAATACTTTGTGGCCGAGTACCTCTGGCCGATGTTTGGCAACGAGGGGGTGCTGGGGCTGGACATCAGCGCACAGCCCACCAACTTGGCGGCGATGCGCTACAGCCGCGACAGTGGGCAGACCGTGGTGTCCGCCCCGTTCGACCTGCTGCAGGAATCCTCGCACCGCGCGGGCATCGTCATCCGCGTGCCGGTGTTCGACCCCACGGCTGGCACGGCCGAGCAGCGTTTTGTGGGTGCGGTGGCCTCCACGCTGCGGGTCTATGACCTGGTGCAAGGGCTGGGCAGCCAAGGGTATTTGAACGGGATCGCCGTTGCCATGGACGACCTGGGGCCCGTGCGCGCCAACTCCGGTGACAACGCCGTGCGACCCTTGCTGGAGCAGACCGCCCCAGGCCTGCCTGGGGCCCGGCCCCTGGTGCGCGTGCTGGCGGTGCACGACCGGCGCTGGCAGCTCACCTTCTACCCCACCCGCTCGTTCCTTACACCGTCTGAGACCAGCCTGCCATGGCTGGCCGGGCTGGCTGCCGCGCTGGTGTCGCTGCTGCTGGCGTCCACCGTGGCCTTGCTGGTGCGCCAGCGCACGCTGGCGCTCGTGCGTGCACAGCTGTCCGACGAGGCGCGGCGCGAGAGCGAGGAACGGTTTCGGGCACTCTTCAACCAGACCACCGTGGGGGTCGCGCAGGTGGACTCGGCCACGGGCCAGTTCGTGCGTGCCAACCAGCGCTACGCCGACATCCTGGGCTACACCCCCCAGGAGCTGGTGGGCATGACCTTTCAGAGCCTTACCCACACCGACGACTTGGCGGCGGATCTGGCCCATGTCCGGCGGTTGCAGAGCGGCGATGTCCCCGAGTACCGGCTGGAAAAGCGCTACATCCACAAGGACGGGCACGAGGTCTGGGGCGACCTCACCGTGTCGTCGATGTGGGCCTCGGGCTCGGCGCCGGGCTACCACATTGCCGTGGTGCAGGACATCACAGCCCGCAAGCGCATGGAAGAAAACCTGCGCGCCAACGAACAACGCCTGCGCGGCATCCTGGAGCGCCTGCCCATGGGCCTGTGCCTGGTGCAGGACGACGGTCTGATCAGTTTTCGCAACGCGCGCTATGTGCAGATCTGTGGCTACACGCAGGAGGAAGTGCCCGACACCAACACCTGGTGGCAGCGCGCCTACCCCGACGCTACCGAGCGGGAGGCCATCCGCCAGCGGCAGCTGGATACCTTGCACCAGGGCATCATCCCGCTGGCCGAATACACCATTCGCTGCGCTGACGGCAAATACAAGCCGGTGGAGATCTCCGGCATCTTTGTGGAAGGCGGGCGCCTGATCACCATGCAGGACCTGAGCGAGCGCAAGGCGGCCGAGGAAGAGATCAACCAGCTGGCCTACTACGACCCGCTCACCCGCCTGCCCAACCGCCGTCTGCTGATGGACCGTCTGCAGCAGGCGCTGGCCACCAGTGCGCGCCACCAGCGCAGCGGCGCCTTGCTGATGCTGGACCTGGACAACTTCAAGACAGTGAACGAAACCCGGGGCCACGACCGGGGCGATGCCTTGCTGCTGCAGGTGGCGCACCGGCTGCGCAGTTGTGTGCACGAGGACGACACCGTGGCCCGCCAGGGCGGCGACGAATTTGTGGTGGTGCTGGAAGACCTGGGCGACAGCCCTGAAGAGGCCGCTGCACGCGCCGAAGACGTGGGCCAGCGCATCTTGGGCGTGCTGCGCGAGCCGTACCAGATCGACGGCGACGCGCACCACAGCTCGCTGAGCATGGGCGTCACCATTTACAGCGGCACACGCGAGACGGTGGATGAACTCCTCAAGCGCGCTGACCTGGCGCTGTATCAGGCCAAGAATGCGGGGCGCGACACCTTGCGCTTTTATGACCCCCAGATGCAGGCCGTGGTCAGCGCCCGCGCTACGCTAGAGCTGGACATGCGCGTGGGCCTGGCCCAGGGCCAGTTCGAGCTGTACTACCAGCCCCAGATCGACCACGGCCGCATCATCGGCGCCGAGGCCCTGCTGCGCTGGCGGCACCCGCGCGACGGCTTCATCTCGCCCGCGCATTTCATCCCGCTGGCCGAAGAAACCGGCCTGATCCTGCCGCTGGGCGAATGGGTGCTGCAGGCGGCCTGCCGCCGCCTGGCCGCGTGGGCCCAGCAGCCCGACCTGGCCACGCTGAGCCTGGCGGTCAACGTGAGTCCCCGGCAGTTCCACCAGACCGGTTTTGTGGCGCAAGTGCTTGCCGCACTGGCGGTGGCCGGGGCCGACGGCCACCAGCTCAAGCTGGAGATGACCGAAGGCCTGCTGCTGCAGGACGTGGAAGACACCATCGACAAGATGGGCCAGCTACGGGGCTACGGCGTGGGCTTTTCGCTGGACGACTTTGGCACCGGTTATTCATCGCTCAGTTACCTCAAGCGCCTGCCGCTGGACCAGCTCAAGATCGACCAGAGCTTTGTGCGCGACGTGCTCACCGACCCCAATGACGCCGCCATTGCACGCACGGTGGTGGCCCTGGGCACCAGCCTGGGCCTGCGCGTGATCGCGGAGGGCGTGGAAACCGAGGCACAGCGCGAGTTTCTGGAGCGCCACCACTGCCACGCCTGGCAGGGCTTTTTGCTTAGCCCGCCCGTGGCCGTGGCCGAGTTCGAGGCACTGGTCCGCCGCACGAACGGTGCACTGGCTGGCACCCTGGATGGAGGCCATTGATGGCGTGGGCCCTGCGCCGGGCCCGGGCGTGCGGAGCCATGGAAGGGGGGCGGGTGGCAACGCGACGCCGTAGACCCTTTGCATTCGCAGGCTGGCTGCGCGACCTATGATGCGGGCGCTTGATCGCCACCGCCTCCATGTTCTTCAAAAAGCCTTCACCTCCCGCATCCGTGCCATTGCCGCAAGGCTTTGACGCACAGCGCGAGCGCTCGGTGATTGCCGAGATGCTGCTCAAGCGCTCTGCCAAGCTGATCCTGGGGCGCAGCGAGCTGGAGATCATCCGCGGGGTGTGCCAGGCCATTGTGGATGTCACCAGTCACATCCGCCTGGCGTGGACCTGGTTCGGCCCGACTGACACGCACACCATCCGCCCGCAGGTGTACGCAGGCCCGGCGGCCGCTTATGCCGAGTCGCTGACCATCGAGCGCAACCTGCTCACCCGCATCGGCCCTGCCTTCACCACGCTGGAGGGCAAGTCTGCGGGCCCTTTCACGGTGTCGCAGCTTTCCCCGTTTGGCCCCTGGCGCGAGGCGGCACGCCACCACGGTATCCATCACGTGCTGGCCTTGCCCATTGCCTCCACCTTCAATGGCTACAGCGGCATCTTTGTGCTGTACGCCGACCGCGATGGCTACTTTGACGAGGTTGGCGAGAGCCTGTTTGCGGGGCTGGCTGAACTGTTCGGCTCGCTCATGACCGTGGCCGCCGAGCGCCAGGAGCTGCAGCGCGCCGCTTACCACGATGCGCTGACCGGGCTGCTGAACCGCCACGCGGTGGACCTGATCGACCGGCGTGTGTACCGGGCCTCCTTGTTTGAGCCCGCTTCGTCCATCCTGCTCATGGACCTGGACCGGTTCAAGAGCATCAACGACCGCTTTGGCCACGATGCGGGCGACAAGGCCCTGCAGGCAGTGGCCCGGGTGCTGACCGATGCCCTGCGGCGCGGCGACGAGATCATTCGCTGGGGCGGCGAGGAGTTTCTGGTCTGCCTGCCCCAGACCGCACTGCCCGACGCGCTGAAGGTGGCCGAAAAGCTGCGCCGCGCGGTGGAGGGCATCACCGAGCCCGAGCAGCTCACCGTGTCCATTGGCGCGTGCGAGATCTCCGCGCTGCAGCACCTGCCCCAGGCAGTGACCCGCGCGGACGAGGCTCTGTTCAAGGCCAAGTTGGGCGGGCGTAACCAGGTGTGTGTGCTGCCTTGATGATCGTCGCCTTTGGCTATCAAAATCAATAGCAAGAAAGCCATATTGCACTAGCGCATCAGGCCGATTTGGCTGGATTTTTGGTGCCAGCCGGCCTGCGGGCACCCCTGGCGGCCCTTGCGCTCCGGGGCCGGGCAGGCGGCGCGGTATCATTCCGGCCTTGCCCATACCCGGCCCTGCCGGTGTGTTGTACGCCGGGACTGCGCACCGGCGCCCTGGTTGACCGCCGCGTCTCTTCTGCATCTACCCGCCATCTGATCCGTGCGTCTTACCTCGATCAAGCTCTCCGGCTTCAAGTCGTTCGCTGAACCCACCAATTTCATGCTGCCCGGGCAACTGGTCGGCGTGGTGGGGCCTAACGGCTGCGGCAAGTCCAACATCATGGACGCGGTGCGCTGGGTGCTGGGCGAGAGCAAGGCCAGCGAGCTGCGCGGCGAGAGCATGCAGGACGTGATCTTCAGCGGCACCACCACCCGCAAGCAGGCCAGCCGCGCCAGTGTGGAGCTGGTGTTCGACAACTCCGACCACCGCGCGGGCGGCCAGTGGGGCCAGTTTGGCGAAATCGCGGTGCGCCGCGTGCTCACCCGCGATGGCACCAGCAGCTACTTTCTGAACAACCAGCCTGTGCGCCGCCGCGACGTGCAGGACGTGTTCCTGGGCACGGGCCTCGGGCCCCGCGCCTACGCCATCATCGGCCAGGGCACCATCAGCCGCATCATCGAATCGCGCCCCGAGGAACTGCGGCTGTTCCTGGAGGAAGCGGCGGGCGTCTCCAAATACAAAGAGCGCCGTCGCGAGACCGAAAACCGCCTGTCGGATACGCGCGAGAACCTCACGCGGGTCGAAGACATCTTGCGCGAGCTGAACGCCAACCTCGAAAAGCTCGAAAAGCAGGCCGAGGTGGCCGCCAAGTACAACACCCTGCATGCAGACGCGACGCTCAAGCAGCATCAGCTGTGGTTTTTGAAGCGGGCCGAGGCCGAAGAGCAGCAGAACAAGGTGCGCCTCGATGGCCTGCAGGCCGTGAACGACCTCGAATCGCGCATGGCCGACCTGCGCGCCGTGGAGTCGGACCTCGAAACCATCCGCCAGGCCCACTACGCTGCAGGCGACCAGGTCAACCAGGCCCAGGGCAAGCTCTACGAAGCCACGGCCGAAGTCGGCAAGCTCGAAGCCGAGATCCGCTACGTGGTCGAAGGCCGCCAGCGCGTGGAGCAGCGCTTGGTGCAGCTGGCCGAGCAGATCGCCCAGTGGCAGGCCCGCAAGGAAGACGCCGATGTGGAGCTGGAAAACCTGGCCGGTGCCGGTGTGGACGCCGAAGAGCGCGCCGAACTGCTCGCCGCCCAGGTCGAAGAGCAGGCCATGCAGCTGCCCGACCTGGAAGAAGCCCTGCGCCAGGCCCAGGCCCGCACGGCCGAGCAGCGCAGTAGCGTCGTGCAGGTGCAGCAGCAGATTGGCGTGTTGGCCGCCGAGCAGCGCAGCTTTGACGAGCAAAGCCGCCAGCTGGACGCCCGCTTTGAACGCCTGCGTACCGACCGCAACGCGCTGGCCGCGCCCGATGAAGCCCGCCTGAACAACCTGCGCGAGCAACTCGAAGAAGCGCAGGAGATTGCCGAAACCACCGAGGCACGGTTGTATGAACTGCAGGAGTCCGTGCCCCAGCTGGACGAAGACCGCCGCGCCCGCCAGCAGGCGGTGAACGCCGAAAGCGCGCGCCAGGCCGAGCTGTCGGCCCGCATGGAGGCCCTGAAGGCCCTGCAGGAAAAGGTCAAGACCGACGGCAAGCTGCGCCCCTGGCTCGCCAAACACGGCCTCGATGGCCTGCAAGGCCTGTGGAGCCGCATCCACATCGAGCCCGGCTGGGAAAACGCGCTCGAAGCCGCCCTGCGCGAGCGTCTGGCCGCGCTGGAAGTGGGCCGCCTGGACATGGTGCGCGGTTTTCTGGGCTCCGGCGGCAACGATGCGCCCCCGGCGCGCCTGGCCTTTTACAGCGCGCCTGCGGCCGGCCAGCCCGAGGCGCCGTCCCAGCACCAGCGCCTGTCCGATCTGCTGCGCCTGAATGACGCGGGCCTGCGTGCCGTGCTCACCGACTGGCTGCAGGGCTGCTATACGGCCCCCACGCTGGACGAAGCCCTGGCCCGCCGCAGCCAGTTGCAACCTGGGGAGACGGTGTTTGTGCCCACGGGCCATGCCGTCAGCGCCCACAGCGTGAGCTTTTATGCGCAGGACTCCGAGCAGTCCGGCATGTTGGCCCGCGCGCAAGAGATCGAACACCTTGAAAAGGAACTGCGCGCGCAGGCCCTGATCGCCGAAGAATCGCGCACCGCCCTGGTCCGCGCCGAGGCCGCCTATGCCGATGCCTCGCAGCGCCTGGTGTCCGCCCGCCGCGAAGCGACCGAGGCCCAGAGCCGTGCGCACGAGCTGCAGGTGGAGACCCTGCGCCTGACGCAACTGGCCGAGCAGACCCGCGCCCGCAGCGCACAGATCGACGGCGACCTGGCTGAGGTCGAGGCCCAGCTGGCCGACCTGCAGGAGCGCCGTGTGGCCGCCGAGGCGCGCTTTGAAGAGCTGGACATGCAACTGGCCGACAGCCAGGAGCGCGAGGCCCAGTTGGGCGACAAGGTCATCGAGGCGGAGCGCAAGCTGGCCGCCTGCCGTGAACAGCAGCGCACGCTGGAGCGTCAGGCGCAAGAGGCCACGTTCTCGCAGCGCAGCCTGGAGGCGCGCCGCGCTGAATTGAACCGCTCCATCGAAACCGCCACCCAGCAGGCCAAGGCCCTGGCCGACGAAGAGCAGCGTGCGCGCGATGAACTCGCCCGCCTGTCCGACGCCGCCGCGCAGGGCGGCCTGCAGGCCGCGCTGGAGCTCAAGATGGAGCGCGAGAAAGCCCTGGCCGCCCAGCGCAGCGAATACGACGACCTGACCACCAAGCTGCGCGCCAGCGACGAACGCCGCATGCAGCTGGAGCGCGCCCTCGACCCGCTGCGCCAGCGCATCACCGAGTTCCAGCTCAAGGAACAGGCCGCGCGCCTGGGCCTGGAGCAGTACACCACCTTGCTGCAAGACGCCCAGGCCGACCTGGAGGCCGTGGCCCGCTCCATCGAGGAAGGCAATGTGCGCATCGGCGGTCTGCAAAGCGAAATCGACCGCCTGCACCGCGAGATCACGGCCCTGGGCGCGGTCAACCTGGCCGCGCTGGATGAGCTCAAGCTGGCCAGCGAGCGCAAGGTGTTCCTCGACGCGCAGACCGCTGACCTGACCGAGGCCATGAACACGCTCGAGGACGCGATCCGCAAGATCGACGGCGAAACGCGCCAGCTGCTCTCGGGCACCTTTGACACCGTGAACGCGCACTTTGGCCGCATGTTCCCCGAGCTGTTCGGCGGCGGCCAGGCCAAGCTCATCATCACCGGGGACGAAATTCTGGATTCGGGCGTGCAGGTGATGGCGCAGCCGCCCGGCAAGAAGAACCAGACCATCCACCTGCTGTCGGGTGGCGAGAAGGCCCTCACCGCCATTGCGCTGGTGTTTGCCATCTTCCAGCTCAACCCCGCGCCGTTCTGTCTGCTGGACGAGGTGGACGCGCCGCTGGACGACGCCAACACCGAACGTTATGCCAAGCTGGTGTCCAGCATGAGCAAGGGCACGCAGTTTTTGTTCATCAGCCACAACAAGATCGCGATGGAAATGGCCGAGCAACTGATCGGCGTGACCATGCAGGAGCAGGGCGTGTCGCGCATCGTGGCGGTGGACATGGAGTCCGCTTTGTCGATGGTGGACGCTTGAACCCATTCATTCAAACATGAGCACATTGCAACTGAGTCTGGCCATCATCGGTGGCCTGGTGCTGGCCCTGATCGTGGCCTACAACACCTGGACCTCGCGCCGCA
This sequence comes from Acidovorax sp. FG42, assembly GCF_057809195.1. Taxonomy (NCBI): domain Bacteria; kingdom Pseudomonadati; phylum Pseudomonadota; class Betaproteobacteria; order Burkholderiales; family Comamonadaceae; genus Acidovorax; species Acidovorax sp. FG42. The sequence goes on along the minus strand of NZ_JBMDJM010000025.1, from coordinate 52,272 downwards.
ACGCGCCCAAGCGCGCCTTGCCCCAAGACAGTGAACATGCGGCAGAACCCGCATTGCGCCAAGAGCCCGGCTTTGATGCAGGCGCGGCCGGTGCGATGCCCCCCGGCGAGTTCCACGGCCTGGACCGAGGACCGGAGCCGTCGGAACACACCGTGGACGCGGGCGAAGCCCTGCAACTGCCCGTGCCGCCGTTTTCGCCCGAGCGCCGCCCGGGGCTGGACCCGCTCATCGATGTGATCGCCTCGCTACAGCCCGAGCATGTGGTGTCCGGCGACGCGGCGCTGGCCGCATTGCCGCCCACCCGCCGCGCAGGCAGCAAGCCCTTTGCCATCGAAGGCCTGAACGAAGCCACCCAGCAGTGGGAAACCCCGGCCCCCGGTCAGCGCTACCAGTCCTTCCAGGCGGGCGTGCAATTGGCCAACCGCATGGGCGCGCTCAACGAGATCGAGTTTTCCGAGTTCGTGGTCAAGGCCCAGGCCTTTGCTGACGCCATTAACGCTGCCCCCGACTTCCCCGACATGCTGCAGGAAGTGGCCCGTGCTCGCGAGCTGGACCAGTTCGCCAGCGACCACGACGCCCAGCTCATGTTCATGCTGCGCGCCCGCCAGGCTGCCTGGAGCCCGGGCTACGTGCAGCAGAACGCCGCCCGCCTGGGCTTTGTGCCCGGTGCCATGCCCGGCCGCCTGGTGCTGCCCGCCAGCACCCAGGGTCTGCCGCCGCTACTCACGCTGGGCTACGACACCCAGGCTGCTCTGGCCGACGACCCCGACCAGTCCGCCATCCGCGACATCACGCTGAGCCTGGACGTCGCCCAGGTCCACCGCACCGAGCAGCCCTTCGCCCGCCTGCGCGACGTGGCCGCCGCCCTGTGCCAGGCCATGGATGGCGTGCTGTGCGACCAGAACGGCACGCCGCTGCCCGCCATGGCCATGGACCCGATCGCTGCCGACCTGGAGCTGCTGTATGACCAGCTCGATGGACGCGATCTGTCGGCGGGGTCGGTGTTGGCGCGGCGCCTGTTCAGCTAAAGATATGAAGCACCCCCTGAGCCGCCTTCGGCGTCTTCCCCCTCAAGGGGGACGACACCTTCGCTGCGGGGCGGCCCTGGCTCGGTGTCCCTGGCATGGACTGCGCCAGTCGTATAGGCCGCATACGGTGCACAGCGGGGTCGATCACTGAAATGACCGAGAATTTCGACCTTTTTTCGGCCTCAGCGCCCGTGGATCAAGCGCAGACAGCTATCAAAATCAAAGCGCTGCGCGACCAGCTCAACCAGTGGGCCCACCAGTACTACGTGCTGGACGAGCCCACCGTGCCCGACGCCGAATACGACCGCGTGTTCCGCGAGCTGCAGGCGCTGGAAGCCGCGCACCCCGACCTTGTCACCCCCGATTCGCCCACGCAGCGCGTGATTGGCGCGGTGATGGAGGGCCTGGCCCCCGTGCGCCACACGGTGCCCATGCTCAGCATCCACACCGAAACCGACACCGAAGCGACGGGCGCCCAGGCGTTTGATGCCCGCGTGCGGCGCGAACTGGGCCTGACCGATGCCGACCCTGCCATCGAATACGTGGCCGAGCCCAAGTTCGACGGCCTGGCCATGAGCCTGCGCTACGAAAACGGCCGCCTGGCGCAGGCTGCCACGCGGGGCGATGGCGAGGTGGGCGAGGACGTGACGCACAACATCCGCACGATCCGCCAGATCCCGCTGACCTTGCCCGACGGCGTGCCTTCTGTGCTCGAAGTGCGTGGCGAGGTCTACATGCGCCGTGCCGACTTCGACGCACTCAACGAGCGTCAGCGGGAGCAGGGCGGCAAGACCTTTGTGAACCCGCGCAATGCCGCCGCTGGCGCAGTGCGCCAGCTCGACTCCAACATCACCGCCCAGCGGCCCCTGAGCTTTTTTGCCTATGGTCTGGGCGCGATCACGCCGCCTGCCGAAGGTGGGCCGGTGTTCCGCACGCACTACGAGATGCTGCAGAAGCTGAAATCCTGGGGATTTCCGGTGGCAGCGCAGGTACAGATTGCGGTGGGTGCTACTGAATTGGTAGCGTTTCACCAGCAGGTGGGTGCCAGCCGCGATGCGCTGCCGTACGACATCGACGGTGTGGTTTACAAGGTCAACTCGTTGCAGCTGCAGCGTGACTTGGGCTTCAAGACCCGCGAACCGCGCTGGGCCGTGGCGCACAAGTACCCGGCGCAGGAGATGGCCACCAAGATCGAAGGCATCGACGTGCAGGTGGGGCGCACCGGCAAGATCACGCCTGTGGCACGCTTGGCGCCGGTGTTTGTGGGTGGGGTCACCGTGACCAATGCCACGCTGCACAACCTGTTCGAGATCCGCAAGAAGGGTGTGCGCGTGGGTGACACCGTCATCGTGCGCCGTGCGGGGGACGTGATTCCCGAGGTCGTGGGTGTCATGCCAGGGCAGCGTTCGAGGTATGTGCCCAACTTCCGCATGCCCACAGCCTGCCCCGTATGCGGCAGCGCCGTGGTGCGCGAAAAGGGCGAGGCCAACCACCGCTGCACCGGCGGCCTGTTCTGCGCCGCGCAGCGCAAGGAGGCGATCCTGCACTTTGCCGCGCGCCGCGCCATGGACATCGAGGGCCTCGGCGACAAGCTGGTGGACCAGTTGGTGGACGCCAACGTGATCCGCACACTGCCCGACCTGTACCGGCTGGGCCTGACCTCGCTCATTGCGCTGGAGCGCATGGCCGAGAAATCGGCCCAGAACGTGCTGGCGGCGCTCGAAAAGTCCAAACAGACCACGCTGCCGCGCTTCTTGTTTGCCCTGGGCATCCGCCACGTGGGCGAGGCCACAGCCAAGGACCTGGCGCGGCATTTCGGAGTGCTTGACGCCATCATGGATGCGACGGAAGAGCAGCTGCTGGCCGTCAACGACGTGGGCCCCATCGTGGCCAAGGCCATCCGCACCTTCTTTGAACAGCCGCACAACCGCGAAGTGGTCGAGCAGCTGCGTGCCTGCGGCGTGACCTGGCCCGAAGGCCCGGTGGCCGAGCGTGCCCCGCAGATCCTGGCGGGCAAGACGGTGGTGCTGACCGGTACCTTGCCGACGCTCAGCCGCGACGCGGCCAAGGACATGCTCGAAGCCGCAGGCGCCAAGGTGGCCGGCTCCGTCAGTAAGAAGACCAGTTACGTGGTGGCGGGCGAAGAAGCCGGCAGCAAGCTGGTCAAGGCCCAGGAACTGGGCGTGCCCGTGCTGGACGAAGCCGGCATGCTGGAACTGTTGTCAGGCCAAGGTGTCTGACGGAGCACGGTGCACCATGCCCGACTCTGCTTTTGCGTTCTCCATCCCCTTTTTCCTTCCTGACCGGCCCCTGGTGGGGCGGTCCTGAAGCGACCCCTTATTTCCCGGCGATTCATTGATGCACAAGTGGCTGCTTTCTTTCCGGGCCCGCATGGCGGGCCTGTTGGCCTGGGTTCCCCGGCCCGTGCGGCGCCTGCTGTTGTGGACGGTGGTGGCGGTGCCTGCTGCGCTGCTGGTGTTCACGCTGGCGCTCGTGCCTTTCACCCCCGGTATCAGCGACATCCGCAAGGCCAAGAGCGAGCTGCCGGCGCAGCTCATGTCGGCCGACGGCAAGCTGTTGGCCGAATACCGCTGGGCCAACCGCGAGTGGGTGGAGCTGAACCAGATCTCGCCCAGCGTGATTGATGCGCTGATAGCGACCGAGGACCACCGCTTTTACAAGCACTTCGGGCTGGACTGGCGGCGCACGGCGTCGTCGGTCGTGCTGACGCTGCGCGGCGACCCGCAGGGCGGCTCCACCATCACCCAGCAACTGGCGCGCAACCTGTTCCCGGAGGAAATCGGCCGCTCGCGCACGCTCACGCGCAAGCTCAAGGAGGCGATCACCGCCCTCAAGATCGAGGCGTCGTATTCCAAGGACGAAATCCTGGAGACCTACCTCAACACCGTGCCGTTTCTCTACAACGCCTACGGCATCGAGATGGCCGCGCGCACCTATTTCGACAAGTCGGCCGACAAGCTCAATGTGCTGGAGAGCGCCACGCTGATTGGCATGCTCAAGGGCACGGCCTACTACAACCCGGTGCTCAACCCCGAGCGCGCACAGGCCCGCCGCAACACGGTGCTGTCGCAGATGGTCAAGCGGGGCAAGCTCGATGCCAAGCAGTTCGAGACCCTGCAAAAACGCCCGCTGCGTATCAACTTTGAACGCCAGACGGAGGTGATGGGCCCGGCGCCGCATTTTGCGATCCAGCTGCGCAAGCAGCTCATCGACTGGGCCGACAGCAAGGGCTACAGCCTGTATTCGGACGGACTGGTGATCCGCACCACCATCGACTCGCGCCTTCAGGCCTATGCCAACCAGGCGGTGGCGCGGCAGGGTCGGCAATTGCAAGGCGTGGCGGACACCGCCTGGTCGCAGCGCAACGGCTGGGGCCCCAAGAACGAGCTGGTGCAGACCCTGGTGCGCGAGAGCGCCGAGTACCGCGCGGCCGTGGACAAGGGCGATACGCCCGACGACGCGCTGAAGGCACTGCTGGACGACGCCGCCTTCATGGCCAAGCTGCGTGCCGAAAAGACGCGCGTGCAGGCGGGCTTTCTGGCGCAAGACCCCGTCACCGGCCATGTGCTGGCCTGGGTGGGCAGCCGCGACTTTGCGCAAGACCCTTTCGACCACGTGCAGGCAGCGCGCCGCCAGCCGGGCTCGACCTTCAAGCCGTTTGTGTATGGCGCGGCGTTTGCCAACGGCGCCACGCCTGAAGACACGCTGATGGATACCGCCGTCGAAATCCCGCTGGGCGGCGGCCGCGTCTGGCGCCCCACCGATGGCGGCCCGCCCAGCGACCAGCCCATGACGCTGGCCGACGGCCTGGCGTTCTCCAAGAACACCATCACCGCGCAGGTGATGCAGCAGGTGGGCCCGGCCCGCGTGGCCGAAGTGGCGCGCGCCCTGGGCGTGCGGCAGTCCAAGCTGGAAGAGGTGCCCTCCTTGGCGCTGGGCACGAGTCCGGTTACGCTCAAGGAGATGATCTCGGCCTACAGCAGCATCGTGAACCTGGGTCGCTATGTGGAGCCCGTGCTCATCACCAGCATCGAAGACCGCAATGGCAAGGTGCTGGAGACCTTTGCCAAGCCCGTGCCCGAAGAGGTCTTCCAGCCCCGGGCAGCGCAGACCCTGCGCAACACCATGCGTGGTGCCGTGGACCGGGGCACGGCCACCGCCATCCGTACGCGCTATGGCATCCAGGCCGACGTGGCGGGCAAGACCGGCACCACGCAAGACAACACCGATGGCTGGTTCATCCTGATGCACACCCGCGTGGTCGCGGGGGCCTGGGCTGGCTTCAATGACGGACGCATCACGCTGCGCAGCGACTACTGGGGGCAGGGCGCGCGCAGTGCGTTGCCCATGGTGGGCGAGTTCATGCAGCAGGCCATTCGCAACAAGGTGATCGACGGCAATGACCGGTTTGTGGATGAGTTTGACACCAGCCCACCGCCACCGCCCGATAGCTCGCTCAGCACCATGCGTGACTGGATTCGTGGCCTGTTCCGCACCGACCCGCAGCAGGCCCCGGTGCCCGGCATGCCGCCCCGGCCCGCGGGTGCGGGCGGTTTGCCGCCGGTCACTATCGACCCACCGGGCTCTGTATCTCCGCCAGTGCCTTCAGAAGAGCGGGTTGGGGGCGAATGAGTGGCCGCGGCAGGCGTTCAGCGCGCGGCCTGATGGCCTGGGTGGGGCGGTGCCGTCAGTCGACCGTGCCGGGCCACACGATGGCCTGGGCCACGATCACGGTCTGCCCATTGAAGGTGGCCGCAGGAGAGCCATACAGCCGATAGCCCAGCGCCAGCGCGTCGCTTACGCGGCGGCAGAAGCTGGCGTCGTCGGGGCCGGTGAGCAGGCGGTAGGCAGGCAGGCCATCGGGCGGCACACTGGCCTGTGGGGTGGATACGGGTGATGCGGTGGAAGAGGCAACTGTCATGGCAGGGCCTACTCAATGTCGATGAAGTGCATGCCCATGGTGCCCGCCTTGCGGTCGGCAAAGTAGCACTCCAGCGTTTCTTTCACGGTGCGGAAGGCCAGCTCGTCCCAGGGCACCTCGTCTTCGGCAAACAGCCGCGCCTCGATGGTTTCGTAGCCTGGGTTGAACTCGTCGCTGAGTAGCGTGGCGCGGTAGAACAGGTGCACCTGGCCCACGCGGCGCACGTTCAGCAGGCTGAACAGAGGGCCGATCTCGATCTGCGCACCGGCTTCCTCATCGGTCTCGCGCGCCGCACCCTGCGCCGTGGTTTCGTCCAGCTCCATGAAGCCTGCGGGCAGCGTCCATTTGCCCCAGCGGGGTTCGATGTTGCGCTTGCACAGCAGAATGCGGCCATCGGGCAGCGCGGGCACCGTGCCCACCACATTGAGCGGGTTCTCGTAGTGCACCGTGTTGCAGGCGGGGCAGACCGCACGCTGTTTGGTGTCGCCGTCGTCCGGCAGGCGGTACACCACGGCGGTGCCACAGGCGCGGCAATGTTTGATGGGGCTGCGGTAGGTCATGCAGGGGTTTGAGGGTCAGAGTGGCTGATAGCGCTAGTGAAACATGCGCTACCAGCTATGAAAATCGTAGCGTTTTCGGCGTTTGCCTGGCCGGGCAGCAGGGCTGCCCGGTGGTCTTCAGACTACGGTCAGGCGCAAGGGCGTGAGTCCTGCTACGCCGCCTTCGAGCGTATCGCCACGCACCACGGCGCCCACGCCTTCGGGGGTGCCGGTGTAGATCAGGTCGCCGGGCTGCAGCTCCCACGCGGCCGACAGGTGCTCGATGGTCTCGGCAATGTTCCAGATCAACTGGGTCACGGTGCTGCGTTGGCGGTCCGTTCCGTTGACCTGCAGCCAGATGGGCGCGTTGGCCACATCACCTGCCTGGGCTGCCGGCGTGATGGGACCGATGGGCGCGCTGGCGTCGAAGCCCTTGCCAATGCACCAGGGGCGGCCCTGTTTCTTCATGTCGTTTTGCAGGTCGCGGCGGGTCATATCCAAGCCCACGGCGTAGCCATAAATGTGGCTGAAAGCGTCGGCGGCCTGGATGTTCTTGCCACCCTTGCCGATGGCCACCACCAGCTCGATCTCGTGGTGCAGGTTGGCGGTCAGGCTGGGGTAGGGCAGTTGTCCGGTTTCGCCCGCGTTGACGACCACGATGGCATCCGCAGGCTTGAGGAAGAAGAACGGTGGCTCGCGGCCGGTGAAACCCATCTCCTTGGCGTGTTCTTCGTAGTTGCGGCCCACGCAGTAGATGCGGTGCACCGGAAACCGTTCGCCGCTGCCCACCACGGGCACGCTGACCACGGGGGCTGGAGGAAACACGTAGCTCATGTCTGCCTTTCAATGGTTCTGGGAATGCTGTCAAAAAACCGGGCGCAGTACCGTGTGCGCCGCAGTGTGGCAGTGTGCCATGGGCGCAGACCCTCTGCTGGGGGGCGCTACACTCGCGCCCATGGCAAAGAGCTTCGATTTCCACAATACGCCGGGCCACCTGGTGCGCCGCGCCCACCAGCGGACCGTGGCACTTTTCATGGAAGAGACGGCCGGATTTGACGTGACGCCGGTGCAGTTCGCCATCCTGCACGAGCTGCTGGCCCAGCCGGGCGAAGACCAGGTCACCCTGGCGGCCCGCGTGGCGTTCGATGCGGCCACTTCCGGCTCGGTGATCGGGCGACTGGAAAAGCGCGGCTGGATCCGCCGCGAGCCCGACACCCGCGACCGCCGCCGCAAGCTGCTGTGGATCACGCCCGAAGGCGAAGTGGCGGCCCTGCAGATGCGCGATGCAGCCCAGCGCGTGCAGGAGCGCCTCACGGCACCGCTCACCGCCCAGGAAAGCGCCGACCTGATGGTGCTGCTCTCCAAAGTCGTCTACAACCACCAGGATCCGGCGGGCACCTCGGGCGCCTGACGGGGATGCCCTTGGCCGCCGGGCGCACTCTTTCTCTGGTCTGTCGGCGCCATGCCGCACGGGCTTAATTTCTTGTTTGACCGACTCCAGGCACCGCTCCGCCATGCAGCTCTACAACTACTTCCGCTCCTCTGCCTCGTTCCGCGTGCGCATTGCGCTGCAGCTCAAGGGCCTGCCCTACGACTACATGCCCGTGCATCTGGTCAAGGGCGAGCACAGGGCGCCCGACTACGCGGGCCGCATCGGGGACGCGCTGGTGCCCACGCTGGTGACCGATGGCGGCACGGCGCTGTCGCAGTCCATGGCCATCATCGAATATCTGGACGAAACCCACCCCACGCCTGCCTTGCTGCCCGCCACACCGTTGGCCCGTGCCCGGGTGCGCGCACTGGCGCAGATGGTGGCCTGCGAAATCCACCCCATCAACAACCTGCGTGTGCTCAGGTACCTGGTGCATGAACTGAAGGTGGACGAGGATGCCAAGAACGCCTGGTACCACCACTGGGTTCGCAGTGGTCTGGAGGCGTTCGAGCGGCAACTTGACCTGCTGGCGCAAGAGCGCGCTGCGCAGGGCATGGCGCCCTCGGTGCTGTGCTGGGGCGACACGCCCACACTGGCCGACTGCTGCTTGGTGCCGCAGATCTTCAATGCCCAGCGCTTCAAGGTCAGCCTGGATGGCCTGCCGCGCACCATGAGCGCGTTCGATGCCTGCATGGCACTGCCCGCGTTCCAGCAGGCGCAGCCCTCGGCCTGCCCGGACAACGAAGCGTGACGGCTGTGGCATCGTCGGTACAGGGCCAGCACGCAGACTGGCTGGTACCCGACTGGCCTGCACCGCCCGGTGTGCATGCGCTGTGCACCGTGCGCGCGGGCGGAGTGAGCCACGCACCGTACGACGAGTTGAACCTGGGCGCCCATGTGGGCGACGATCCACAGGCGGTGGCCGCCAACCGGCAGATCGTGCAGTCCGCCTTGCAATCCACCACCCCGGGCGCGCGTGCAGTGTTCTTGAACCAGGTGCATGGCGATGGCGTGGCGCTGCTCGATGTAGGTACCCCCGACGGGACAGAGGCCGACGCCTGCGTGGCCAGCGCACCCGGCGCCGTCTGCACCATCATGGTGGCCGACTGCTTGCCCGTGTTGCTGGCGCACCGCTCAGGCCTGGTGGTGGCTGCGGCCCACGCCGGCTGGCGCGGACTGGCCGGGCACGCGGGGCAGGGCGTGCTGGAATCGGTTTTCAAGCATTTTTGCCATGAAGCGCTAGTGCGTCATGCCTCGGTAGCTATCAAAAACGGAGCGTCGGCGCCAGCCTCTCTGGTCACTTCAGAGCTTGCTGCCCACACGCTGGCCTGGTTGGGCCCCTGCATCGGCCCCACAGCTTTCGAGGTCGGGGCGGAGGTGCGTGCCGCGTTCTGCGACGCCCCGGGTGCCCTGGGCCCTGCGGCTGCTCGGTGCTTTGTAGCCCGGCCCGATGCTCCGGGCAAGTACCTGTGCGATCTGGCAGGGCTGGCCCGGTTGCGTCTGCAAGCCATGGGCATCACCGCCATCTACGGCAATGACAGCACCGCACCGTGGTGTACCGTCACGCAGGTCTCACGGTTCTTTTCGCACCGCCGCGACAGCGCTGCCTTCGGCGGCAGCGGGCGTTTTGCCGCCTGCATCTGGCGCGGCTGACGTTGCGGGTTCGGCACCCGCATCGGCCATGAGAACTGCGGCCTGTTCCGCGTCATACGCGGCCTGTTCGGCCGCCTCTCGCGCCTTGATCTTGCGCTTGCGCGACGGCGTGCCCAGGATGTAGACCAGAATGCCCATGGGCAGCAGGCCATACAACGCGAACGTGATGACGGCGCCCAGCACAGTGCCCTGTGGACTGGTGGCCTCGGCCACCGCCATCATGAGCGTGACGTAGGTCCAGGCGATGACGATGAGGTACATTGATTTGTGTGCACTGAAAGCGTTGAATTCGTTGCCATGCCCCATGGGGTGGGCAACAATGAACCCGCGAAACAAAAATCAGGCCCCAGCCGCTGCGAGCGACCAACCATTGAGGAATGAGCATGACTTCTGAATCACCCTGGGCCGAGAGCGCCCAGCAGTTCCAGCAGATTTTCGGGCAAAGCTGGTCGCAGGCGCTGCAATCGTTTCAGAAACTGGACCTGGGGGCGCAGGTACCTGCCGCAGCGCCCCTGAAGCTGTCGCAGACCAAGCTGCAGGCATTGCAGCAGCAATACCTCAAGGAAGCGCAGGAGCTGTGGGCCCAGGGCCTGCAGGGCACCCCGGAGGTCAAAGACAAGCGTTTTGCTGGCGAAGGCTGGGCCAGCAACCCGGTGGCGGCGTTTTCTGCGGCTGCCTACCTGCTCAACGCCCGCACGCTGATGGGCCTGGCCGAGGCGGTCGAGGCCGACGAAAAAACCAAGGCCCGCATCCGCTTTGGCGTGGAGCAGTGGATGGCCGCCATGGCGCCCAGCAACTTCCTCGCCTTCAATGCCGAAGCGCAGAAGAAAGCCATCGAAACCAAGGGCGAGAGCATTGCCAAGGGCATGCAGAACCTGCTGCACGACATCACGCAGGGCCATGTGTCGATGACCGACGAAAGCCTGTTCGAGGTGGGCCGCAATGTGGCCACCACCGAAGGCGCGGTGGTGTACGAGAACGAACTGTTCCAGCTGCTCGAATACAAGCCCCTCACGGCCAAGGTGTACGAGCGGCCGTTTTTGCTGGTGCCGCCCTGCATCAACAAGTTCTACATCCTCGACCTGCAGCCCGAAAACTCGCTGATCCGCTACGCCGTCGAACAAGGCCACCGCACCTTTGTGGTGAGCTGGCGCAACCCCGACGACAGCCTGGCCCACAAGACCTGGGACGACTACGTGGAAGACGGCGCCATGGCCGCCATTGACGTGGTGCAGAACATCACCGGCGCCGAGCAGATCAACGCGCTGGGTTTTTGCGTGGGGGGCACCATCCTCAGCAACGCGCTGGCTGTGCTGGCGGCGCGTGGCGACGAGCCCGTGGCCAGTGCCACCTTCCTCACCACGCTGATCGACTTCAGCGACACCGGCATCCTCGACGTGTTCATCGACGAGGCCTTCGTCAAGTTCCGAGAGATGCAGATGGGCCATGGTGGGCTGATGAAGGGGCAGGACCTAGCCTCGACCTTCAGCTTCTTGCGCCCTAACGATCTGGTCTGGAACTACGTGGTGGGCAACTACCTCAAGGGCGAAACGCCGCCGCCGTTTGACCTGCTGTACTGGAACAGCGACAGCACCAACCTTCCCGGCCCGTTCTACGCCTGGTACCTGCGCAATTTTTACCTGGAGAACAACCTGGTCAAACCCGGCAAGCTCACCGTGTGCGGCGAAAAGCTGGACCTGGGCAATCTCGACTTGCCTGTCTACATCTATGGCTCGCGCGAAGACCACATCGTGCCGGCCACGGCCGCTTATGCATCCACCCAGGTGCTGCCGGGCAAGAAGCGTTTTGTGATGGGCGCCTCAGGCCACATCGCGGGCGTGATCAACCCACCCGCCAAGGGCAAGCGCAGCCACTGGACCCGCGCCGACGGCAAGTTCCCAGGCACGCTGGACCAATGGCTGGAAGGCGCTACCGAGCACCCCGGCAGCTGGTGGACCGACTGGTCAGGCTGGCTCAAGAGCCATGCGGGCAAACAGATTGCGGCGCCCAAAGCCTATGGCAAAGGCACCAAATTCAAGGCCATCGAGCCCGCGCCCGGTCGCTACGTCAAGCAGAAAGCCTGATACGCAAAAGTCCTGACTTTTGTCGCTGCGAGAATCACTGAACCACCACTCACCACTACAAGGACATTCCATGGAAGACATCGTCATCGTTTCGGCCACTCGCACCGCTGTGGGCAAGTTTGGTGGCTCGCTGGCCAAGACGCCCGCGGCCGACCTCGGCGCCATCGTGATCCGCGAAGCCATCGCGCGCGCAGGTCTCTCGTCCGACCAGATCGGCGAAGTCATCATGGGCCAGGTGCTGGCAGCGGGCGTGGGTCAGAATCCAGCGCGCCAGGCTTCGATGAAAGCAGGCGTGGCCAAGGAAACCCCCGCACTCACCATCAACGCGGTGTGCGGCTCCGGCCTCAAGGCCGTGATGCTGGCTGCCCAGGCCGTGGCCTGGGGTGACAGCGAGATCGTCGTGGCTGGCGGCCAGGAGAGCATGAGCCTGGCGCCCCACGTGCTGCCCAACTCGCGCGACGGCCAGCGCATGGGCGACTGGAAGCTGGTGGACACCATGATCGTGGACGGTCTGTGGGACGTGTACAACCAGTACCACATGGGCATCACGGCCGAAAACGTGGCCAAGCAATACGGCATCACCCGCGACATGCAGGATGCCCTGGCCCTGGCCAGTCAGCAAAAGGCAGCCGCAGCCCAAGATGCCGGCAAGTTCGTCGATGAAATCGTCGGTGTGAGCTTGGCGCAAAAGAAGGGCGACCCGATCCTCTTCAACACTGACGAATACCTCAACCGCAAGACCAACGCCGAAGCCCTGGCCGGCCTGCGCCCTGCGTTTGACAAGGCGGGCAGCGTAACGGCGGGCAATGCCTCGGGTCTGAACGATGGCGCCGCCGCCGTGGTGGTGATGAGCGCCAAGAAGGCTGCGGCCCTGGGCCTCAAGCCTCTGGCCCGCATCGCCGCGTTTGGGACGAGCGGCTTGGACCCCGCCACCATGGGCATGGGCCCCGTGCCGGCCTCGCGCAAGGCCTTGCAGCGCGCAGGCTGGAATGCGGCCGATGTGGACCTGTTCGAGCTGAACGAGGCCTTCGCCGCCCAGGCCTGCGCGGTGAACAAGGAGTTGGCAATCGACCCTGCCAAGGTCAATGTGAACGGTGGAGCTATCGCCATCGGCCACCCCATTGGCGCGTCGGGTTGCCGCATTCTGGTCACGCTGCTGCACGAAATGCAGCGCCGTGACGCCAAGAAGGGCTTGGCCGCGCTGTGCATCGGCGGCGGCATGGGCGTGTCGCTGGCGGTGGAGCGTTAAGCGTCAGCCTCAGCTTGGGATAGTTGAGTAGTTCCAACGATGGGTTGATCGAAGGTGCTGCCTATCCCCACCCCAAAAAGGCCGCATGTCCATGCGGCCTTTTTTGTTGGTTGCCCTGAATTCCTAAGGAGAGAAAGCGCTGTATCGCGTTTGGGAGTGCTGTCCCTGACTCACAACCCTCTAATGCAGGCCGGCGCGCAACTCCGGAAGGCTGTATCTGATTGGGTACCAGAAAGCCGCAAGTTTGTAATGATGCGCTACCATCTTTTCCCATGACAGTGACCATTTTTGCCCAACCCTTCGAACCCATGGGCTGCCAATCCTGTCGTGACAAGACGCAGCTTCCGTTCGACTTCACGATGGCGTTCCAGCCCATCATGGATCTGGAGTTGGATCGTCCGTTCGCCTACGAAGCGCTGGTACGCGGTGTGGATGGCGAGTCGGCCGGGACGGTGCTGTCGTGGGTGGATGACACCAACCGCTACCGGTTTGACCAAGCCTGCCGCGTCAAAGCGATTGAACTCGCGTCGCGCCTTGGGCTGGCGAGCTTGCCAGACTGCCGACTGAGCATCAATTTTCTGCCCAATGCGGTGTACCGACCCGAGACCTGCATCCGCGCCACCATGGAAGCGGCTGAGGAGTTCGACTTTCCGCACAGCCGCATCATGTTCGAGGTGACCGAGGGCGAGCAGGTCACCAGCGGCGCCCACCTCAAGTCCATCTTCAATGAATACCGGCGCCAGGGTCTCATCACGGCCATCGACGACTTTGGTGCGGGCTATGCGGGGCTGAACATGCTGGTTCAATTCCAGCCCCATGTGCTCAAGATTGACATGGAGCTGATTCGCAACATCGACCAAGACCCGGTGCGTCAGGCGATTGTGTGCGGCATCGTGCTGGTATGCCAACGCTTGTCCATCGACATAGTGGCCGAGGGCATTGAGACCCCAGCAGAGTCGGCCTACCTGAGATCGCTGGGCGTCCGCTACCAGCAAGGCTATCTGTTCGCCAAACCAGGGTGGGAATCCTTGCCGCTGGCGCCACGGCACGCATAGTCCCTGACGGCTTCCTCCGGGGGCGTCTTTCTGCCGCACAACAGTCAATAAGCGCTTGGTGACTGCCTGGTTTTGGTGCATCTGAAGGCACCATTCCTGTGACCCATCGCTAAGCTTGTCTTGCGTCAATGGTGTGACGCATGTGGATATGTCAAAAAGGAAAGGGCTTCAGTGTTTTCCTTCACGGCAGCGTCCAATTTCTTCGGTAGAGTGGGTCCTGAGCCAATCACTAACAAGGAGAAATCACATGAGCCAGAAAGTCGCGTATGTCACCGGTGGCATGGGAGGCATCGGTACCGCCATTTGCCAGCGCCTGCACAAGGAAGGTTTCAAGGTCATCGCTGGTTGCGGCCCGACACGGGACCACGCCAAGTGGCTGGCCGAGCAAAAGGCCCTGGGCTACACGTTTTATGCGTCGGTCGGTAACGTGGGTGATTGGGATTCCACGGTGGAAGCTTTCGGCAAGACCAAGGCAGAGCACGGAACCATCGATGTGCTGGTGAACAACGCCGGCATCACGCGCGACCGCATGTTCCTCAAGATGTCCCGCGAAGACTGGGACGCTGTGATCGAGACCAACCTCAACAGCATGTTCAACGTCACCAAGCAAGTGGTATCGGACATGGTGGAAAAGGGCTGGGGCCGCATCATCAACATCAGCTCGGTCAATGGCGAAAAAGGCCAGGCAGGGCAGACCAACTATTCCGCAGCCAAGGCTGGCATGCACGGGTTCTCGATGGCCCTGGCGCAAGAGCTGGCCACCAAGGGCGTTACCGTCAACACGGTTAGCCCCGGCTACATCGGCACAGACATGGTCAAGGCGATCCGCCCGGATGTGCTGGAGAAGATCGTTGCCACCGTCCCCGTAAAGCGCCTGGGCGAACCGAGCGAGATTGCCTCGATCATCGCCTGGCTGGCCTCGGAAGAGGGTGGGTACGCCACAGGTGCAGACTTCTCGGTCAATGGTGGCCTGCACATGGGCTAAAAGTGGTGCCTATCTCTTGAGCCAACAAAAAACCCCGCGTAGGCGGGGTTTTTTGTTGGGCCTTGCAAGGACTGTAGGCCGATGGACCTGACCTTGCTCGGGCCGTCTGAAAAATGCAGGGTCTATGTAGGCGGCTGCATTTTTCCTGTTCTGGTACGGTTAATGCTTATCGTGTGCTGCGCGGAGGCATCGTTATGCACAACAGAGGCTGGGCTGCAGCGCTTTCAGAAGCGGGCCGGAGCGCGCTTGCGGTCGCGTTCGTCTTCGGGCCAAGCGGACAAGATTGCGGTGGTATTCATGGTGGAAAACTCCTGTGATGTACCAACAACGCGGCCCGTACATGGTTCGTTGACAGCCTTTCGCAAAAAAATGCAACCGCAATAGCCTGTAGACTGATCCAAAAAATAGCTACATTTTTTGTAGCTGCGAATTCATATCCAGCTTTGTTAAATCCTGAAAACTCCAGCGAAAATTTACAGGACTTTACATCTTCACCTCACAGAAGCCGCTGAAATTTCTTCGAGCGCCGAAGAAACTTCCAGCCAGCGCTCCTCCAGTTTTTCCGTTTCGTCGTTCCCAGCTTTCAGGCGCCGGCCGCATTCGGCGATCTCTGCGGGAGGCAGGGTTTCCGTCAGTTTTTGCTCCAATGCGGTGCGTTCTGCACTCAAGGCCGCCAGGCGCTTGTCGATCTGCTCCAGCTCTTTTTTGAGCGGGCGGGTCTTTTCGGCCAGTTGTTGACGGGTCTGGGCATCCAGCTTGCGCTGTTCCCGTCCGTCGCGTGCGGGGGGGGAAGAGGGCGCAGGTGGGGGCATATCCACGGAAGGTGCCAACGTTGGCTGTGCGACGGCTGGGGCTGCAACAGGAGCCTGTGAGGCCTGTTGTTGTGCCTGCTCGGCCAGCCGTGCTTCTTCGCGCAGGCGCTTGGATTCTTCGAGCAGGTATCGCTGGTAGTCGTCGAGGTCTCCGTCGAACGGGCCGACCACGCCCCGGCCCACCATCCAGAAGTCCTCGCACACCGAGCGCAGCAATGCACGGTCGTGGCTGACCAGCATGACCGTGCCGTCGAAGTCGTTGAGCGCCATGGCCAACGCTTCGCGGGTGGCCAAGTCCAGGTGGTTGGTGGGCTCGTCGAGCAGCAGCAGGTTGGGGCGCTGCCAGACAATCATGGCCAGGACCAGGCGCGCTTTTTCGCCTCCGCTCATGGTGCCCACGGCCTGTTTGACCATATCGCCGGTGAAGTTGAAGCTGCCCAGGTAGCTGCGCAGATCCTGCTCACGGCTCGGTTGTTTGGCATCCGGCCCTAGCTCCTTGGCCAGACGGATCATGTGCTCCAACGGGTTTTCACTGGGGCGCAGCACATCGAGCTCTTGCTGCGCAAAGTACCCGATGTTCAGCCCCTTGCCCTCCGTGATGCTGCCCGCGAGCGGCTTCATGGTCCGCGCAATGGTCTTGACCAGCGTGGACTTGCCCTGTCCGTTGGCGCCCAGGATACCGATGCGCTGCCCAGCCAGCACCGAGCGGTTGACGCCCGTGAGAATGGTGGTGGGCGTACCTTCTTCGTCCACATAGCCAAACGACGCGTCGCTGATGGCAAGCATCGGATTGGGCAGGTTGGCTGGCTCCTTGAACTCGAAAGTGAACTCGGCCTCGGCCAGCACCGGTCCGATCTTCTCCATGCGCTCGAGCTGCTTGACCCGGCTTTGCGCCTGCTTGGCCTTGCTGGCCTTGGCCTTGAAGCGGTCGATGAACTTCTGCAGGTGCGCCATCTTCTCCTGCTGCTTGGCAAAGCTGGCTTGCTGCAGTTCAAGTTGCTGGGCGCGTAGTTCTTCGAACTTGCTGTAGTTACCACCGTAGCGGTTCAATTCGCCTTGCTGGATTTGCAGGGTGACGTTGGTGATCGCGTCCAGAAACTCGCGGTCGTGGCTGATCACGATCATGGTGCCTGCATAGCGCTTGAGCCAGGCTTCGAGCCAGACAAGCGCATCCAGATCCAAGTGGTTGGTGGGCTCGTCCAGCAGCAGCAAATCGCTGGGGCACATCAGCGCACGCGCCAATTGCAGGCGCATGCGCCAGCCACCCGAAAAGCTGTTGACGGGCTGGTCGAGTTCGCTCACCCGAAAACCCAACCCCAGTATGAGCGCCTGGGCGCGGGCCACGGCGTCATGGGCGCCGGCGTCGTGCAGGTCGGAATACGCATGGGCAATGGCCATGCCATCGTCGCTGGCTTCAGCCTCAGCCAGCTGGCGCTGCACCTCGGCCAGGCGCGTGTCGCCTTCCAGCACAAAGTCGGTGGCCGACTGGTCAGTCTCGGGCATGTTCTGCGCGACCTCGGCCATGCGCCAGCTCGACGGAATGTGAAAGTCTCCGCCATCTTCATGCAGCTTGCCACTGAGCAGCGCAAACAGGCTGGATTTGCCTGCGCCATTGCGCCCCACAAGCCCGACGTTTTCGCCGGGGTTGATGGTGGTGGACACGCTGTCGAGCACGACTTTCGTGCCGCGGCGCAGGGTAACGTTCTTGAGGGTGATCATCCGGGAATCAGAAAAAAGCACACCCGCGCGAGGCGGGTGGCATACAAAACTCTGGGGGCCAGCGCAGCTGTGAACGGCGGCGCCGCTGCAGCTGCCCAAGGTGGCGCAGGGGCTCTATTGTGCCGTGAGCTGGGTTTGGGCGGCCAGGGCCTGCCGGGTGACCAGCAAAACCTGGTCTTCTCCCGCACTGGTTTCCAACCAGAAAACCGGCAGTTGCGGAAACGCCGCTTCGAAGTGCGCCCGTTCGTTGCCGATCTCCAGAATGATCACGGCGTCTTCGGTCATGCAGGCGGGGGCTGCGGCAAACAGCTGGCGCACGAAGTCCATGCCATCGGTGCCGCCGGCCAGGGCCAGTTCAGGCTCGGCACGGTACTCGCTGGGCAGCGCGGCCATGCTGTCAGCGTTGACATAGGGCGGGTTGCACAGGATCAAGTCCCAGGGGCCGGGCAGGGCGGCCAGGCCATCAGAGAGCTGCAGCCGGATGCGGTCTTGCAGGCCGTGTTTGTCCACGTTGATGCGGGCCACGGCCAGGGCGTCGGCCGAAATGTCGGCGCCGGTCACTTCCACCTCGGGCCAGGCCATGGCGGCCAGCACGGCCAGGCTGCCGTTGCCGGTGCACAAGTCCAGCACCTGGCGGGTGTTTTCGCTCAGAAATCCGTCTACGCTGCCATCGGCCAGCAGTTCTGCGATGAAGCTGCGCGGCACGATGGCGCGTTCGTCAATGTAGAAGGGCACGCCCTGCAGCCAGGCCTCGCGCGTGAGGTAGGCGGCGGGCTTGCGTGTGCGGATGCGTTCTTCAAAAAGTGTAGCTACCAGGGTGAGCTGATCGGGCGTTACGGCCCGATTTTTGATGGAATCTGGTGCGTCGGAGAGATCACTGTCCAGCGGCAGGCCCAGACGCCACAGCACCAGCCAGGCGGCTTCGTCATGGGCGTTGGTGGTGCCGTGGCCAAAGAACACCCCGGCCGATGCCAGCCATTGGGCGCCAGATTCGACCAGCGCACCGACGGTGTTGCCGGTCAGCTGATGCGTAGAGCTGCTCATGCGGTCACCGCCTGGGCCGCCAGGGCCTGAGCGTGCAGGTTTTCCAGCGTGCAGCGGTAAATGTTCTTGAGCGGCTCGATATCGGCCACCACCACATGCTCGTCGATCTTGTGGATCGTGGCGTTGGGGGGGCCCAGTTCGATCACCTGGGGGCAGATCTGCGCCATGAAACGGCCGTCGCTGGTGCCTCCGGTGGTGGACAGTTCCGTGGTAATGCCTGTCTCGGTCGCGATGGCCTGCTGCACGGCGCCCACCAGCTCGCCAGGCGTCGTAAGGAAGGGCTGGCCGCCGAGCGTCCAGCGCAGGTCGTATTCCAGGCCATGGCGGTCGAGCACGGCGTGCACTCGCTGCTGCAGGCCCTCTGCCGTCGATTCGGTCGAGAAGCGGAAATTGAAGTCGATCACCACTTCCCCGGGGATCACGTTGGTTGCGCCCGTGCCGCCATGCATATTGCTGATTTGCCAGCTGGTGGGCGGAAAGAACGGATTGCCGTTGTCCCACACCGTGGCTGCCAGCTCGGCCAGCGCGGGCAGGGCCTGGTGGATAGGGTTGCGGGCCAGCTGCGGGTAGGCAATGTGGCCTTGAATGCCGCGCACGCTGAGCTTGCCGCTCAGGGTGCCACGCCGTCCGTTCTTGATCATGTCTCCGGTTTTCTCGACGGAGGTGGGTTCGCCCACGATGCAGTAATCGAGTTTTTCGCCGCGCGCCTTGAGCTGTTCCACCACGACCTTGGTGCCATCGACGGAGGGACCTTCCTCGTCGCTGGTCAGCAGAAATGCCAGCTCGATCAACGGAGCAGGCGTGGCGGCTAGGAACTCTTCCACTGCAACCACGAAGGCGGCAATAGACGTCTTCATGTCGCTGGCACCCCGGCCATAGAGCTTGCCGTCTTTGTGGGTGGGCACGAACGGGTCGCTGCTCCACTGGGCCAGCGGGCCGGTGGGAACGACATCGGTATGCCCTGCGAATACTATGGTTTTGATAGCTGCTGAGGCATGATTCGCCTGCGCTACCGGCCGCTTTGCCCACAAATTGCTGACGCGGAAGTTGGCGGGGCCACTGTCCAGGCGTTCGCACACAAACCCGAGCGGGGCGAGCCGCGCGGCCAGCAGGTCCAGGCAACCGGCGTCCTCCGGTGTGATGGAAGGCAGTGAGATGAGCTGTTCAGCCAGGTGCAGGGTTCGGGACATGGGATCAGAATCAGGAAATGGAGACACGCAGCCAAGCTGCGATCATGGAGGCGGGTAGCGATACTCCGTAGCCTCGGCAAGAACTGCTTTTTAAGAGGCGCTCAACACCGAACGCGGCGTCCCCTTGGGGAAGGACTCCGCAGGCCGCTTCGTGCGGCATCACATCATGCCGCCGGCTTGACGTCCAGCACGATCTCGGTGAACGACGGCGTATCGTCGGGGGCATCGCGTGCTTCTTTCTGGGCCTTGGCGGCATTGGCGGCCAGGGAAAAGTCGTTTTGCAGGCGCCACATCAGGTTGGTAGGCGAATCGGCATAAGCCATGCCTTCCTTGCGGTCGATCTGCGCGTCCATGATGAGGCGGGCCAGCGCTTCTTCGAAGGTCTGCGATCCTTCGGCCATGGATTTCTCCATGGCTTCGCGCACGCCCGAGAAGTCGCCTTTTTCGATGAGATCGGACACCAGCTTGGTGTTGAGCATGACCTCGACCGCAGGCACCCGACCGCCGTCGGTCTTGCGCACCAGGCGCTGCGACACCACGGCCTTGAGGGCCGATGCCAGGTCGCCCAGCATGGTGGGGCGCACCTCGACCGGGTAGAAGCTCAGGATACGGTTGAGCGCGTGGTAGCTGTTGTTGCCGTGCAGCGTGGCCAGGCACAGGTGGCCCGACTGCGCGTACGCAATGGCGGCCGACATGGTTTCGCGATCGCGGATTTCGCCGATCAGGATCACGTCGGGCGCCTGGCGCAGCGCGTTCTTCAGGGCGGTTTGCAGGGACTGGGTGTCGCTGCCGATTTCGCGCTGGTTGACGATGGACTTCTTGTTCTTGAACTGGTACTCGACCGGGTCCTCGATGGTGAGGATGTGGCCTGTCAGCGCCTCGTTGCGGGTGTCGATCATCGACGCCAGCGAGGTGCTCTTGCCCGAGCCCGTGGCGCCCACCATCAGGATGAGGCCGCGCTTTTCCATGATGAGCTCGCGCATCACCGGGGGCAGACCCAAGGTGTCGAACTCGGGGATCTGCTGCGAGATGAAGCGGATCACGACCGCGTAGCTGCCGCGCTGGCGCATGGCGCTGACCCGGAAGCGCCCTACACCGCTGAGCGGCACACCCATGTTGAGTTCGCCGGTTTCTTCCAGCTCTTCGATGCGGTCCGGGGGGACCACTTCAGACAGCAGGTTGCGCGGTGCGTCGGGCGGCAGGATCTGGTTGTTGATGGGCACGCACTCGCCGTTGATCTTGATCAGCGCGGGGGCGTTGGCCGACAGATAGACGTCGGAGGCCTTTTTCTCTGCCATCAGGCGAAGAATTCGTTCCATCGTGCTCATGGTGTTTCCCTCTTGTTGTCAGTCTCTGTCGGCAAGGCGGCCCATCAGGCCGCGCTCATGCAGCGCAATCAGTCGCGCAGCAGGTCGTTGATGCTGGTCTTGGAGCGGGTTTGCGCGTCCACCTGCTTGACGATGATGGCAGCGTACATGCTGTAAGGTGCGCCGTTGGCGGCGGTCTTGGGCAGGTTGCCGCTCACCACCACCGAGCCCGAAGGCACGCGGCCATAGCTGATTTCGCCGGTGGCACGGTTGAAGATCGGGGTGCTCTGGCCCAAGTACACGCCCATGCCCAGCACGGAGTTCTCTTCGACCACCACGCCTTCGACGACCTCGGAGCGGGCGCCAATGAAGCAGTTGTCTTCAATGATGGTGGGGCCGGCCTGCAGAGGCTCCAGCACGCCGCCAATGCCCACGCCGCCGGACAGGTGCACGCCCGCGCCGATCTGCGCGCACGAGCCCACTGTGGCCCAGGTGTCGACCATGGTGCCTTCGCCCACGTAGGCGCCGATGTTGACGTACGAGGGCATCAGGATCGCGCCCTTGGCAATGAAGCTGCCACGGCGGGCCACAGCAGGTGGCACCACGCGCACGCCGGTGGCCTTCATTTCTTCTTCGGACAGGTGGGCAAACTTGGTCTGTACCTTGTCGTAAAAGCCCAGGTCACCAGCCTTGACGACTTCGTTGTCCTTCAGACGGAAAGACAGCAGCACGGCCTTCTTGATCCACTGGTGCACGGTCCACTGGCCCACGCCTTCGCGGGTGGCCACACGCAGCTTGCCATTGTTCAGCTCGGCAATCACGTGCTCGACAGCGTCCTGGATCTCCTTGGGGGCGGCGGCGGGCGAGAGACTGGCGCGGTTTTCCCAGGCGTTGTCGATGAGGGTTTGGAGTTGTTGGGTCATGTTGTTGTCGATCAGATCAGGCAGTACGGGATTGGATGAATTGCACGATGCGCAGCGCGGCTTCCACGCATTCTTCGGCTTCGGCCACCAGGGCCATGCGCACGCGCTGGGCGCCGGGGTTGCTCCCCTGGGCCTCGCGGGCCAGGTAGCTGCCGGGCAGCACCGTCACATTGTATTGAGCCAGCAGGGCACGCGCGAACTCGGCATCGTCCATGCCCAGGGCTTCCGGCACCTTGGCCCACAGGTAGAAACCGGCGTCGGGCAGGGCAACTTCCATCACGCCGGCCAGCAGCGGCGTGACCTGGGCAAACTTTTTGCGGTACAGCGCCCGGTTTTCGACCACATGCTTTTCATCGCTCCAGGCGGCGATGCTGGCGGCCTGCACGATGGGGCTCATGGCGCTGCCGTGGTAGGTGCGGTAGAGCAAGAAGGACTTGATCAGCGCGGCATCGCCAGCCACAAAGCCGCTGCGCATGCCGGGCACGTTGCTGCGCTTGGAGAGGCTGGTGAAAGAGATCAGGTTCTTGAAGTGGCCACGCCCCAGTTGCGCCGCCGCCTGCAGGCCACCCAGCGGCGGTTCGTCGCGGAAATAAATTTCGCTGTAGCACTCGTCCGAGGCAATCACGAAGCCGTATCGGTCGCTCAGCTCAAACAGCTTCTTCCACTCGCTGAGCGGCATCACGGCGCCCGTGGGGTTGCCGGGCGAGCAGACGAAGAGCAGCTGTGTGCGTTGCCACACAGCCTCGGGCACGGCGTCCCAGTTCACCGCAAAGTTGCGGCTGGGATCGCTGGCCGCGTAGTACGGCTGGGCACCTGCCAGCAGGGCGGCACCTTCGTAGATTTGATAGAACGGATTGGGGCAGACGACCAACGGCTGGCCTTGGGAGGGATCAATGATGGTCTGCGCGAACGCAAACAGTGCCTCGCGCGAACCGTTGACCGGCAGCACCTGGCTGCCCGGGTCCAGGGTCAGCGCATAGCGCTGTTGTATCCATTGTGTGAAGGCCTCGCGCAGCTTGGGTTCGCCTGCGGTGGCAGGGTAACTGGCCAGTCCGCCCAGGTTGTTACTGAGTGCATCTTTGATGAACTGCGGTGTAGGATGGCGTGGCTCACCCATGCCCAGGCTGATGGGGCTGTAGGCCGCCGGGGGGGTGACTCCCGCAAAGAGTTGCCGCAGCCGCTCGAAGGGGTAGGGCTGGAGATGGGAGAGCAGGGGATTCATGGAGCGACATTATGGGCGAAGGGCGTGCGCCCAAGGCGTGGTGCCAGGTGTCGTCCACGCCATGGCAATGGGCAGGGCAATGCGCTGAGGCGGGCCCCCACGCGCCGGATGGGGTTGTCAATCCGACGTAAGAGCGGACACCTAGCATGGCTCCCTTTCAAAAACGATAACGGAGACAAGATGTCTGGATTCCTACCGCTGCGCCCCGGACTCTGGTGGATGCGCAGGTGGCACCTGCCGGGCAAACTGATCACGCTGGGTGTGTTGATGGCGGGCGCCCTGGCGATGGCCGCCATGGATGCCCCGTGGTGGGCTGTGGCGCTGGCCGGTGCCGTGGTGCTCTATGCCCTGTGCGCTTTGTATATGGGGCTGGCCTCCGACCTGCAGAGCGTGGCGCATGCGATGGAGCAGACCACGCGGGGCGACTTGTCGGCCCGTGCGGGTGTCAACGGACGGGACGAGGTCGGGTCCATGGCCCAGTCGCTCGACCGGATGGTGCTCACGCTCTCATCCATGGTGGCGGATATTCGCAGCAACGCGGCACTGGTGGCCCATGCGGGGCAAAGCCTGGCGCAAGGCAACCGCTCCCTGGCTGAACGCACCGAACAACAAGCCGCCAATCTGGAACAGACAGCTGCCAGCGTGGAGCAGCTTTCGTCGGCCGTGCAGAACAACGCACAGACCGCGCGCAGCGCCGATGCCCGTGCCGCCGAGGTGCGCAAGGCCGCCGACAGCGGGGCCGAGGCCATGGCGCGTGCCGTGCAGTCGGTGGAGGCCATCCAGCAAAGCGCGCGCCGTATGACCGAAATCATCGGCGTCATCGACAGCATTGCGTTTCAGACCAACATCCTGGCCCTGAACGCTGCGGTCGAGGCCGCCCGCGCCGGTGAGCAGGGCCGAGGCTTTGCCGTGGTGGCGGGTGAGGTGCGTACGCTGGCCAAGCGCTCGGGCGACGCGGCGCGCGAGATCCGTGAACTGATCGGCGCCTCGGTCAACCAGGTGGAGGCCAGCGCGGGCCTGATCCGGTCGGCTGGCGAAGGCATTGCCAACATGGCCAGCGGCATTCGCAGCGTGGCGGCCAGCATGACCGAGATCTCCGGCTCCAGCGCCGAGCAAAGCACGGGCTTGAGCGAGGTCAGTTCTGCCGTGCAGCAGCTCGACCAGATCACGCAGCACAATGCCCAGATGGTGGGCCACGCCGTTTCGCAGGCTGAGGCGCTGGAGCACCGCGCCTCCACCCTGTCCCAGGCGGTGGCGGCGTTCCGGCTGCAGCAGGGTACGGCCGACGAGGCGGTGGCCCTGGTGAACAAGGCAGTGGCGCTGCACAAGACCACCTCGCGCGACCAGTTTCTGCGCAGCATCACCGACAAGACGCAGCCCTACCATGACCGCGACATGTATGTGTTTGTGCTGGATGCTGGCGGCACCTACCTGGCGTTTGGCGGCAACCAGGCCAAGGTGGGTACCCGCGTGCAGGACATCCCCGGCATTGCAGGCGACCGGCTGGTGAGCGACATCGTGACCCAGGCCGACCGCGCCCCAGGGTGGGTGGAGTACGACATCACCAACCCAGCCACGGGCGCGGTGCAAACCAAGATGTCCTACGTGAGCCGCGTGGGCGATTGGTACGTGGGCTGCGGCGTGTACAAGTCACTGGCCGCGCGGTAATCCGCAGACCAGCAGTTTCTCGTCCAGAGACTTGGGCGTCGCTTTTGGGGTGCCGCTTTCAGCGTGCCCCTTTTTCACGCAGCTGGCGCGCGCGCTCCATGGCGGCGGCAATGGCCGCCTTGCGTGCTTCTATGCCCTCAGCAGCCACTGCAGTAGCTGCGGGGCGCGATAAGGCGGTTGTTGTGGAATCGGCCTGCGCTCCGAATCCATCGTCCTCGACATCTTCCAGCGGCACCCGCTGGCGGTGTTGCTGGTAGCGCTGCTTGGCTTGAAGTGCCAACGCATCAGACCATGCGGCCCACCCGGTCGCGCCACCGCTGGCGTTGTCGAGCTGGATGCAGTCCACGGGGCAAACGGGGATGCACAGCTCGCACCCTGTGCAATAGGGCTCGATGACGGTGTGCATTTTTTTGTTGGAGCCCACGATGGCATCGGTTGGGCAGGCCTTGATGCACAAGGTGCAGCCAATGCACCACGCTTCGTCAATGAAAGCCACGGTGCGTGGTCCCTCCACGCCGTGGTCGGCACTCAAAGGCACCACGGCGTGGCCCGTGATGGCGGCGAGGCGCGCGACACCTTCAGCGCCCCCGGGGGGGCACTGGTTGATGGCAGCCTGGCCCTGGGCGATGGCCTGCGCATAGCTTGCACAGTCGGGGTAGCCGCAGCGCGTGCACTGCGTCTGGGGCAGGGCGGCATCGATCCGCGCTGCGAGTTCAGCTAAGGCAGCGTGGGCTGGTGCGGTGCTGGCGGAAGCGGGGTGGCTCAAGCCTTGCGCGCCTTGCTCTTGCCGCTACTGCGGGTGGACGGCGCCGCCGTAGCGCTGGTCTGCGCCGTGCTCAGGTCGGCAGTGGGCTCCTGGGCGGCCCCCGTGGGGGTGGCTGCCGGTTGTACCCAGCGTGTGGCCACCGCCGTGGCACCGGCGGGCTTGGACGCAGCACGGGCTGGCGCAGGCTTGGCGGCTGCCTTGTGTGCTTTGGCCGTGGTGGTTTTGGCTACCGGTGCCACCTTGGCGGGAGCGGGCGAGGGGCTGGCGAGCTTGGGCGCTGCCGGGGCTGCAGTCGAAGCCACGGGCTTGGCGGGCAGTTCGTGTTCCAGGATGAAGGCGCGCACCTTGGGGTACACGATGTCGCGCCAGCGGCGGCCGCTGAAGATGCCGTAGTGGCCTGCGCCCTTGGCCTCCAGGTGGCGCTGCTCCTTGCGCACGATGCCGCTGCACAGGTCGTGGGCAGCTTCGGTCTGGCCCGAGCCAGAGATATCGTCCAGCTCGCCTTCCACCGTGAACAGGGCGGTGGTCTTGATGTCCTGGGGGCGCACGCGTTCCAGCTTGCCGGCGGGGGAGCGCACGTCCCAGGTGCCATTCACCAGCTTGTAGTCCTGGAACACGGTCTGGATGGTTTCGAGATAGTAGTCCGCATCCATGTCCAGCACGGCGTTGTACTCGTCATAGAACTTGCGGTGGGCCTCGGCGCTGGCGTCGTCGCCCTTGATCAGGTTCTTGAAGTAATCGTAGTGGCTGGACGCATGGCGGTCCGGGTTCATGGCCACAAAGCCGGTGTACTGCAAAAAGCCAGGGTACACGCGGCGGCCGGCGCCAGGGAATTTCTCCGGCACGCGGTAGATCACGTTGTTCTCAAACCATTCGTAGCTGCGGTTGGTGGCCAGGTTGTTCACCGCCGTGGGCGACTTGCGGGCGTCGATGGGGCCACCCATCATGGTCATGGTCAGGGGCGTCTTCTCGCCGCGGCTGGCCATCAGCGACACAGCAGCCAGCACCGGCACCGTGGGCTGGCAGACGCTGATCACGTGGCAGTTGCCGTAGATGCCTTGCAGATGGCGGATGAAGTCCTGCACATAGTTGACGTAGTCGTCGAGGTGGAACTCACCCTCCGACAGCGGCACCAGGCGAGCGTTTTTCCAGTCGGTGATGTAGACCTTGTGGTCCTTGAGCATGGTGCGCACGGTGTCGCGCAGCAGCGTGGCGTAGTGGCCCGAAAGTGGCGCCACGATGAGCACCACGGGCTGGCCCTTGAGCTTGGTCAGCGTGGCGGGGTCGTCCGAAAAGCGCTTGAAGCGGCGCAGTTCGCAAAACGGCTTGTCCACCTCGATCCGCTCATGGATGGCGACGCCAATGCCGTCCACATCGACCGTGTGGATGTCGAAAGCAGGCTTTTCGTAATCCTTGCCCAGGCGGTAGAGCAGGTCGTAGCCGGCGGCCATGCGCTGGGCCACCGAGGTCTGGCTCAGCGGCGAGACCGGGTTGCTGAACAACTTGGAAGCCGCCTGCGCAAAATCTGTGAAGGGCTCCATCAAGGAGCGCTGCGTTTCGTAGAGGTGGTACAGCATGGGGCGAAACTCCGTTTTGTTGCAGTGCAATATAGCAGCACTTGGTAACAAGCGCATGGAGTAAAACCACCAATGTCTAGTCGCCTTTGCGACAAACCATCCTGGGCCCCGTTTCAGTGCAGTGGTGCCTCAGGGACCTGCCATACCTCACTCCATAGCCATCAAAATTGATAGCATCTAGCGCAATACACACTAGCGCTTGCGCCCATTTTGGCTTTATCCCTGCAGCTTGGACTCTGCGTTGTCGTTCAGCCACGCCTCGAACGACTCGCGGGCCGAATTGCGCAGCGCGGGGCGGAAAGCGGTCTTGTTACTCAGGTACAGGCAGTGCCGGATCACCGTGTAGGGGTTGAAGCTGGCCTGGGGGTTCTGGTCTTCAAAGTGCTGCTTGTAGCGCTTGACCACGCCAATCGTCTCCCGCATCAGGCTGTTGAATCGGGCGCGCGTCATGCCCGCCGACCAGGCCTGGATGTCGTCCACAAAACCATCCACCTTGGACGGTTCAAACTCGAAGTCCTTGAAGAAATGCGTGGCGATTTTCAGGAAGGTGAAGGCGTTGAGCTCGCTGCTGGGGGCTGCAGCGCGGGCTGGGGCCTGCAAATCCGCGGCCGCGTCGGGTGCGGGTTCGGCAGTTTCGTCCGGGGCCTGCAGCAGTTCTGCCGCTGTGGCATCGCGGATCTGGCGGAACTCCCGGTCGGCCAGTTCGAACAGGGCCGACAGCACGTTGATGCGCCGCTTGAGCTGCCCCGGGATGGATTTTTTGTACTTGATCTTGTGGTCCAGCACGCTCCACGAGTCCTGGATGATGGTGCGCACCTGCAGCTCGAAGGGCCACTGGGCATACGCCGCATGCTCCGGCAGGTCACGTTCGGCCACGCTCAGCCGCAGGTCCAGGTGCAGTCCCTTGTAGCCAAACGACGCCTCGGTGCTCTCCACCGCCGACACCTTGTCGGTCACATCAATGACCGCGAAATGGGCACGCACGATCTGGGCGATCTTTTCCAGCTCGTCTTCATACAGGCACACCACGCGCACGCCAATCAGGTCGGTGATGTAGGCCTGGATGTCATAGGGCGTGTTGCTCTCTTCCAGCGCCGGCCGGTATTTGCGCACGAACTTGCGCACGCATTCATCCACGTCTTTCACCCGGCCCTCGACCTTGGTGACGTCCACGCCGCCCGCCTGGGTCACCACGGTCGCCACGCGCGCCGTGAGCGCTGCGCAGGCGTCTTCCAGCGCTACGGCTTGCGCCGCATACCAGCTGCGAAATTGGGATTCCTCCAGATCGAAATCAAGCGATGCCATGCCAGGCCTTTGGGTTGAGTGTTGCCGTGTTGATTGGTGAGCGCTGGTGCACAGGCTCGGGACTGCCGCACAGCGGTTGCGAGCATAGCCGCGCAGCATTCCCAAGCAGTGTGCAGTTTGCGCACAAATGCCCCTTTTCGGCGCAGGACAGATGCTCATAATGGTGCAGCCCCTCGGGTCCACAGCTTGTGTACCGCCGACGCGCTTCCATCACCCAGGATGCCATGACACCAGAACCCGCTCCGCACACCGATGCGCCTGCACCGCAGGGGCCGGTGGCGTGGGCGCCCGAAGGGGTGGCGGGCACCAGCAACCACCGCTGGTTGCCCGTGGTGCTGCCCCCGCTGATTGCGCTGCTGACCCTGGGCCTGACCTTTCTGTACTGGCAGAGCGAAGAGAAGAACACGCGGGCCAAGCGCGAGCAGAACTTTGAGGTGGCGGCCGACCAGATCGCCTACAACCTCAAGGACCGCATGGCGACCTACGAGGTGGTGCTGCGCGGCGTCAAAGGCTACTTTGAAGGCTCGGAGCGCATCGACCGCGCTGAGTTCCAGGCCTACGTGAATGCGCTGCAGTTGCAGGCCACCCGGCCCGGGCTGCAGGGGGTGTCGCTGATCCTGCAGTTCCCCGGCAATGCGCTGAACGCCCACCTGGAGGACATGCGCCAGCGGGGCTTCGACCAATATGCGGTGCGCCCGCCCGGCGAGCGCGCACTGATGGCCCCCATCACCCACATCGAACCGCTGGAGGGCCCCAATCTCAAGGCCCTGGGCTTTGATGTGCTGACCCTTCCACCCGCCAAGGAGGCGCTGGACCGGGCCCGCGACACCGGAGCGCTGGCGCTGTCGGGGCGGCTGACCCTGATGCAAAACGCGGCTCCGGGGCTGGTGATGTACATGCCCCTGTACCGCGCCGACGCCGACAATGGCACGGTGGAGGGCAGGCGGCAAGGGCTGGCGGGCTGGGTGTCGGCGCCGTTTCGCATGGAGGATGTGATCCACGGCATGTCCCGTGAATTTGACGCCGACATCGGCCTGCAGATCATCGACAGCACCCCGGGCGCGGGTGCCTTGTCCCCCGTTGCCATCGCTGGAGACGCCGGTGCCGCCGCAGGTGTGCAGCTGTTCAGCAACCTGAAGGCGCCGGCCCTGGGGGCGGGTGGGCAGCCTTTGCAGGCGCGGCGCGAGCTGGAGCTGGGAGGGCGGCGCTGGACCTTGCAGATGGCGCCCCAGCCAGGCTTTGTGCAGCGCTTTCAGGACGATGGACACCACCCGGTGGCACTGCTGGGCACGGTGCTGAGCCTGATCCTGGCCTGGTTCACCTGGCTGCTGGCTACGGGGCGCGAGCGCGCTGTGGCCTTGGCGCGGGACATGACGGCCGAGCTGCGCGCCACCCGCGACGACCTCGAAAGCACGCTAAGCGCCATTCCTGATCTGCTGTTCGAGCTGGGGCTGGACGGCTGCATCCACCACTACCGTTCGGCCCGATCAGGAGAGCTGGCGGTGCCGCCCGAGATGTTTCTGGGCCGCCTGCTGCGCGATGTAGTGCCGCCCGAGGCCGTTGCTGGCTGCCATGCGGCCCTGCAAGCGGCGCACCACACCGGGTATTCGTCAGGCCACCAGTTCCGGCTGGAGCTGGGCGGCGTGACCCACTGGTTTGAGTTGTCGATTGCGCGCAAGGAGAGTGCTGCGCCTGGCGACGAACCCCGGTTCATCGCGCTGTCGCGCGACATCACCGAGCGCAAGCAGGCCGAGGCGCGCTCACACCAGCTAGCGTACTTTGATGCGCTTACCGGCCTGCCCAACCGGCGCATGCTGCTGGACCGCATGGAACACGCTTTGGCCAATGCGCAAAAGGCCGCCCAGGTGGGGGCCGTGCTCTACATCGACCTGGACAATTTCAAGCAGATCAACGACGCGCGGGGGCACACGGTGGGCGACATGCTGCTGATGCAGGTGGCGCAGCGGCTCACGCAGTTGCAACGCCCGGGCGACACCGTGGCGCGCCTGGGTGGGGACGAGTTTGTGGTGCTGGTGCACAACGTGGCGTCGGACATGGAGTCCGCCGGGCGCGCCGCGCTGCTGGTGGCCGAAGAAATGCGTACCGCGCTGGAGGCGCCGTACACCATCGACACCCACCTCTACAGCACCACCGGCAGCATCGGCATCACGCTCTTCCCCAAGCGGGGCGAGGGTGTAGAAGACCTTCTGCGGGAGGCCGACACGGCCATGTACCGCGCCAAGGACCTGGGTCGCAACCGCATCCGCTTTTACGAAGCCGCGATGCAGGCCGACGTGCAGGAGCGCCTGGCGCTGGAGCAGGACCTGAAAAAAGCGCAAACCCTGGGCCAGTTGGCCGCCTTTGTGCAAAACCAGGTGGACGCCGCGGGCAACGTCGTGGGCGGCGAGCTGCTGATGCGCTGGGACCACCCCGTGCGCGGCAATGTCCCGCCCAGCCGCTTCATCCCCATCGCCGAGGCCTCGGGCCTGATCCTGCGCATGGGCGACTGGATGATCCAGCAGGCCTGTGAGACCCTGGCACGCTTGCAGGTGGCCGGGCACGCGCTGTCGCTGTCCGTCAACGTGAGCGAGCGGCAGTTCCGCCAGGACGACTTTGTGGAGCGCGTGCGCCACATCCTGGCCCACACCGGCGCCAACCCGGCCCATCTGATCCTGGAGGTGACCGAAAGCCTGCTCATCGAAGACCTGGACGACACCATCGCCCGCATGACCGAAATCGTGGGCCTGGGCGTGCGGTTCTCCATTGACGACTTTGGCACCGGCTATTCGAGCCTGGCCTACCTCAAGCGGCTCCCGCTTTACGAGCTCAAGATCGACAAGAGCTTTGTGGACGACACGCCCGACGACCCCAATGACACGGCCATCGTGCAGTCCATCATCTCGGTGGCCCGCCATCTCAACCTGCGCGTGGTGGCCGAGGGGGTGGAGACACGCGCCCAGGCCGACTTTCTGGTCGAAAGCCAGTGCGAGTGCCTGCAGGGCTACCTCTTCGGGCGGCCAGAGCCGCTGGCGGCCTGGGTGGGGCGGCTGACTAAGTAGTCACGGAGTCCAGTGTTGCGGGTTCAGCGCTGGGCTCCGACGCTCCACTGGCATAGGCTTGCATTGCCAGCGCGTGCACTTCCCGCGCGGGGCGGTCCTTGAGCAGATGGTTGCTCCACACCTGGCGCCAGATGCGGGCGCCGGGCAGGCTGTGGCGCAGGCCCAGCATGTGGCGGGCGATGTGGGGCCAAGGGGTGCCGTGCTGTGCGGCCTCGCGCTCCATGTATTCCACCATCGCCAGCTCCACTTCCTCTCGGGTCAGGGGGCAAGGGGCGCCGCCGTAGTAGAGCTGGTCCCAGCGCGCCAGCCACCAGGGGTTGTGGTACGCCTCGCGGCCGATCATCACGCCGTCCAGGTGTTGCAGCTGCTCCTGCACCACCGCGTCGGCGGTGATACCGCCGTTGATGGCGATGGTGAACTGCGGAAACTCGGCCTTGAGGCGGTGGACCACCTCGTAGCGCAGCGGCGGGATGTCGCGGTTTTCCTTGGGGGAGAGGCCCTGCAGCCACGCGTTGCGCGCATGCACGATGAACACGGTGCAGCCTGCCTCGGCCACGGTGCCGATGAAGTCGCGCACAAAGCCGTAGTCCTCCACCTTGTCGATACCGATGCGGTGCTTGACGGTGACGGGCACGCTCACCACGTCCTTCATGGCCTTCACGCAGTCGGCCACCAGCTGGGGGGCCTTCATCAGGCTGGCGCCAAAGGCACCGCGCTGTACGCGGTCGCTGGGGCAACCGCAGTTCAGGTTGATTTCGTCGTAGCCCCATTCCTCACCCAGCCTGGCGGCCTGGGCCAGTTTGTCGGGCTCGTTGCCGCCCAGCTGCAGGGCCACGGGGTGCTCTTCGGCGTTGTAGCGCAGGTGGCGCTCGGTGCCGCCGTACAGGATGCCGCCCGCATTCACCATCTCGGTGTACAGCAGGGTCTGGCGGGTCAGCAGCCGGTGAAAGTAACGGCAGTGGCGGTCAGTCCAATCCATCATGGGGGCGACGGACATGCGCCAGGGGCTCAGGGTGGTTTCCACGGGCAAACAGCGAAGGCGGGGAGGGAAGGTTCTGCAGCAGAGCGGCCTCTCTGGTCGGGGGCGCTGCGGGGCTGCAGGTGCGAGCCCAGGATTATCCCACTGGCTGCGCTATAAGTGTCGCAGGAGGTTTTTGAGTCAAAACAGATGCAAGCGCTAGTGCTGATTGCGCTGCGTGCTATCAATAATGAAGTGCAAGGGCCGAAGTGTCTGGCCCAGCCGACGTCCTGTGAACGGTCGCCACCCCGTCCAGCCGTCCTAACCCAGGTCGCGCAACCCGTATTTCCGCATGATCGCGGCCCGCTGGCGCGGGTCGATGTTGATGTGGGCGGCATCGTGGCCCACTTGGGCCAGCAGGCGCGGATCCATCACGCGGCGCCATAGGGGCGGCACATAGGCCAGCGTGAACATGCCGAAGTAGCCGATGGGCAGTTGCGGCACGTCGTCAAAGTGGCGCAGCGACTGGTAGCGGCGCAGCGGGTGGGCATGGTGGTCGGAGTGCCGCTGCAGATGGAACAGGGCCCAGTTGGAGAAGACGTGATTACTGTTCCACGAATGCTGGGGGCGGCAAGGTTCGTAGCGGCCGCTGGCGTCCTTGCGGCGCAGCAGCCCGTAGTGCTCGACATAGTTGGCCGAGGTCAGCTGAAAGTTGGCCCAGAACGACGCCGCGAGCAAAAACGGCAGGATCGCCACACCCAGCCACAGCGCCAGCCCGGCCCACAGCAGCGCCGTGACGAGCGCGGGCTGCAGTATCTCGTTGTGCCACGACAGCAGCGGCAGGTGCTGGCGGGTCAGACGGTCTTTCTCCAGCGCCCAGGCGCGGCGTGCGGCGCCGGGCATCTCGCGCAGCACAAAGCGGTAGATGGACTCGCCCATGCGCGACGAAGCCGGGTCGGCCGGGGTGGCCACGTCGCGGTGATGGCCCCGGTTGTGTTCGATGAAGAAGTGCCCATAGGCCGTGGGCGCCAGCACCAGCTTGGCCAGCCAGCGCTCCAGCGCCGTGTTCTTGTGGCCCAGCTCATGCCCCAGGTTGATGCAGAACCCGCCCACGGTGCCCGTGGTCAGCACCATTGCCAGCACGCCGTGCCAGGGCAGGGGCTGCTTGGCCACCCACCAGGCGCTGAAGAGGAAGGCCGCCCACAGCACCGGCACCAGCAGAAAGGTGATGCGGCGGTAGTACCGGTCGTTTTCCAATGCAGGCACGGCGGATTCGGGCGGGTTGCTCTGGTCCACGCCCAGCAGCCAGTCCAGCAACGGGGCGACGAGGTAGAAAAACGCCACCGGCGCCCACAGCGACAGCGGATTGCCCGTCCAGGCCATCAAAGCCGGGCCTACGCCCACGGTGCAGGGCACCACCAGCGACAGCAGCCATGCGTACCGCTTGCGGTCGCGGTAGGGCGGGGTGGTGGGGCGCTGGGCTTGCAGCATGGGGCGGCAGTGAGAACACGGGCCTGCTGGGGGCGGATTCTGGACCTGTTGGGTGCAAACGCCAGCTTTATTTGGCATGGCAGCCGCTGCTACCGAAAATTTGGCAGAAACACCCGGTAGCGCCTATTTTATTGCCCTAACAGCTATCACAACAATAGCGCCTTGCATGGGATTCAAGGATGTGGCGGCGACGGCCATTTGCCTTGCGTCAAGGCGGGGCATTGCCCTGATCAGCGATACTCGCGGCGCTTTCGATGCCTGCACAGCCCGGGTTTTTCACCCGCTCCAGCGCTCCAGGCCCCGTTCTGTCACCCGTTTCCCATGCACCACACCATTTTTGACACGCCGGTTGTCAACACGCTCCTGCGCGCTTTTTCCCGCTTCACCCTGCGCATCACCGGCTGGAAGGTGGAAGGCGCCTTGCCTGCCCACGCCGCCAAAAGCGTGCTAATCGCCGCGCCGCACACCAGCAACTGGGACTTGCCGTACACGCTGATGCTGGCGTTTTCGCTGCGGCTGCGGGTGTACTGGATGGGCAAACACAGCCTGTTCAAGGCGCCGTTTGGCGGGGTGATGCGCTGGCTGGGCGGCATACCGGTGGACCGCAGCCAGGCCAACAACCTGGTCGCCAACTCGGCCCAGGCCATGCGCGATGCCGACGGCCCCATGCAGCTCATCGTGCCGCCCGAAGGCACGCGGGGCAAGACGCGGCACTGGAAGACGGGTTTCTACTTCATCGCCCAGCAGGCGGGTGTTCCCATCGTGCTGGCGTTTGTGGACTACGGCCGCAAGGTCGGCGGCCTGGGCCCGGTGTTTGAGCCCACGGGCAATGTGGAGCGCGACATGGCGAGCATCAAGGCGTTTTATGCGCCGATTCGGGGCAAGAACCCGACGCAATTCGAGGCCTGAGTTAGTTGGTTTTTTGAATGAAATCGGCTGCTGGCGCTTATGTAGAAAGCGCTGGCAGCTATAAAAAAGTAGTAAAAGCGGTGGGGCGGTATTCAGGCCCCCACGCTTCGCCGGTCGATCTTGCGGCTGAGCACGATGCTGGTCTGCGTCTGGTGCACGCCGTCCAGTTGGCCCACCTTGTCGAGCAGGGTATCGAGCTGCTCGTGGCTGGTGCAACGCAAGAACACCAGGTAGTCAAACGGCCCGCTCACAGCCGACACCTCTTCGACCTCGGCCATGGCCTCCAGCGCGCGCAGCACGGCGGGCGCCGTCTTGGGCAGCACGCTGATGCTGCACCAGGCGCGCACGGTGGTGGCGTCTAGCCGCTGACCCAGCCGCACTCCGTAGCCCGCCACCACACCCGATCGCTCCAGCCGCGCAATGCGCGCCACCACGGTGGTGCGGGCCAGCCCCAGCTTGCGGGCGAGCTGGGCCGTGCCCTCGCGCGCGTCGGCTTGCAACAGGCTGAGCAGTTGCCGGTCGGTCTCATCCAGGGGCTGGGTCATGGGTGCTCCGTCCAAAAAGTCATAACGCCCATCATATTCGCCGTTATGGCAAAACAAACTGCCGCTTTCGACGTTTTGAGAGCTACACATTGACAGTGCTGCTGCCTAGCATCAAGGCATCACCAACACCTCGCCGCTGCATGCGGTGAGCACTACCGGGAGCGCTGCCATGACCACCTTTGCCACTAAGTCGAACTCCGCCGCCCGCCGCGCCATCACCATCCTGGGGGCGGGCCACATCGGCTTTGCGATGGCGCTCTTGCTGCAGCAGTCCGGCGACTACGACATCCTGGTGGCAGACCGTAATCCGGCCCGCCTGGCCGAGGTGGCGGCGCTGGGCATCTCCACTCGATTGACCACGGACGACGCCAGTCTGCAAGCCGCCATCGATGGCCGCTTTGCCGTACTCAACGCACTGCCCTTCCACCGCGCTGTGCCCTTGGCCACGTTGTGCGCCAGCGCCGGCGTGCATTACTTTGACCTGACCGAAGACGTGGCCAGCACCCAGGCCATCCGCGCGCTGGCCGCTAATGCCCGCAGCGTGCTCATGCCCCAGTGTGGCCTGGCGCCGGGCTTCATCGGCATCGTGGGCAACGATCTGGCCCGGCGTTTTGACACCCTGCACGCGCTGCGCATGCGCGTGGGGGCGCTGCCCCGCTACCCGCAGGGCGCCCTGCGCTACAACCTGACCTGGAGCACCGAAGGCCTCATCAACGAATACTGCAACCCCTGCGAAGCCATTGTGGACGGCGTGCGCACCACGGTGCCCGCGCTGGAGGGGCTGGAGACCTTTGCGCTGGACGGTGTGGAATACGAAGCCTTCAACACCTCGGGCGGGCTGGGCACGCTGACGGAGACGCTAGCGGGCAAGGCGCGGCAGGTGGACTACCAGTCCATCCGCTATCCGGGCCACAACGCCATCCTCAAGCTGCTGCTGAATGACCTGCGCTTGCGCGACCGGCGCGATCTGCTCAAGGACATTCTCGAAACCGCCATCCCCACCACCGACCAGGACGTGATCGTGGTGTTTGCCACCGCATCAGGCCTCAAGGGCGGGCGGCTGGTGCAGGATTCGTATTCCGCCCACATCGTGGGCACCGAGGTGGCCGGGCATCGGCTCAGCGCCATCCAGCTCACCACGGCCGCAGGCATCTGCACGGCGCTGGACCTGGTGGCGCAAGGCAAGTTGCCGCAGCAGGGCTTTGTGGGGCAGGAGGCTGTCGCGCTTGGCGACTTTTTGGCCAACCGCTTTGGCTCCGCCTACGCGCGGGAAGGCGAGCTGGTGCACTGAGCCCGTCTTGACTGGCTCAGCGCCCCGGCTTTTGGTACATGCCCTCAATCGCCTCGGCAAAGTGCGCCATCAGGTTGTTGCGCTTGAGCTTGAGCGTGGGGGTCATGAAGGTGTTTTCAATCGTCCATGGATCGAGCGTCAGATGCACTGTGCGCGGCACGGCATAGCGGGCAAAGCTGGCGGTGTTCTTTTCGATGCGCGCCAGCACGGCACGGTGCACACTGGGATGGTTCAAGCTGTCCGCCGCCTGGGGGTTCAGGCCCAGGTCGGCGGCCAGGCGCTGCCACTCGCCTGCGTTCAGCACGGCCACGCAGGCGATGAAGGGGCGGTTTTCGCCCACCACAAAGGCTTGTTCCAGCAACGGGTCGGCCAGCAGGGCCAGTTCCAGGTCGCCAGGGGGCACCTTTTCACCGGTCGAGGTGACGATGATTTCCTTGATGCGGCCCTTGATGTAAATGCGGCCGTTCACGATGTCGGCCTGGTCGCCGGTGCCCAGCCAGCCGTCGGGGCTCAGGATCTTGGCCGTGTCTTCGGGCCGCTTCCAGTAGCCCTTCATCACGATGGGGCCACGCACCTGCAGCTCGTGGTTGTCGCCAATGCGCACCTCCACACCGGGCAGGGCCTTGCCCACGCAGGCGGGGTCGTTGTCGTCCAGTGCGTTGACCGACACCACGGGTGCGGTCTCTGTCATGCCGTAGCCCTGGATCAGCGGCAGCCCCAGACCCAGAAAACACTTGGCAATGGTGGGCGACAGCGGGGCGCCTCCACTCACCGCCACACGCACGCGGCCGCCAAACTGGGCCAGTAACGGCTTGGCCACCAGGGCCTGCAGCACCGGCCAGGGCAGGGCGGCCATCCAGCCTGCGGCGTGGCTGCTGGCGTCCGGCGTGGGGGCGGGCAGGCGCTGTGCGGCACAAAACCGGGCCCAGCCCTTGTTCTGCGCGGCTTCGTAGAGCTGCATCTTCCACGGGGTGGGCGAGAGCTTTTCGATGAGCTTGGCGTGGATGCGCTCGTAAATGCGCGGCACCGACACCAGCACAGTGGGGCGTATGGTTTTCAGATCTTCCGCCAGCTGGGCCACCGACCGGGCATAGGCCACACAACTGCCCGCCGCAATCGGCAGGTAGTAGCCGCCCGTGCGTTCAAAGGTGTGCGACAGCGGCAGGAACGACAGGAACACGTCGTCCACCGTGGGAGCAATGCGCTCCAGCACGGCTTTCACGTCGCTCACCACGTTGCGGTGCGTCAGCATCACGCCCTTGGGTTTGCCGGTGGTGCCAGAGGTGTAGACGATGGCGGCCAGGTCATCGGCCTGCGGACCCATGCCGGTTGTAGGTGTGCCCGTTTGCGCCGCCCCCGTCAGCCACTGCGCGAGCGAGCCCACGGCCGGGCTGTCGATAGACGCCGGGGTGGGCTTGAAGGCGTCGTCGTCATCGGTAATGACCACGGCGCGCAGGGCTGGGAACGGCGTGCCCACGGCGCGGATCTTTTCCCACTGCTCGGCCTGGCTCACGATGAGCATCGAGGCCTCGCAGTCGGCCAGGATGTAGGCGATGCTGCCCGGGTTGTCGATGGCGTGCAGCGGCACGGGCACGCCACCAGTGGCCAGCGTGGCCTGGTCGGCGCACATGGCATGCAGGCCGTTGGGAAGCAAGATGGCCACGCGCGCGGCCGGTGGCAGCTGCATGGCGGCGAGGGCTTGGGCCCAGGTGTTCACGCGCTCTGCGGTCTGCGCCCAGGTGAGGCTTGCCCAGGCTTGGCGGGAGGAGTCAAACGCACGGTAGGCCTCGGCCTGAGGGGTGCGGGCGGCGCGGTAGGCCAGGAGCTGGGGCAGCGTTTGCACGCTGGCGATATCGGCGGGGGTAGAGGTCATCAAACTCGGCGGTGAAGGCTGCTGTGGCGTGCGGCGCCAAGGCCTCGGTGGAAACCCGGGGGATGATAACGAGCGCAACCTGGGCCGGGCCGTGTGCCATCACCCCATGTGTTGCAAATGGTGCGTTCCTGTTTGCGGAATGATCGTGGACGCGTGGGTACGGGTCAGCACGGCCCGCAGCACCTCAGGTCGCTGCTTCCAGCCCCTGCGCAAAGTGCGCCTGCATGGCCTTGACCGTGGCCTTGGCGTCGCGCGCCACCATGGCGGCCAGGATGGCGCGGTGCTCGCCCAGCGAATCTTCGATGCGCCCTTGCTTGAACAGCGAGTTGTGGCGGTTGAGCTTCATCACCTTGCGCAGGTCGGCCACCATCTGGCTGCGCCAACGGTTGTCGGCCATCTCCAGCAGGTGCATGTGAAAGCGCTCGTTGATGGCAAAGAACTTTTCGCGGTCTGCCACGGCGGCTTCCAGCTCGGCGTGCAGGTCCTGCAGGGTCTTTAACTGGGCGTCGGTGGCGCGCTCGGCCACCACGCCTGCGGCGTCGCTCTCCAGCAGGCTGAGCAGGTGGTACACGTCGCGCAGGTCTTTTTCGCTCATCTCCGTCACATAGGCGCCACGGCGCACCTTCATCGTGACCAGGCCTTCGGCGGCCAGCACCTTCAGCGCTTCGCGCAGTGGCGTGCGGCTGATGCCGAATTCCTCGGCAATCTTGAGCTCGTCGATCCAGCTGCCGGGCTCCAGCTCGCGACGGAAGATGCGCTGGCGCAATTGCTCGGCCACTTCTTCGTAGAGCGCGCGGGGAGTGAGGGTGAGGGCAGACATGGGGCGGATTGTAAGCTGCACGGAATATTTTGAATCAATAATTATGAATGATGTAAACTCGCCGCCACACCACAGCACCTGTGCGGTCACCGCCTGTGCGCCGTGTTGGACGCCCCCATGCCATCTTCGGAGTAGCTTTTGCCATGAGTGACAAACCCACCAACAACGCCCCAGAGTTCGCCGCGTCTTCGCTGGAAGCCTGGGCCAAGGCCGCAGCCAAGTCGGCACCGGGGGGCGATGTCAGCGCCCTCAATTGGGTCACGCCCGATGGCATCACGGTCAAGCCGCTGTACACCGCCGAAGACACGGCCAGCCTGCCGTATGCCAACACGCTGCCGGGTTTTGAACCCTACCTGCGCGGCCCCCAGGCCACCATGTATGCGGTGCGGCCGTGGACCATTCGCCAATACGCAGGCTTTTCGACCGCTGAAGAGTCCAACGCCTTCTACCGCAAGGCGCTGGCCGCAGGCGGGCAGGGCGTGTCGGTGGCGTTTGACCTGGCCACCCACCGGGGCTACGACAGCGATCACCCCCGCGTGACGGGCGATGTGGGCAAGGCCGGTGTGGCGATTGATTCGATCGAGGACATGAAGATCCTGTTCGACCAGATCCCGCTGGACAAGGTCAGCGTATCGATGACCATGAACGGCGCGGTGCTGCCCGTGCTGGCGGGCTATGTGGTGGCGGCAGAAGAGCAGGGCGTCTCGCAAGACAAGCTCAGCGGAACCATTCAGAACGACATTCTGAAAGAGTTCATGGTGCGCAACACCTACATCTACCCGCCCAAGCCATCGATGAAGATCATTGGCGACATCATCGAGTACACGGCCAAGAACATGCCGAAGTTCAACTCGATCTCCATCAGCGGCTACCACATGCAGGAAGCCGGGGCCAACCAGGCACTGGAACTGGCCTTCACCCTGGCCGATGGCAAGGAATATGTGAAGACCGCCATCGCCAAGGGCATGGATGTGGACGAATTCGCCGGGCGCCTGAGCTTCTTCTGGGCCATCGGCATGAATTTCTACCTGGAAGTCGCCAAGATGCGCGCCGCGCGCCTGCTGTGGTGTCGCATCATGAAGGCCACAGGCGCCAAGAACCCCAAGAGCCTCATGCTGCGCACCCACTGCCAGACCAGCGGCTGGAGCCTCACCGAGCAAGACCCCTACAACAACGTGGTACGCACCACCATCGAGGCCATGGCGGCCGTGTTTGGCGGCACGCAAAGCCTGCACACCAACAGCTTTGACGAAGCGATTGCGCTGCCCACCGAGTTCAGCGCCCGCATTGCGCGCAACACACAACTCATCATCCAGGAAGAGACCCACATCACCAACGTGATCGACCCCTGGGCCGGCAGCTACATGATGGAGAAGCTGACCCAGGACATGGCCGACGCCGCCTGGAAGATCATCGAAGAGGTCGAAGCCATGGGCGGCATGACCCAGGCCGTGGACAGCGGCTGGGCCAAGCTCAAGATCGAAGCCGCCGCCGCCGAGAAGCAGGCACGCATCGACAGCGGCAAGGACGTGATCGTCGGCGTCAACAAATACAAGCTGGCCAAGGAAGACCCGGTCGATATCCTGCAGATCGACAACATGAAGGTGCGAGACGGACAGATCGCTCGCCTACAAAAGATCCGTGCAACTCGCGATGCCGCCAAGGTGCAGGCAGCGCTGGATGCGCTGACGGCCGCCGCCGAGAGTGGCGAAGGCAATCTGCTCGACCTGTCGATCCAGGCTGTGCGCCTGCGCGCCACGGTAGGCGAAGTGAGCGATGCCCTGGAAAAGGTATACGGGCGCCACCGCGCCGACACACAAAAGGTGACCGGTGTGTACGCAGCTGCTTATGACTCGGCCGAGGGCTGGGACAAACTCAAGACCGAAATCAACGCCTTTGCCGAAGAGCAGGGCCGCCGCCCCCGCGTGATGATCGCCAAGCTGGGCCAGGACGGCCACGACCGTGGCGCCAAGGTGGTGGCCACCGCGTTTGCCGACTTGGGCTTTGACGTGGACATGGGGCCGCTGTTCCAGACGCCCGAGGAATGCGCCCGTCAGGCCATTGAAAACGACGTGCACGCCGTGGGCGTGAGCACGCTGGCTGCGGGCCACAAGACACTGGTGCCTGCCATCATCCAGTCGCTCAAGGACCAGGGGGCGGACGACATCATCGTGTTCGTTGGCGGTGTGATCCCCGCGCAGGACTATGACTTTTTGTACGAGTCGGGCGTCAAGGGCGTGTACGGCCCCGGCACACCCATTCCCGCCAGCGCCAAGGATGTGCTGGAGCAGATTCGCAAGGCGGTGGCCGTTTGATTAATGGCAGCGGGACGTCGATGCTTATCTGCCTCTCAAATGCAACCAGAGGAGTCGCCATGAAAAAGCCCTTGAGTCCGGCAAATCGCGTGATGTCAGCCATCTGGGAAGGTCTCGTCCTCGGCGGAATTGGCGCGGCGCTGATCCAACACGACCATCGATTTTGGGGTGTCTTCGTCATCTTGGTCGCCGTGATCTTTGCGGTATGGATGTTGTTGCCGCCCAGAAAGCACTGATCCGGCATGAAGTTTTCACTTACCGTGGCCGCCGCCAGGGCGGAGGCGTCCACATGAGCTTGTATACAGGCGTCACTGGCAACCCCGGCCCCATCCAGCGCCGCGCCATGTCCAAAGCCATCACGCTGCTCGAATCGACGCGGGTGGACCATCGCGCCCAGGCCGACGAACTTTTGACCCAGCTGCTCCCGCACACGGGCAAGGCCTTTCGCCTGGGTATCAGCGGCGTGCCTGGCGTGGGCAAGTCCACCTTCATCGAAGCCCTGGGCCTGTACCTCATCAGCCAGGGCCATCGCGTCGCCGTTCTCACCATCGACCCCTCCAGCACCGTCTCTGGCGGCTCCATCCTGGGCGACAAGACGCGCATGGAACACCTGTCGGTGCACGAAAAAGCCTACATCCGCCCCAGCCCGTCGAGCGGCACGCTGGGCGGCGTGGCAGAGAAAACGCGCGAGGCCATGCTGGTCTGCGAGGCGGCGGGTTACGACGTGGTGATTGTCGAGACCGTGGGTGTGGGCCAGAGCGAGATTGCTGTGGCGGGCATGACGGACATGTTTGTGCTGATGCAGCTGCCCAACGCGGGCGACGACCTGCAGGCCATCAAGAAGGGTGTGATGGAGATTGCCGACCTGGTGGTCATCAACAAGGCCGACATCGACAAGAACGCCGCCACGCGGGCCGAGGCGCAGATCACGTCGAGCCTGCGCCTCTTGAGCCAGCACGGCAACCCCGAGAACGCGCACCACGACGAAACCATGTGGCACCCCAAGGTTGTGCAGATCAGCGCGCTGCTAGGGCAGGGCGTGGACAGCTTCTGGGCCGCCGTCACGCAGTTCCGCCAGCTGCAGACCGCCAACGGCCGCCTGGCCACGCGGCGCGAGAAGCAGGCGCTGGCATGGATGTGGGAGCGCATCGACGCGGGCCTCAAGCTCGCGTTTCGCCAGCACCCGCAGGTCAAAGAGCTGCTGCCCCAGATGCAGGCCGATGTGGCCGCAGGGCGCGTTGCGGCATCCACTGCAGCACGAAATCTGCTCCAAGCGCAATCTAATCATGCGCTGGTAGCTATCAAATAAATAGTAGACACCAACCCATTCACCAAAGGACGACCATGCAAGACATCCTGGATCAACTGGAGAAAAAGCGTGCGCTGGCACGCCTGGGCGGCGGGCAAAAGCGCATTGATGCGCAGCACGCCAAGGGCAAGCTCACCGCGCGCGAGCGCATCGAGCTGCTGCTGGACGACGGCACGTTCGAGGAATGGGACATGTTCGTCGAGCACCGCTGCACCGACTTCGGTATGGAGGACAACAAAATCCCCGGCGACGGTGTGGTGACGGGCTACGGCATGATCAACGGCCGCCTGGTGTTCGTGTTCAGCCAGGACTTCACGGTGTTTGGTGGTGCGCTGTCTGAAACCCATGCCGAGAAGATCTGCAAGGTGATGGACCAGGCCATGAAGGTG
The DNA here is from genome assembly GCF_057809195.1 of Acidovorax sp. FG42. Lineage (NCBI taxonomy): Bacteria > Pseudomonadati > Pseudomonadota > Betaproteobacteria > Burkholderiales > Comamonadaceae > Acidovorax > Acidovorax sp. FG42. The sequence continues at coordinate 8,813 of NZ_JBMDJM010000025.1, read as the reverse complement.
GGCGCGCCGGTCATTGGCCTCAACGACTCGGGCGGTGCGCGCATCCAGGAAGGCGTGGCGTCCCTGGGCGGCTACGCCGACGTGTTCCAGAAGAACGTGCTGGCCAGCGGCGTGATTCCGCAGATCAGCATGATCATGGGCCCCAGCGCCGGTGGTGCCGTGTACTCGCCCGCCATGACGGACTTCATCTTCATGGTCAAGGATTCGAGCTACATGTTCGTGACCGGCCCCGAAGTGGTCAAGACCGTGACGCACGAAGAAGTCACGGCCGAAGAGCTGGGCGGCGCCGTGACGCACACGACCAAGAGCGGTGTGGCCGACATGGCGTTTGAGAATGACGTGGAGGCGCTGATGATGCTGCGCCGCCTGTACAACTACCTGCCGCTCAACAACCGCGAAAAGGCCCCGGTGCGCCCCAGCAACGACCCGGCCGACCGCATGGATCTGAGCCTGGACACCCTGGTGCCCGAGAACCCCAACAAGCCCTACGACATGAAGGAGCTGATCCTCAAGACGGTGGACGATGGGGACTTTTTCGAGCTGCAGCCCGAGTACGCCAAGAACATCATCATCGGTTTTGCCCGCATGGAAGGCCAGACCGTGGGCATCGTGGCCAATCAGCCGCTGGTGCTGGCCGGTTGCCTGGACATCAAGTCCAGCATCAAGGCCGCGCGCTTTGTGCGCTTTTGCGATGCGTTCAACATCCCGGTCGTCACCTTTGTGGACGTGCCCGGCTTCATGCCCGGCACCAGCCAGGAGTACGGCGGCATCATCAAGCACGGTGCCAAGCTGCTCTACGCGTACGCCGAGTGCACGGTGCCCAAGATCACCGTCATCACCCGCAAGGCCTACGGCGGCGCGTACGACGTGATGAGCTCCAAACACCTGCGCGGCGACGTGAACCTGGCCTGGCCCAACGCAGAAATTGCGGTGATGGGCGCCAAGGGCGCGGTGGAAATCATCTTCCGCGAAGACAAGAACGACCCCGTCAAGCTGGCTGCGCGCGAAGCGGAATACAAGCAGCGCTTTGCCAACCCATTTGTGGCCGGGGCGCGCGGCTTTATCGACGATGTGATCCTGCCGCATGAGACACGCAAGCGCATCTGCCGGTCGCTGGTCATGCTGCGCGACAAGAAGCTCGAAAACCCATGGCGCAAGCACGGCAACATCCCACTGTGAGCGGACAAGGAGCATAAGAACATGTTTACGAAAATCCTGATCGCCAACCGTGGCGAAAACGGCCGCGCAGCGGACGTTTCGACGAATCGCCTGACGCAGACCGCGCAGCGGGCTGCTACACGCCACCCCATCGCCTGAGGAGATAAGAGAATGTTTACAAAAATCCTGATTGCGAACCGGGGCGAGATTGCGTGTAGGGTCATCGCGACTGCCCGCAAGATGGGCATCAAGACAGTGGCCGTCTATTCCGACGCCGACAAGGAAGCCCGCCACGTCAAGCTGGCCGACGAGGCCGTGCACATTGGCGCTGCGCCCTCGCGCGAGTCGTACCTGCTGGCCGACAAGATCATTGCCGCCTGCAAGCAAACCGGCGCACAGGCCGTGCACCCCGGCTATGGCTTCCTGAGCGAGAACGAAGCCTTCGCCAAACGCTGCGAAGACGAAGGCATTGCCTTCATCGGCCCCAAGGCGCATTCGATTGCGGCCATGGGCGACAAGATCGCGTCCAAGAAGCTCGCCAACGAAGCCAAGGTCAACACCATCCCTGGCTACAACGATGCGATTGCAGGCCCCGAGCAGGCGGTGGAAATCGCCAAGGGCATTGGCTACCCCGTGATGATCAAGGCCTCGGCCGGCGGCGGTGGCAAGGGCCTGCGCGTGGCCTACAACGACAAGGAAGCGTTTGAAGGCTTTGCCAGCTGCCAGAACGAGGCCCGCAACAGCTTTGGCGACGACCGCATCTTCATCGAGAAGTTTGTGCAGGAGCCGCGCCACATCGAGATCCAGGTGCTGGGCGACAGCCACGGCAACGTGATCTACCTGAACGAGCGCGAGTGCTCCATCCAGCGCCGCCACCAGAAGGTGATCGAAGAGGCACCATCGCCCTTCATCAGCGACGCCACGCGCAAGGCCATGGGCGAGCAGGCCGTGGCGCTGGCCAAGGCCGTGAAGTACCAGTCCGCAGGTACCGTGGAATTTGTGGTTGGCAAGGACCAGGATTTCTACTTCCTCGAAATGAACACCCGCCTGCAGGTGGAACACCCGGTAACAGAGTGCATTACCGGCCTGGACCTTGTGGAGTTGATGATCCGCGTGGCGGCGGGCGAAAAGCTGCCCTTGACCCAAGCCGACGTGAAGCGCGACGGCTGGGCCATCGAATGCCGCATCAACGCCGAAGACCCGTTCCGCAACTTCCTGCCCTCCACCGGCCGCCTGGTGCGCTTTCAGCCGCCGGAGGAAACCATGTTCCAGTCCGACACCAGCAAGAAGCTGGGCGTGCGGGTGGACACGGGCGTGTACGAGGGCGGCGAGATCCCGATGTATTACGACTCGATGATCGCCAAGCTCATCGTGCACGGCACGGACCGCAATGACGCGACTGCCAAGATGCGTGCGGCGCTCAACGGCTTTGTGATCCGTGGCATCAGCAGCAACATCCCGTTCCAGGCCGCGCTGCTGGCGCACCCCAAGTTTGTGACGGGCGACTTCAACACCGGCTTCATTGCCGAGAACTACGGCAAGGGCTTCCACGCTGAAGACGTGCCGCACAGCGACCCGCTGTTTTTGGTGGCGCTGGCCGCCTACATGAACCGCCGCTACCGCGCACGCGCCTCGGGCATCAGCGGCCAGCTGGCCGGCCACGAGGTGAAGGTGGGCGAGCAGTTTGTGGTGGTGACGCTGGGCGCCGAAGGGCAGAACCAGCACCACGAAGTCACGGTCTCTGACTTTGAAGACAAATCGGGCTCTAGCTCAGTATCTGTAGGCGGCAACAGCTATCAGATCAGTAGCAATGCCACGCTGGGCCAGATCCGCGTGCAGGGCGCGTGCAATGGTCAGGGCTTCACTGCCCAGGTGGAGCGCGGTGTGGGCAAGAACCCGCTGGCGCTGCGCATTGCGCACAACGGCACGCAGATCGACGCGCTGGTGCTGTCGCCGCTGGGCGCCCGCCTGCACAAGCTGATGCCCTTCAAGGCGCCGCCAGACCTGTCCAAGTTCCTGCTCTCGCCCATGCCCGGTTTGCTGGTGGATGTGGCGGTGCAGCCCGGCCAGAAGGTGCAGGCGGGTGAGAAGCTGGCTGTGATCGAAGCCATGAAGATGGAGAACATCCTCTTCGCCGCGCAGGACGGCGTGGTGGGCAAGATCGTGGCGGGCAAGGGCGAGTCGCTGGCGGTCGATCAGGTGATCCTGGAATTCCAGTGATCCCAAGGGCCCGACAGCCCATCTGGAGGGGCCTTGCGCCCCTTTTTTAGTCTTTTTGGCCGATAGCGCTAGAGGAATATGCGCTGGCAGCTATCAAATCAGGAGTAATCATGAGCACGACCCCACGCCCCTTCAAGGTCCTGGGCATCCAGCAGGTCGCCATTGGCGGCACCGACAAGCAGCGGATGAAGACGCTGTGGGTGGACATGCTGGGCCTGGAGCAGACCGGCACCTTCCAGAGCGAGCGCGAGAACGTGGACGAAGACATCCTGGCCATGGGCAAGGGCGCCTTCAAAGTGGAGGTGGACATCATGCAGCCGCTGGACATCGAGAAAAAGCCAGCCGTGCACACCACGCCGCTCAACCACATTGGCCTGTGGATCGACGACCTGCCCAAGGCGGTGGAATGGCTCACCGCCAAGGGCGTGCGCTTTGCACCCGGTGGCATCCGCAAGGGCGCTGCGGGCTACGACATCACGTTCTTGCACCCCAAGAGCAATGACGAGTTTCCGATTGCCGGTGAGGGCGTACTGATCGAGCTGGTGCAGGCCCCGGCGGATGTGATTGCGGCGCTGGGCTGAACGGCGCGATCACCAACTCCCGTGCATTCCGTGTTTTCTCTGCAGTGTGCGCTTCGGGTCGGCACCAGGGTGTGTGCAGCGCTCGTGTTGGCGCTGGCAGGGCAAGGGGCCGAAGCCGCAGGCGGCACCGGCGCCTATCCGCTCGATTGGGGCAGGGCGGGGGAAACCTTGCAGTACCGGTCCTGCGGCTGCGCAGACCGCTGCTGGGTGGCGGAAGTGAAACACCAGGGGTCTCGCAAGACGCTGGCCACGCTGCGTTGCGACTGCGAACGCCTGTTCGCTCGGGTCGGCACCAGCGGCCCGGAGGTAGAGCGCAGCCCCACCTGCTCAGCAATAGACGATGGGGACAACAAGCCCCGCGCCATTCGCGAGGCGCTGGAGCAGATGCTGGGGCGCTGAACCGCGCGGTGTCCATGACCGGGCACGTCATGGTCGCCAGCCCCGACGGGGGCTACAACAGGGGTACCTTGTCTTTGGTGTCGCCTGCCCATGCAAAAAATTGCTTCTCTGGCCCTGCTGCTCGCAGGTGCCATTCACCTGATTCCGTTGCTCGGCGTGCTTGGCACAGCGCAACTGGCCAGCCTCTACGGCACGCCCCCTTCTGATCCGAACACCCTCATCCTGCTGCGCCACCGTGCCGTGCTGTTTGGCATTGTGGGTGGCATCTGCATGGGGGCGGCGTTCAAGCCTGCCTACCAGAGGGCAAGCCAGGATACGGCCAGTTTTAGCTCATAAGCGTTTTGGCTATTAAGAATTCATTTTTTATGCCGGATTTTGCCGCGCGTGGCAGTCGGCGTTACTGAGAGCCTCCGGCAGTCGCTCTACCAGCCGCTCTCTTCATTGGCCTTCCGGGCCCCCCGGGCTCCGCTTCCTGCGCACGGGTTTGGGTGACGGCTGGAACTGCGCCATCAGCGCGCGAAGGGTATCCGCTTCCGCCTTGTGCTGCGACACGTCCCGAAGGGCCTGTTGCAGTGCTGCACTTTGCTCTTGGCCAATTCTGACGCTCTCGGCCGATGCGGCCTTGGCATTGTCCAGTTCCGACGCCATCCGAGAAGCTGCGGCACTCATGTCGATCAGCTTTGCCTGGTGGTTTCGTTCGGCCTCGGCCAACTTGGTGCGCATTTGTTCCAGCTGCTTTTCTGAATGGCTTCGTGCCGTGCGCTCCTGGTCGATTTCCCGAAGAGCTCTGCGCTCCGCCTCAGTTGCCCGCTGGGCGGCATCTGCGATGGCCTGGCGCCCCTTGTCCAACTCGGCGCTGAAGTGCTGACGGCTCTTGGCCTGCTCCAGCTTCAGTTCGTCGATCTGGCGCTGCAGTGCGTCGGCCCGGGCAGTCGTTGCTGCGTGTATGCGCCTCTCCCGCTCCAACTCCGAGTCTAGACTTTGGGCGCGGGCCTCCAACTCGCCTATCCGGCCCGCAGCGGCCTGAATTTGGACTTCAAGCTGCGCGTTCAGCTGCAGCGCATGCTCCAGGCTGGCCAAGGCGCCCTGGGCTTCGGCTCGCGCCTCTACGCGTACGGCAGCTAGCTCTGTTCGTGCCAGCTCGGTGGCTTGGCCCCACAACTCGCTGACCACCTGGCCTGCAGCCTGCTTCAGGGTGTCTGGGAGGTCGGGATGATCGATTTCCACGCGGGCCTTGCTTCGAAGGTCCTCCCAGAAATTGGCCAGGGCCTCGGCGGGAGCGCTCATGGACCCTTTGCGCACATGCTGGTAGAGCTTGCTCGCAGTGGGCGTGATGCCATATCGGAAAAACAGCAGCGCGCACACCTCGCGGTACAGCGTTTTGGTGTCGCTGAATCGTGCCCGCAGGGCCTCTACTTCGGTCTGGATCTCTGATTCTTCGCTCATCAATAAATAATACAACGTATAACGTATAAATTGATGAGCTTATTTCTAATCTCTAGACATAATTACTCTAATGTCCATAGAATTTGCCGCATGACTGATTTGGCTGTCCTAGCGTTGAATTCTGGTGGTCTGGTGCCCTTGGCTGGCATGGTGCTGCCCTCCCATTTGTCCGGGGAGCGCGGCCGAAATCGGGCCTCAGGGCTCCCCCAGGTGGCGGCCGACGACGACCGTGCGGCAGTTTTGGCCTGGCTTGAGCGGTACCAGGACTCGCCGGCGACGCTCTCCAGCTATCGCAAGGAGGCCGAGAGGCTGCTGCTTTGGTGCGTGCACCAGCACGGCAAGGCCATGTCCGATCTGACCCACGAGGACTTCCTGGCGTTCGAGCGTTTTCTCGCAGACCCCCAACCAGCCGGTCGATGGATCATGCAGGTCGCACAGAAGGCCCCCCGGGCGTCACCCCACTGGCGCCCGTTTGCAAAGCCCTTGGACCGGCAGAGCCAGCGCCAGGCGCTGTCCATACTCAACGGCCTTTTCAACTGGCTCGTCCAAGCTGGGTATCTGGCGGGCAATCCTCTTGCGCTCAGGCGCCGCAAATCCATAGCGCGGCCAGCCAAAACAAGCCGATTCCTACCCCATGAACACTGGGCGCAGGTGCGCGCGACCATCGAGGCGTTGCCCGCAAATACACCTCGCCTTGCCAAGCAGGCGGCCCGATACCGCTGGCTCTTTTCCCTGCTCTATATCGGTGGTCTACGCATCTCGGAGGTCTGCACCAACTCAATGGGAGATTTCTACTGGCGTCGAGGTGCGGATGGCCGTGAACGCTGGTGGCTGGATGTCTGTGGCAAGGGAGAAAAGACACGTCTCGTGCCGGCAACCGACGAGCTGGTGTCAGAGCTGATGCGCTACCGAAAGGCCAACGAACTCGCACCGCTGCCGCGCGAAGGGGAAAATCTGCCGCTGCTGATTCCCATCATCGGAGCCTCCCGCTCGATGTCGCGAAGCTCCGTGCATGAATTGGTCAAGGATGTGTTTCGCGAAACCGCAACCCGCCTTCGGGAGCTTGGACCGGAGCACGAGGGCGCGGCCTTGCATGTGGAACAAGCGTCTGCACACTGGCTCAGGCACACGGCAGGCACACACCAAAGCCACAGCATGGACCTCAAGGCCGTGCGAGACAACTTGGGGCATGCAAACATCTCCACGACCAGCATCTATTTGCACACAGAAGATGATGTGCGCCATGACCAGACCTCGAGTGCCCACAGAGTGGGATGGTCGGTGTCCTGAAGGATTAACAGGCATCGGCATCTGGCTGGCGGCTCGCCGCCTGCACCAGAGCAAGTTCGTCTGGCCGACACCAGGCGATGAGCAGTGGCAACTGGAGCCCGATCAGCTCCAGGCCCTGGTCCTGGGTCTGCCCTGGCAGCGCATGGGAAGCGCCGGCATCATCACCGTGGTCTGAAGCTGGCGTGCAATCCGTGGATCTGCGCATGACAGCGCAGTGCCACCGATCAAACTCTTCCTGCGAACGCCCTGCGCACCGCAACTGCCGCCGCCAATTGCGCGCCTTGCCCTTGCAACAGGCCGTCACGCGCCTTCAGGTAGCTGCGCCGCGTATCAAGTACCGTGTTGATATCCACCAACCCTGCGTTAAACAGTCGCTCGCTTTTGGATAGTGCTGCGGCGCCGGCAGTCTGCGTGCTCTCCAACGCTGAGACACCGTCGCTTGCCGCCGCAAGTTGGACCACTGCCGTCTCGGCGTCCGCAAGCGCACTGAGCATCGCCTTTTCATACGCAAGCATTGCTTCCTGAGCCTTGCCCTCGTGAATTTCGATGTTGGCGCGGATGCGGCCACCGTCAAAAATGGGCAGTGAAAGGGCCATGCCGTAACCAACGACTGTCGTTGGCGACGCGCTACCACTGCCAACACGCAAGCGTTCCTTGCCACCCGACCAATCGAGTGCGATACGCGGATACAGGTCGCGCTTGGCCACCCCCAGACGAGCGACGGCGGCTTCAACAGCGCGGGCAGGACCCCGAACATCAGGGCGCCGCTCTAACAGCTCTATCGGCAGCACTACGGCTGGCATCCCTGTAGCCGCGTTGTCAGTTGCGGGGAAAGTCAAGCCAACTGGGGGGTGTGGGGCGCCAAGCAGCACAGCCATTTGTCGCAGCCTTACTTCATGTGCCCCTTTCAGTTGAGCCGCGTTGGCTCGCTCCTGACCTAGCTCCGCCGTCAGCCTGTCGATGTCCAGTTTGCTGATCTGTCCCGCTTCAAAGCGTCGACGGGTGACATCGGTCAGACGCTCCAAAGTTGCGATGCCATAGTGCGCCACCGCTTGTCTTTGCGCGAGGGATCGAGCATCGAAGTAGGAGGTCATAACCTCAGCCGCAATAGCCACCCGCATTGCTTGCCGGGTCAGTTCCGCGCCCTCGGCATCTTTTTCGGCTGCAAGGCTGGCTAAGCCTTTGTCGCCGAAGATGTCCGGTTCCCAGCTCGCGCGAAGCCCGGCACGGGCCTGAGTGGTTTTCGGATCAGCACTCGAATCTCGGCCGCGTTGCAGGCCGGCCCCCAGACCCAACTGCGGATAGTGATCGGCCTGGACCGTGTCAACCAGGGCCCGGGCCTGCGCTACACGGGTTGCGGCGATACGCAGATCGGTGTTGGCAAGCAAGGCAGATTCGACCAGCGCATTCAGTTCTGTGTTCCCGAAGTCTTTCCACCAAGCGGTCGCGGCCAACGGTTTGCTGCCTGAGTCTCCTTTTGCCTCGAAGCTCCACGCCTCGGGAGTGACTGCAGGCATTGGTGGTGCGACCAATGGCGCATGCGAGCACCCTCCCAGTAGCGCCAGCGCAGCGATTGCAATCAGTGTTCTGTGTTTTTTGATGATGAAGGACATAGGACAGTTCAGGTGTTGACGTTGAATAGTTGAAACTGTACTATACGTGCAGAGCCTGTCAGAAACTTTGTGTGTAAGGCATAGCATGTCAACAAGGAGCATGAAT
>NZ_JBMDJM010000024.1:0-90553 GCF_057809195.1 Acidovorax sp. FG42 | reverse complement strand
TTTCGTATTCCACGTGGGCGGTGTTGATCGTGATACCGCGGGCCTTTTCTTCGGGCGCAGCGTCGATCTGGTCGTAGGCCTTGGCTTCGCCGCCGAACTTGGAGGACAGCACCGTGGCGATAGCTGCCGTCAGCGTCGTCTTGCCATGGTCCACGTGACCGATCGTGCCCACGTTCACGTGGGGCTTGGTGCGTTCAAACTTACCTTTTGCCATTTTAATTCTCCAAAGAGCAATCCCTGTGTAGTGGTTTTACGTCTGCATCTGGTTGCTGATTCACTCCGCACAGGGAACAGAGTGGCACCGGATCGCAGACAAAACAAAGCCCGGACCAGATCGGCCCGGGCGAAATGCTTACTTACTTGGCGCGTGCTGCCATGATGGCTTCAGACACGTTGCGAGGTGCTTCGCTGTAGTGCTTGAATTCCATCGTGTAGGTGGCGCGGCCTTGCGACATGGAGCGCAGGGTCGTGGAGTAGCCGAACATTTCGGACAGGGGCACTTCAGCCTTGATGGCCTTGCCGCCACCGACCATGTCGTCCATGCCTTGCACCATGCCGCGACGGCTGGACAGGTCGCCCATCACGTTACCGGCGTAGTCTTCAGGCGTTTCCACTTCCACGGCCATCATGGGTTCCAGAATGACCGGACCGGCCTTCTTGCAACCTTCCTTGAAGCCGAAGATGGCAGCCATCTTGAACGCCAGTTCGTTCGAGTCCACATCGTGGTACGAACCGAAGTGCAGCGTGACCTTGACGTCCACCACGGGGTAGCCAGCCAGCACGCCTTGCGTCACGGCTTCGTTGATACCCTTTTCCACCGCTGGGATGAATTCGCGAGGCACCACACCGCCCTTGATCGCGTCCACAAACTCGATGCCCTTGCCGGCTTCGTTGGGTTCGATCTTGAGCACAACGTGACCGTACTGGCCCTTACCACCGGACTGGCGCACGAACTTGCCTTCGGCTTCTTCCACCGTCTTGCGGATGGTTTCGCGGTAGGCCACCTGGGGCTTGCCCACGTTGGCTTCCACGCCGAATTCACGCTTCATACGATCCACGATGATTTCGAGGTGCAGCTCGCCCATACCACCGATGATGGTCTGGCCGGATTCTTCGTCGGTCTGCACGCGGAACGATGGATCTTCTGCAGCCAGGCGCGACAGGGCGATGCCCATCTTTTCCTGGTCGGCCTTGGACTTGGGTTCCACAGCCTGACGGATCACAGGCTCGGGGAACACCATGCGCTCCAGCGTCACCACGGCGGCGGGATCACACAGGGTTTCACCCGTGGTCACGTCCTTCAGGCCCACGCAAGCAGCGATGTCACCGGCGCGGATTTCGTCCACTTCCTGGCGCTCGTTGGCGTGCATCTGCACGATACGGCCGATACGTTCCTTCTTGCCACGCACGGGGTTGTACACGGTGTCGCCCTTGGAGAGCACGCCGGAGTACACACGCACGAACGTCAGCTGACCCACGAACGGGTCGGTCATCAGCTTGAATGCCAGGGCCGAGAACTTCTCGTTGTCGTCCGCCTTGCGGGTGACTTCCTTGTCGTCTTCGTCGAAGCCGGGCACGGGAGGCACATCCAGGGGCGAAGGCATGAGTTCGATCACGGCGTCCAGCATGCGCTGCACACCCTTGTTCTTGAACGCCGTGCCGCACAGCATGGGCTGGATTTCGCCGTTGATGGTGCGCGTGCGCAGGCCTTGGGTGATCTCTTCTTCCGACAGATCGCCCTCTTCCAGGTACTTGTTCATCAGGTCTTCGGAGGCTTCAGCAGCCGCTTCGACCATCTTCTCGCGCCACTCCTTGGCCACTTCGACCAGATCAGCCGGAATGTCTTCGAAGGTGAACTTCATGCCCTGGGAGGCTTCGTCCCAGATGATTGCCTTCATCTTGCGCAGGTCAACCACGCCCTTGAAGTTGTCTTCAGCACCGATCGGGATCACGATAGGCACAGGGTTGGCCTTCAGGCGCAGCTTCATCTGGTCAACGACCTTGAAGAAGTTGGCACCGGTACGGTCCATCTTGTTCACAAAGGCCAGACGAGGCACCTTGTACTTGTTGGCTTGGCGCCAGACGGTTTCCGACTGGGGCTGCACGCCACCCACGGCGCAGTACACCATGCAGGCGCCGTCCAGCACGCGCATGGAACGCTCCACTTCGATCGTGAAGTCCACGTGGCCGGGAGTGTCGATGATGTTGATGCGGTGCTCGGGGAAGGACATGTCCATGCCCTTCCAGAAGCAGGTGGTGGCCGCCGAGGTGATCGTGATGCCACGCTCTTGCTCTTGCTCCATCCAGTCCATGGTGGCCGCGCCGTCGTGCACTTCACCAATCTTGTGGTTCACGCCGGTGTAGAAAAGAATACGCTCGGTTGTGGTGGTCTTGCCAGCGTCAATGTGGGCCGAGATACCGATGTTGCGGTAACGCTCGAGGGGGGTCTTGCGAGCCATGGTGGATCCTTGGATGGTTCGTGTTTTCGGGGGCGGGCCCAGCATTCTGGCGCTGCAACCCGTCAATTTTGTGACTGCCTGAAATCGACACAAGGCTGCAGGCAAAACGCCAGCAGCCTTGGGCCTATATCAGGGCAAATCCGCGTTTTAGAAGCGGAAGTGGCTGAATGCCTTGTTGGCTTCGGCCATGCGGTGCACTTCGTCACGCTTCTTCATGGCGCCGCCACGGCCTTCGGTGGCTTCCAGCAGTTCGTTGGCCAAACGTTGGGCCATCGACTTTTCACCGCGCTTGCGGGCGGCTTCCTTGATCCAGCGCATGGACAGGGCCAGACGACGGACGGGACGCACTTCCACAGGCACCTGGTAGTTGGCACCGCCGACGCGGCGGGACTTCACTTCCACCATGGGCTTCACGTTGTTGATGGCAACGGTGAAGGCTTCCAGAGGGTCCTTATCGGGGTGCTTCTTCTCGATCAGTTCCAGGGCGCCGTAAATGATGCGCTCTGCAACTGCCTTCTTGCCGCCTTCCATGATCACGTTCATGAATTTGGACAGCTCTACATTGCCGAACTTGGGATCCGGCAGGATTTCACGTTTGGGGACTTCGCGACGACGTGGCATTTTTTACCTCTATCTTTGCTTCAGTTGGCATCTTTTCAGACACCGCGAGAGCCAATCTCTGGACTCCCACTTACTCGACCCGCGCAGAACACCTGCGTTTGGGGTCACTACGCTGCAACTCCGCGCCACGCGGAAAAACAGCACCGAAAATTCTTCAGACCGAAAGGGCCAGGGCTTACTTGGCCTTTGGCTTCTTCGCGCCGTACTTGGAGCGGGCTTGCTTGCGGTCTTTCACGCCTTGCAAGTCCAGCGAACCACGTACGATGTGGTAACGCACACCGGGCAAGTCCTTCACACGACCGCCGCGAACCAGCACCACGCTGTGTTCTTGCAGGTTGTGGCCTTCACCGCCGATGTAGGAGATCACCTCAAAACCGTTGGTCAGGCGCACCTTGGCGACCTTACGCAGAGCGGAGTTAGGCTTCTTAGGCGTCGTGGTGTACACACGGGTGCACACGCCACGGCGCTGTGGAGAGTTTTCCATCGCAGGGCTCTTGGACTTGGTCTTTTCGACCTCGCGCCCCTGACGGACCAGTTGATTAATGGTTGGCATGAAATACGTCCCTAAACGTGAATTTGCTTCGTGAAAGCGAAAACGTGAATCCCTTCGGAAATTCCGAAAAGCCTTCTAATGTAGCAGGATGCCCCCTGAAAGGCAAGCCTGCTGCGGCTTACGGCACCCTGGGGCACCTGTCGCGGCCCCGGCAACTGGCACGCACCGACCGGGAAAAGGAGGCTCAAACCAGGCCCGGCGCTTGCCGGACCTGCGCAGCCAGCTATGGTTTCAGAAGTAACCCCTTCACTTCTTCCACCCAGCCTTACTTGATCCAGAGGCGGATGGCGTCCCATGCACGGCCCAGGATGCCGGCCTGCTCCACGGCCTCCAGCGCCACCAGAGGCACTTCGCCGATGGACTGGTCGCCCAGCATGACCTTGAGGGTACCGATGGCCTGGCCCTTGGTGTAGGGCGCCACGAGCGGATCGGGGCGGGCGATCTGGGTGGTGATCTTGCCGGCGCTGCCGGATGGCACCGCCACCACGATGGCGTCTTCGCGACCGATCTTGAGGGTGCTTTCAGTGCCCTTCCAGACGGGAGGCGTCGCCACGGGCTTGCCAGCGTCAAACAGCTTGACCGCCTCGAACGCGGTGTAGCCCCAGTTCAGCAGCTTCTGGCTTTCGTTCGCGCGCGCGTTTTCGCTCGCGGCACCCAACACGATGGACAGCAGGCGGCGCTGGCCCACACCGGGGAATTCGCGCTTGGACGTAGCCACCAGGCAGTAGCCCGCAGCGGCGGTGTGGCCAGTCTTGAGGCCGTCCACCGTGGGATCGCGGAACAGCAGCGAATTGCGGTTGCTGCCGTTCGATGCCGGGGTGCCGGGGTAGCTGTACTGCTTGGTGGAGTAGTAATGCATGTACTCCGGGAAGTCCTTCATCAGCCGCATGGCCAGCACGGAGAGGTCGCGCGCCGTGGTGGTGTGGCCGGGTTCGGTCAGGCCTTCGGGGTTCTTGTAGCTCGTGCCCTTCATGCCCAGCGCTTGGGCCTGGTCGTTCATGAGCTTGACGAAGTTCTCGGCCGTGCCGCCCACGCCTTCGGCCAGCGCCATGGTGGCGTCGTTGCCAGACTGCACGATCATGCCCTTGATGAGGTCTTCGACCGGCACCTGCATCTTGGGGTCGATGAACATGCGCGAACCGGGCATCTTCCAGGCGCGCACGCTCACGGGCAGCTTCTGGTCCAGCGCGATCTTCTTGGAGCGCAGCGCGTCAAACACCAGGTAGCCCGTCATGAGCTTGGTGAGCGACGCCTGCTCCACCGGCGCGTCGATGTCCTTGGCGGCCAGCACCTGATTGGCAGTGACATCCACCAGCATGTAGGTGCGCGCGGCGATTTCGGGGGGCTGGGGCGCCTGGGCAAAGGCGCCAAAGGCAGCCGGGGCCGCCGCAGCAAAGACGGCCAGGGATCGCAACGCAGACAGGATTCGTTTCATGGGGCAGGAGGGGGCTGGAGAGGCTCGAAAAAAGGATGGGAGAAAAGGCGGGAGAGGGAGGACGGCAGACGGCCGGAGCCGGTCCGGGCAGCGCCCCTCAGGCGCCCGATTGCAGGTGGCGGACCACCAGGTTCTTCAGAAGCGGCAATTGTCCGTGAAAGAAATGACCGCCCGCGGGGACGACTGTGACAGGCAGTATCTGGGGCCGGGCCCAGTCCATCACGGCCGACAGCGGCACGGTGTCGTCCTGCTCGCCGTGCACGACCAGCGTGCGCAGGTGGGCGTCGGGCGGCACCGGGGCCACCGTGAAGCGGCTGGCGGCCGTGCCGACCAGCACGGCCTTCTCCACGCGTTGCGTGGGCCAGAGGGCCTCCAGGGCGTGGCTGGTGACAAACGCACCGAAAGAAAACCCCGCCAGCGCCAGGGGTTGCCCCTCGGCGGCGGGCGCCACCTGCTCCACCACGGCCAGCAGGTCTTGCAACTCGCCCCGGCCTTCGTCGTACACGCCGGCCGTGGCGCCCACGCCGCGGAAGTTGAAGCGCACCGCCGTCCAGCCACACTGCACAAAAGCACGCGCCAGGGTCTGCACCACCTTGTTGTCCATGGTGCCGCCAAACAGCGGGTGGGGGTGGGCAATGATGGCGACGCCACGGGGCGCAGCACCATCGGCCAGGGTGGCGCTGTCGCGCACGGCCTCGATGGCGCCTGCGGGGCCGGACAGGGTCAGGCGTTCGGTCTGGGCATTCACGGATTTGCTACTCAATCAATAGCAGCAGGGGCATGATCCACTGGCGCCTGCTGCCAAAATCATTCCAAGGCAGGGATGGAGCCGCGCTCAGCGGCCAAGTTCCGCTGGCGTGACCAGACGTTCCACCACCTGGCCGTTCTTGAGGTGCGATTCGACGATTTCGTCGATGTCCGCCGCGTCCACATAGGTGTACCAGGTGCCCTCGGGGTAGACCACAGCCACAGGGCCGCCCGCGCAGCGGTCCAGGCAACCGGCCTTGTTCACACGCACCTTGCCAGCACCCGCCAGCCCGGCGGCCTTGACCTGGGCCTTGCAGCGGTCAAAACCCGCCTGCGCGTTGTGGTGGGCGCAGCTGTCTTCACCGTTGGTGCGCTCGTTGAGGCAAAAGAAGATGTGGCGCTGGTAGTAACCGGGCGCTGCGGCCGGTGCGGAAGGGGTGTCGCTCATCCCCGCATTTTAAGGACACCCACCTTCCAGACTGGGCGGAGCGCAGCCCCAAACCCCTGCGCGGCCATACAGAACGCCAGAGGCCGCCGCCCGGCGTCTCAGGCTCCAGCGTCTCGCCGCGACACCCGAAACACCACATACAGCAACGTCACATAGGGCCACAGCCAGCCCAGCCACTGGCCCAGGCCATAAAAGCGGATGAACCGGCCCTGCTCCCAGATCTGCAGGGTCTGGGCAAAGTAGGCGCTGGTGGGCGCCTGGTTCAGCAGCGCCAGGTGCCAAGTCAGCGCCAGCAGCAGCACGGCAGCGCAGGCCCGGCGCGGCAGGGCCAGCATCAACAGGGCCAGCCCCAGCGCCGCCCACACGCCCACGCGCACGGGCAGGTCCATCCACTCCCAGGCGTGCACGGGGCCCCAGCTGAGTGCTGCCGACAGTGCGGTCAGCACGATGCCCACCCCCACCACCGCCAGCGCAAACAGGGCGCGCCGCCCCATCTGGCGGATCACGCAATACCCCAGCAAGCAGGGAATCAGCAGCCCCAGGGTGACGCAGAGCAGCTCGCCGCTGGGCGACAGCGGGTCCAGCTCGGTCTCGCGCAGGGGCAGCCATTCCAGGAACGGGGTGTCGGCCAGCAGGTCGATGAGTGCGGCCTCCAGCCGTTCCAGCACCTGGCCCAGGCCAAAGGGCACCGCTGCCGGAAACAGCAGCGCCAGCGGCCACAGCGCCAGCAGCACCATGCCGCCCGAAGCGTCGGACACGAACCAGCGCGCCCTGAAGTCGCTCCAGCGGTCCAGCGCGCCCAGCCGCTCCAGCAGTGCGGCGCTCAACGCACCGGCCAACGTGCCCAGCGCGTTGAGCGCCAGGTCCAGGTTGGAGGGCACACGCCGGGGCAGGTAGATCTGCAGAAACTCCATGCACAGCGACAGCAGCGAGCCCCCCAGCGTGGCCAGCGCCACCGCCCACAGCACATGCCGCCAGCCCGAGCGCAACAGGCCCAGCACCAGCAGGAAGCCCAGGGGCGCGTAGCCCACGAGGTTGGTCACCACGTCAAACCCCGTCCAGTACGGCGGGGGGATCCGCGCAAACAAAAAGACCAGGGGGTCAATACCCTGTTCGCGCCACCCGTCGAACGGGAACAGGCTGGCAAAGACGATCAGCGCCGTGTACGTCAGCGCGAGCGGCCAGGCAGAGGTTTTGTGCATGCGCCCTCTGCGTCTCCGTCAGAAGGGCTTGACCACCACCAGCACCACGGCCACCAGCAGCAGCAGCACGGGTGCTTCGTTGAACCAGCGGAACCACACATGGCTGCGGCGGCTGGTGCCGTCGGCCAGCTTGCGCAGCAGCACGCTGCACGCGTGGTGGTAGCCGATGACCAGCACCACCACGGCCAGCTTGGCGTGCATCCAGCCATTGCCCGGGCCCCGGCCAATACCGTAGCCCAGCCACAGCCACAGCCCCAGTGCAATGGCGGGCACGGCCAGCAGGGTGGTAAAGCGCATCAGCTTGCGCGCCATGAGCAGCAGGCGGTCGCGCTCGGCGGCCGAGCCGGGCGCCACCATCGCCAGATTGACGAAGATGCGCGGCAAATAGAACAGGCCCGCAAACCAGCTGGCCACGAAAACGATGTGAAAGGCTTTGACCCAGAGCATGGGGGCAGTTTACGGGCCTACGCCACTCTGACGGGACAACCCCAAAAAAAAGCCCGGCAGATCCGCCGGGCCGGGAAAGCCTGTGCCGCATCGCTGCAGCCCAGGTCCCGCTCAGGGAGGAAAAGCGGGGGGCGGCAAGCCGCCCGGCACCAATCTAGCACTGGGCCTGGGCGGTTACAAGCGGCTTTTTCAGAGCGCGCCCGAAGCGCCAACCACCGCCGCCCGTCCTCCTGCCCCCGGGGCGCGAGCCGGTACACAGCGCCACAGGGAGGGCTTCATAATCCGATGATGCACCTCCAAAGCCCTGCCCCCTTCCCCCAGAACCGCCCCCGCCGCCTGCGCCGCGATGCCTTCACCCGCCGCCTGGTGCGCGAGAACGTGGTCACCGCCGACGACCTGATCTACCCCGTGTTTGTGCACGAGGGCACCAATCGCAGCGAGGCCGTGACCTCCATGCCCGGCGTGGACCGCCTGAGCCTGGACATGCTGCTGCCCGTGGCCGAAGACTGCGTGAAGCTGGGCATCCCGGTGCTGGCGCTGTTCCCGGCGATTGACCCGTCGCTCAAAACGCCGGACGGCAAGGAAGCCCTGAACCCCAACGGCCTGATCCCGCGCGTGGTGCGGGCACTCAAGAAAGAATTCCCCGACTTGGGCGTGATGACCGACGTGGCGCTGGACCCCTACACCAGCCACGGCCAGGACGGCGTGCTGGACGAGACCGGCTACATCATCAACGACGAGACGGTAGAGATCCTCACCGGCCAGGCGCTCACGCATGCCGAAGCGGGCGTGGACATCGTCGCGCCCAGCGACATGATGGATGGCCGCATCGGCGCCATCCGCGAGGCGCTGGAGGTGCAGGGCCACATCCACACCCGCATCATGGCCTACAGCGCCAAGTACGCCAGCGCCTTCTACGGCCCGTTCCGCGACGCTGTGGGCACGCGCGGCGCGCTCGGCAAGGCCGACAAGAACGTCTACCAGATGGACCCGGGCAACAGCGACGAAGCACTGCGCGAAGTGGCCATCGACATCGCCGAAGGCGCCGACATGGTGATGGTGAAACCCGGCATGCCCTACCTGGACATCGTGCGCCGCGTGAAGGACGAGTTCAAGGTGCCCACCTTCGCCTACCAGGTGAGCGGCGAGTACGCCATGATCAAGGCCGCCGCCGCCAACGGCTGGCTGGACCACGATGCCGTGATGATGGAAAGCCTGCTGGCCTTCAAGCGCGCAGGCGCCGACGGCGTGCTGACCTACTTTGCGCGCGACGTGGCACGCAAGCTACAAAAATAATAGCTGTCAGCGCATATTCCACTGGCGCCACGGGCGCTTTTGACTGAAAACGGTGTCCATGCGCATCTTTCACATCCACAGCAGCGGCGTGCAGGAGCTGACCGCCCTGCCCGCCCAGATGCCGGCGCAGGGCTTTCTCTGGGTGGCCTGCGCCCGTCCGGCCTTCCAGGCGCGGCTGGCCGAGATCCAGGGCCGCCTGCAGGCGCTGATCGGGCTGCAGCTGGTGGACCTGCATGTGTCCGACCTGCTCAACGCGCAGCTGCCCTCGCACTACGACTACACCTCGCAGTACGACCTGCTGGTGTTCCGCCGCCTGGCCACGGTGCAGGGCGATGCTGCGCCGCCCGAGCAGCTGGTGACGGCTCCGCCCGCCACACCAGCCGTGGCAACCGAGCCCGACAACCCCCACGCCCCCGCCAAGCGCAGCGGCCCGCCCGTGCTGCGGCGCATCGACACCAGCCCCGTGGGGTTTGCGGTGTTCGACCAGCTGCTGCTGACCGTGCACCCCACCGACTGCGCGGTGCGCGATGCCTACGCGACGCGGCTGCTGGCGGCCACGCCGGCCAATGGCAATGGCAACGGCAACGGCAATAGCAATGGCACCAACGCCAACGCCAACGCCAACGCCAACGCCAACGCCAACGCCACCGCCACCGCCACCGCCACCGCCAGCCATGCTGCCGCCCACGGCAATGCCCACGCGGGCCCCGGCATGGGCGAAGGCCGCAGCAGCCCCATCTCGGGCTCGCGCCTGCCCACCAGCCCGGCCGACCTGATGCTGCGCGTGGTCAACCAGATGGTGGACGGCTACCTGGACCTGCGCCGCGAGCTCACCCGCCAGCTGGACCACTGGCAGACCGAACTGCTCAAGCCCCGCGCGCGGTATGTGAACTGGACCTCGCTGCTTGAAGCGCGCCTGTCGCTGCACATGCTGGACGAGATCTGCGAAGACCAGCGCACCGCCGTACAGGACTGGATCGACGCGCTGGAAACCTGGGCCCTGCCCGACACCCCCACCGGCCTGCGCGAGCTGGACCTGCTCAAGGTGCGCAGCCGCGACGTGCTGGAGCACATCGAGCGCGTGGTGCACCACGTGCGGCGCCTGGAGCAGAGCACCGAAACTGCCGTGCAGATGCACTTTTCGGTGCAGAGCAACCGCACCAACGACATCATGCGCACCCTCACGGCACTCACGGCCGTGTTTTTGCCGCTGAACCTGATCGCGGGCATTTTCGGAATGAACTTCGAGTTCATCCCGCTGGTGCACAAGGCCGATGGCTTCTGGTGGGCCATGGGGTCGATGGTGTTCATCGCGGTGGCCCTGGTGCTGCTGTTCTGGCGCAAGCGGTATCTGGCGAGGACGCGGTGACATCCCCCTGAGGCGCTACGCGCCTTCCCCCTTCTCTCGACTCGCTGGCGCGATTCGGGAAGAGGGACACCGCCAGTGCGGCGGGGCGGCCCTTGCACGGCGGTCGCTGGTAGGGGCAGCGCCAGTTTCAATGGCTGCCAGCTAGAAGGCTGCCAGGGCACAAGCCTCAATGCACCGGCGATGGCCCACTCACGGCCTGGCCACCCCAAACAGCCCCGCCGCGTTGTCCCACGCCACCTTGCGCGCCACATCGGCGGGCAGGCCGCCCAGCCACTGGCGGTAGCCCTGCATCAGGGCTTCGTAGTGCTGCCACCGCTGGTTGACCCAGGTGTCCGAGCCGATCACAAAGCGTGTGGGGTACTTGAGCAGCAGTGCGCGCCAGGCGGGGCACAGCTGGTTGTCGTCGCACACCAGGCCGGGGCGGTACGAGAGTTCGCCCACCAGGCCGGGGTAGCGGGCCATCAGGGCGTCCACCCGCTCCACCGGCGCGCCGCCGATACCGGTGTGGGCCCAGATCAGCCGGGCCTTCTGGCCTTTGGATGGGGTGTTGGCCATCAGCAGGTCGATGGCGGTGTCGTCCACATGGGCCAGCACCACCAGGTCCCGCTGCTCGGCCTGGGCCATGAGCTTTTTGGCCACGGGGCCGTTGGCGTTGGCGCTGTCGTACAGGTGGAATTCGCCCAGGCCCCGGTACGGGCCCGCAGGCGTGCCCCGGGCCAGCTCGGTCTGCACCATGTCGTAGATGGTGTCGTCGGCAAACCAGCCGGTGTAGTCGGCGCGGTTGCGGTACAGCCGCACAAACGGCACCACCGTCACGCCGGCCTCGCGGGTCTGCGGCAGGCCCGCAAGGGTGAGCGACCCGGCATTGGGCCGCGAGTTGGCCACGATGGCGCGCACGCCGCTGGCCTTCATGCGCGCCAGCACGTCGGCAGGTGGGTGCGGGCCTGCTTTGCCGTCCCAGGCTTCCTCGTTGTAGTGCAGGTGGGCGTCGAACAAGGGGCCGGTGTAGTCGGCCGCATGGACACTAGCGCACAACGCTATCAAACCCATAGCTGCCAGCGCATGACGGACTAGCGCTTGGGGCCAAAAACGCCTGAAATCCGCCATGATCACCCCCGTTGGTCGTTCGCTATCGTGTCGCGGTCACTGGGGCGGTCTCAGCCCAGGTGCTTGGCAAAAAAGGCCAGCGTGCGCTCGCGGGCCGTGTTGGCAGCGGCCTCGTCGTAGCTGCCGCGCTGGTCGCAGTTGAAGCCGTGGTCGGCGGCGTACACATGCACTTCGACCTCCGGGTGGGCCTTGCCGAAGGCCTGCACGCTGTCGAGCGGAATCCAGTGGTCACGCTCGCCAAAGTGGGCCAGCACCGGCACCTTGGGGGTGCGGGCCACTTCTTCCGGTGTGGTCACGCCACCGCCGTAGTACGGCACGGCGGCCGACAGGCCCTGCAGCTGGCAGGCCGAGCGCCAGGTCAGCAGGCCGCCCCAGCAGTAGCCCACGATGCCCACCTTGCCGCCGCTTTGCTGCGCGGCGTAGTCGATGGCGGCCTGGATGTCGGGCATCACGCCCGGCGCGGGCAAGGCCTCGACGGCGGCCTTCAGGCCCATGCCGGCCTGCATGTCGTCACCGGTGTAGCCCAGCTCCACGCCCTGCTTGACGCGGTGGAAGGTGGAGGGCGCCACGGCCAGATAGCCGCTGGCGGCATAGCGGTCGGCCACCGAACGGATGTGCGAGTTCACGCCAAAAATCTCTTGCAGCACCACCACGGCGCCACGGGGCGTGCCTTCGGGCTTGGCGATCCAGGCGGGGGCCACAAAACCGTCACTCGATGTCAGATCAACAAACTGTCCCATGCTGAATGCTCCTTTGCTTTGGTAAATATGGCGCGTGAATGGGCCGCAATAGGCCCGCGATGTCGGCCAGGACGCTGCGCGGCGGGGCGCAGAACCTGTTCCAATGCGCCATTCTTGCAGGAGACCCCACCCCATGGAGAAGATCGCACTAATCACCGGCGCCAGCCGGGGCATTGGCGCCGCCACCGCACGGCTGGCCGCAAAACATGGCTGGGCCGTGGTCGTCAACTACCTCGCCAACGAGGCCGCCGCGCAGGGCGTGGTCGATACCATCCGTGCAGACGGCGGCACCGCCATCGCGGTGCAGGGCGACGTGGCGAGCGAGGCCGACATCCTGGCCATGTTCCAGGCGGTGGACACCGAGCTGGGCCGCATCAGCGCCCTGGTCAACAACGCCGGGGTGGTGGACGTGACCGCCCGGGTGGACGCAATGAGCACCGAGCGCCTGCGCCGCATGTTCGACACCAACGTGATCGGCAGCATCGTCTGCGCCCGCGAGGCCGTGCGGCGCATGAGCACGCGCCATGGCGGCAGCGGTGGCGCCATCGTCAACGTGTCCAGCGCCGCCTCGCGCCTGGGCTCGGCCCACCAGTATGTGGACTACGCGGCGGCCAAGGGCGCCATCGACACCTTCACCATCGGCCTGGCGCGCGAGGTGGCGGCCGAGGGCATCCGCGTGAACGCCGTGCGCCCGGGCCTGATCGAGACCGACATCCACGCCAGCGGCGGCCTGCCCGACCGCGTGCGCGACCTCTCGCACCAGGTGCCCATGTTGCGCGGCGGCACGGCCGACGAGGTGGCCGAGGCCATCGTCTGGCTGATGTCGCCCGCTGCGAGCTACACCACCGCCACCTTGATGGATGTGTCGGGCGGGCGCTAGGGGAGAAGGCCCGGAGCCACCCGTAGCAGGCACGCTGCAGCGCAGCATGCCCGACCGCCAAACGGCGCAGAAAACACCGCATACTCGCGCACAGCCCGGGCTGCGCCACCCTCATCGGCCGTTGGCCTGAGCCCCCCGAAGAACCACCCTGCCCACTTGCCCTTGGGAGCGCCCTGATGGACCTCAAACCCCTGATCACCCTGCTGGCCATCGTGAACCCGCTGGCCATCGTGCCGTTCTTCATCCACTACACGCAGGGCTTCTCGTACCCGCAGCGGCGCCGCACCATCCAGGTGGCCAGCTTCAGCGTGTTCTGCGTGATTGCAGCCTGTGCGCTGCTGGGCCTGCAGATCCTCGACTTCTTCAACATCTCGCTGCAGAGCTTCCAGGTGGGCGGCGGCATGTTGCTGCTCATCAGCGCGATGAACATGCTCAACGCCCAGCCCGCCGAGGCCAAGCCCAGCACCAACGAATATGAAGAAGGCGCCGAAAAGGCCGCTGCGGGCAGCAGCATTGCCGTGGTGCCGCTCACCATCCCGCTGCTCACCGGCCCGGCCAGCATGTCCACCGTGGTGATCTATGCTGACCGCGCGCAGACCTTCTGGCAGCACGCCGCGCTGGTGGGCTACGGCGTGGTCATCGCGCTGGCCACGGCCGTGTGCTTTGCGCTGGCCGACCCGATTGCGCGCGTGCTGGGCAAGACCGGCATCAATGTGATGACCCGCCTCATGGGCCTCATTCTGGCTGCGCTGGCCGTGGAAGTGATGGCCGACGGGCTGGGCAAGCTGTTCCCCATCCTCGTCGCACGCTGACCCTCCATGTCCGCCCGCCTGCTGCTGCTCGAAGACGACCCCGCCATCGCCCGCACCGTGGCCTATGCGCTGGAGCGCGATGGCCTGACCGTCACGCACAGCCTGCTGGTGCACGACGCGCGCCAGCAGCTGCAGAGCGCACGGTTTGACCTGCTGGTGCTGGACGTGGGCCTGCCCGACGGCAGCGGCCTGGACCTGCTGCGCGATGTGCGCAACACCGCGCCCACCGCCGCCCTGCCCGTGCTGATGCTCAGCGCCCACGGCGAAGAAATCGACCGCGTGCTGGGCCTGGAACTGGGCGCGGACGATTACCTGACCAAACCCTTCAGCCCGCGCGAACTGGCCGCCCGCGTGAAGGCGCTGCTGCGCCGTGCGGGCCACGGGAACGGAAATGGCAACGGCCACCAGGCCTCAGCGCCCGCCACTTCGGCCGCTGCGCCGTTCCACGACGACGAGGCCGGCCAGCGCATCAGCCTGCGCGGCCAGGCCCTGCCGCTGACCCGGCGCGAATACCGCCTGCTGTCCCACCTGCTGCGCGGCGCAGGCCGCATTCACTCGCGCGACGCCCTGCTGGCCGCCGCCTGGGGCGACGACAGCGAAAGCACCGACCGCACGGTGGACACCCACATCAAGACCCTGCGCGCCAAGCTGCGCGAGGTGGACCCTGGGCGCGAGTACATCAGCACGCACCGGGGCATGGGGTACTGCCTGGACATCTGAAGCCCAATTGGCCGCTGGCGCATATCTATCAAGCGCTGAAAGCTATTGTTTTTGAAGTAACGCACCATGCGCCTCGGCATCCGCCTGCTGTTCGCCTTCTTCCTCATCAACGGCATCGCCGCGTTCTTTGTGCTGCGCGTGTTCATGGCCGAGATCAAACCCAGCGTGCGCGAGGTGATGGAGGACATGATGGTGGACACGGCCAACATCCTGGCCGAGCTGGCCAGTGAAGACCTGGCCGCCGGGCGGCTGGCGGCAGAGGCCAACAACAGCAGCACCAGCCCGTTTGCGCAGCATGTGCGCCGCTATGCCACGCGGCCCATCGACGCGGCGATCTGGGGCTTTTCCAAGCAGTCGCTCGACTACCGCATCTACGTGACCGACACCACGGGTCGCGTGCTGTTCGACTCGGAAAACCGCGCCGTGGGCGCCGACTACTCGCGCTGGCGCGATGTGGCGCGCACGCTGCGCGGCGAGTACGGCGCACGCTCCACCCGCGATGTGGAGGACGACGACACCAGTGGCGTGATGCATGTGGCCGCGCCCATCTACGTGAACAGCCAGATCGCGGGCGTGCTCACTGTGGCCAAGCCCACGCGCACGGTGCAGCGCTTCATCGACCGGGCCGAGCGCAAGGTGTTCATGGGCGGGCTGTTGCTGCTGGCGCTGTCGGCTGCTGTGGGCGTGGCGGTGACGCTGTGGATGGTGTGGAACGTGCGCCGCCTGCGCGACTACGCCCTGAGCGTGCAGGGCCCGGCCGACGGCGAGCGCCACGACCCGAACCTCCCGCCCCCCACGGCCCTGGCCGTGCCCGAGGTGCCCGGCGAGCTGGGCGACCTGGCCCGCGCCATGGACCGCATGCGCGCGCGGCTGGAGGGGCGCGACTACATCGAGGGCTATGTGCGCGCGCTCACGCACGAACTCAAAAGCCCTGTGGCCGCCATCCGGGGTGCGGGCGAGCTGCTGCAGGACGAGCTGCCCGCCGCCGACCGCGCCGAGTTTGCGACCCAGGTGGTGCAGCAGAGTGAGCGCCTGCAGCGCATCATCGACCGGCTGCTGGAGCTGTCCAAGCTGGAACAGCGCCAGCACGCCGAAGGCCGCGCGCCCGTGGCGCTGCACGACTGCGCCGAAGCCGCCATCGCCCAGACCCGCGCCCGCGCCGGGCAGCGCGGCATCACCCTGGCGCTGCAAGGCCACGGCACCAGCGGCCCGTGGGAGGCCGAGCTGGTGACGCTGGCGCTGACCAACCTGCTGGACAACGCGATCGACTTTGCGCCCACAGGCAGCACGGTGCGGGTGGAACTGGACGGCGCCACTGTGGCCGTGCAAGACAGCGGCCCCGGCGTGCCCGACTACGCGCTGCCACGCCTAGGCGAGCGCTTTTTCACCACCGCGCGGCCGGGCGGCGAGCGCAGCGGATCGGGTCTGGGGCTGGCGATTGTGCAGCGCGTGATGGCGCTGCATGGCGGGCAGATGGTAGCGCGCAATACGGCGCCGGGGCTGCGGGTGGCGCTGGAGTTCCGTAGAGCCTAGGAGCCTGTCGGGAGGCGGGGCTGGGCCTGGAGAAATTCGACCAGGTCGCCCACCGTGATCACTTTGCCGAACAAGGGGTTGGCCGATGTGTCGGCCAGGCTGCGGCGGGCCCGTTGGGCCATGTCAACGACCAGGTCATCCAGGTCGTCAGCGTCCAGACGCAGGTCGCTCTGCAGGTTGTCGGTCAATCTCAAAGGCACGGCAACCACGGCAGACAAGCTGCGCTGCAGTTCCTCGTACACCGCGCGCACCACCCAGGTGTCCACCCGGCGGCAGTCGATGGAGCGGGCAAACTGGCAGATCGACTCCCCGGCACGGCCTTGCGCCATATGGGCCAGGCGCAGGGCCTCGCGCCGGCTCAGGACGGCCACCAGACTGCCGAGCGCCAGGAGCGAGCCGCCCACCGCCACGGGGTGCGTCCAGAACACGGCCATGAAGGCCACCGCCATCACGGCCAGAAAGCACCGCGCCGGCCAGCGCAAGGGCGGGCGGACAGCCACCGGGGGCATGAAGCGGGACGCTGTTTTTCGCATGGCACTCCCCAGGTGGATGACACAGGCGGTCGATTCTGCCAGTACCCCACTCCGTACTTCGCACGTCACCCCCGCCACTTCACACTGGCCTCACAAACTTCATAGCGCCCTCACAGCGAGCCACAACACTGCCCCCACAACAGTCACTTGTGGAGGATCTTTTGTTCAAACACCCCCTGTTCACCAAGCTGGCGGCGCTGACCGCCATCACCGTGTTGCTGCTCTTTGGCCTGGGCCTGATCGAAGACGTGGTGCGCGACCGGCTGCGCTACCGCAGCATCACCGCTCAAAGCGTGGCCGAGAGCCTGGCGGGGCCGCAGACGCTGATGGGCCCCATGATCCACAGCGCCTGCGTGGAAAGCTGGGATGAAGAAGTCGGCAAGGGCGACGAGCGCCGCATGGTCGAAAAGCGCCGCGAATTCATCCTGACCGCCATGCCCGAGCTGCTCAAGCTCACCGCCGGCGCCGCGATGGAAGAACGCGCACGCGGGCTGCACAAGGTGAACACCTACAACCTCAAAGCCAACGTGACGGCGCAATGGGGTTCGCTGGCCAGCCTGCTGCCGCAGAGCAGCATGAAGAATTCGCGCATGCACTGCGGCGCGCCCATCGTGATGATGGCTGTGGGCGATGCGCGCGGCATCCGCACCGCGCAGTTCACCATGGGCAGCCAGGCGCTGGCGCTCAAGCCCGGCACCTTCCACCCCACCTACAGCCGGGGCCTGCATGCGGTGCTGCCCGAATCCGTACGTGGCAAGGCCGACGGCCTCACAGCCACCTTGGATCTGGAACTGGTGGGCACCGAGCGCCTGGCCATCGTGCCGCTGGGCGGCACCACCGAGGTGCTGATGACCAGCAGCTGGCCCCACCCGTCGTTTGCCGGGCGCTTTCTGCCGTCGGAGCGCGAGGTCAAGAAGACCGGCTTTTCGGCCCAGTGGCGCCTGTCGTCGCTGGCCACCACGGCGCAGGCCGACATTGCGAATGGCAAGCGCATCTGCCTGGGCGCGGATGAGGGCAGCGACTATGCGCACACCGGGGCCACACCGGGCGACTGCGCCGACAGCTTCAGCGTGGCCTTCATCGACCCGGTGAATCCCTATTCCCTCTCTGACCGCGCCACCAAGTACGGCGTGCTGTTCATCGCCCTCACCTTCGTGGCCGTGGGCCTGTTCGAGCTGATGAAGAAGCTGCGTGTGCACCCGGTGCAGTACCTGCTGGTGGGCAGCGCGCTGTGCAGCTTCTTCTTGCTGCTGGTGAGCCTGTCGGAACACCTGCCGTTTGGCATCTCGTACGCGGTGGCCGCCAGCGCGTGTGTGCTGCTGCTGGCCTACTACGCCAGCCACATGCTGGGTGGGCTGACGCGCGGCATTCCGCTGGGGGCGGGCATTGCGCTGCTGTATGGCCTGCTGTACGTGCTGCTGCAGCTGGAGCAGACGGCGCTGGTGGTGGGGGCGATTGCACTCTTCCTGGTGCTGGCGGCGGTGATGGTGCTGACGCGCAAGGTGAACTGGTACGGCCTGGCTTCTGGCGGCACGCCCCCGCGCCCCACCATGCCACCGGTGCAGCGCCCCGCAGCGCCCCGCACGGAGGCCGCATGAACGCCACCGCCACCCACACCACGCGCTGGGCCCAGTACCTGGCGCAGGCCCAGGCCCTGACGCCGCCCGCCAGCACCGGCGCCGCGAGGGGCCCCGCGCTGACCGCCGCCGAAGCGGACCGCGTACAGCGCCACCGCGACCAGTTGATGGCGGCCCTGCGGTCGCAGGACCGGCTGGCCTTGCACTGTGCCAAGCAGCAGGTGCTGGACGCGGCCTTTTGCCCCCGCCGCCCCGAGGCGCACCTCGACCCCGGAGGGTCTGTGACCGGCGCCGCAGATTCGCCCGCCCTGCGCCGGGCGCTGCGCGACCTGGCGTGGCGCACAGCGGCCTTGCTGTTGCCGCGCCGCCCGGAGTGCTGAAGGTGTGCCAGGGGGCCTTGCGCAGGCCTCTGGGCACAGTTTTCAATAGAAATGGCCGGTAGCGCTAGTGCAATATGCGCCAGCAGCTATCAAAAACAGAGCATTTACACCACCACGGTGCGGCTGCGCCCCTCGCGTTTGGCGGTGTAGAGCGCAGAGTCGAGCAGGCGCAGGGTGATGTCCAGCGGCCGCAGCGGGTCGAACAGCGTGAGCCCCATGCTGACCGACAGCACCAGCGCCGGCTCGATACCGGGCAGCGGGTGGGCGGCCAGCGCCGCATGCACACGCTCGGCCACCACCTGTGCCTGGTCGAGCCCCGTGGCGGGCAACAGGGCCAGGAACTCCTCGCCGCCCCAGCGCCCCAGCACATCGGCCGCACGGAAGACGTCGCGGCACAGCGTGGCAAACAGCTGCAGGGCCTGGTCGCCCACATGGTGGCCGTACACGTCGTTCACGCGCTTGAAGTGGTCCAGGTCCATCATCAGCAGGCAGGCCGGCTCATGGCCCCGCTGCAGCAGCGCCCATTCCTGGCGCAGGCGGTCGGTGAACGAGCGGCGGTTGGCCAGGCCGGTCAGCACATCGGTATGGGCCAGCACGTCCATCTGGTGGCGGGCCGCCTCCAGCTCCACCAGCATCTGCCCCTGGCGGTCGTTGGCGCGCTTGAGCTCCAGCAGCCGGATCACCTGGCGCGCCAGGGCACTGAGCAGGTCCTGCACCTTGGCAGACAGCTCGCGCGGCCGGTGGTCCAGCACGCACAGCGTGCCCAGCACAAAACCGTCCGGCGTGACCAGGGGCGCCCCAGCGTAAAAGCGCAGCGGGTTCTTTTGCGTGACGATGGCGTAGTGCGCAAAACGCGGGTCTTGCGCCAGGTCGGGCACGATGAAGACGCCGGACTGCCGGATGGCGTAGCGGCACACGGACTCGTTCAGCGGGGTCTCCCGCAGTGCAAAACCGCGCGCGGCCTTGAACCACTGGCGCTGGTTGTCCAGCAAGCTGATCAGGGCCACGGGGGCTTCGCAGATGTAACCCGCCAGGTCGGCCAGCTCGTCGTAAGCGGGCTCCATGGGGGTGTCAAGAATGCCGTAGCGCTGCAGGGCTTGCAGGCGGTCGGTGTCGTCGCAGGGGTCGTCAGAAGGGGTGGTGTCGGCCATGACGCGAAGCGGCCGCGCCGCCCCCATTTGCCTTGAGATGGGGCAGCATGCCATACAAGCCACACGCTTGCATGGGTGTTAGCCCGATTGCCCGTATGGCTTCGTCCGGCGGTGCGCTGGCCCTATCGCTCGGACGGTACGTTCGGCTTGCCCGCTGCAGCGGTCAAGCGGTCACTAGGTGGGTCAGGCTGCCACGGCAGGTGCAGTATCACGCTGGGTAGCGGGCTCGTCGGCACCGGGCGCGCCGGAGTCTGAGCAGGTGGCGCCACCGCATCCGTGGATCAATGCCTCGGGCAGCGCTGTGGGAGCGTGCACCACGCCCGTGGCGGGGTCAAAACCCACGCGGCGCAGGTGCAGGGCCAGCGAGGCATCCATGCTCTGCGCGTGCTGCGGAAACCACAGCGCCAGTTCGCTGGCCATCACGCGCAGCACCTTCAGGTCGCCCTGCTCGGCACGGGCCGTGCCTTCCCGCATCACCTGCAGCACCACCTTGTGCTGCATGCTGTGGCAGTTGCCCGAGGCAAAGCGGGTGGAGGCCATCCAGTCGTCTTCCTGGCCAAAATGCTGCTCGGTGTGCTCCACCAGCGTGCGCCAGCAGGGCAGCAGCTCCGCGTCGCTGGCTTCGTCCACGGCGGCCAGCAGGTCGACAAACTCCCGGTGGGTGTCATCCATCAGGGGCAGGTCGAGGTTCAGTGCATCAGACCATTCGAGGTGGGCCATGGGACTCCTTGGGCGGGCGGCAGATCAAACGAAGCTGCGAGCTTAGAAGCCCCGGCCCGGCGGGGTGTTGATGCAGGTCATGGCATCCCCATACGCAGCGAGGCCCTGCACCGCGCGCAGCGGGCAGGGCCTGGTACAGCCTGATAGGGCAAGGGATCAGGTCAGGCGCTCAGCGCCCGGCCGATCAGCTCTGGCCGTACATGCGCTTGGCGTCATCCACACACTTGGACTTCAGGTCGCCGCTCATGGCGTCGCAGCGTTCCTTGGCAGCCTTGTAGTTGGCTTCGTTCTTCTCGGCGGTGGCATCCTTGCGGGCCTCGGCTACGTTGGCAGCCTTTTCGGCGGCCGTGTCTGCAGGCTTGGCCTGGGCGGCGGCCACCTTGGCGTTTTCCTTGGCCTTCACGTGTTCGGCCTTGGCATCCTTCACGCACACGTCCTTGGCGTTGCCGGACAGGTCGTCGCACTTTTCCTTGGCGACAGCGTAGGCGGCATCGGCGCGGGCTTCAGCGACCTTCTGGCTGGCCTTGGCGCTGGGCTTGTACTGGGCTTCAAGTTCCGCCTTGGCCACGTCTTCCGCGCCCTTGGCTTCCTTCATGCAGATGTCCTTGGCGTTGGCCTTGAGGGCATCGCACTTTTCCTTGTTCATCTTGTAGTCTGCCGAGATGCTTTCCTTGGCGGCCTTGTGTTCCGCAGGGGTCATGGCAAAAGCGGTGGTAGCCATCAGACCAGCTGCGCAGGCGGCGATCAGGGTGCGTTGGAATGTCATGGTTTTCTCCTCGATGAAATTGAATGCAATGGGTGTGAATTTTTGGGGGGCGGTGCGCCAGGAGTGGCCTGGCGGGGCGCGGGGCGAAGGCCCCGCAGCGCTGTCACGCTGTTTGCGCTATCAGTCGTTGAAGCGGAAGTCAGGGTGGCGGTCTTGCCATTCCTTGAGCTGCTTTTCAGCCGCGTCGCGGGCGATGCCCTGGCGCTCTTGCAGCTTGCCCAGGAACTGTTCGCGCTTGCCGTCGATGACATCGAAATCGTCGTTGGTGAGCTTGCCCCACTGCTCGATCATCTTGCCCTTGAATTGCTTCCAGTTGCCCTTGATGGTGTCTTCATTCATGGTGTGACTCCTTGTGCGAATTTCGCTTCAGCCATCCACTCGAAGTGCGTGGAACCTTTGCGTGATGCGATGGAGTTCACTGTAAAAATGATCTGGCGCCGACGCCGTAGTCCGCGCTACGCAGCACGCGTCAGCACAGGACTACGGGCGTGACGGACATCGCCGATGCAGTGGCTCTGGCCCTCTGGCGAAGCCCCAACGCCGCCCCTGCAAGGTACAAAGTGTTGCAATGGCCCATCATTCAGACCCTGGGTGCGGCAGGCATTGCAGAGGCGTGTTTCGCTTGGTAACACTTGTGTTTCCAGGCGGGCGCGGCGTGTGATTTAGTCACGGCTGTGCTGCCAGCGGCAGACTTTTGACCACGACCACCATGACACATCCATACGAGGAGACTCTGACAACTGCGGTTGCAGAGGCACCTGAGGGCCAGCCCCTTCCCACCGAATCAACAGCCACCAGCAGCCGGGCCCATGCGCCTCTGCTGACGGCGCTGTTCGCGTCCACTGCCTTGGCCGCCTGTGGCGGCGGCGGGGGCGACAGCACGCCAGGTACGGGCGCCCCCGGCACCCCAGGCACACCCGCACCCACCACCCCTTCCCTGGGCAACTACGCACACCCTTCAGCCACGTCGGACAACGAGGCCGCCCGCTTTCTGCTGCAGGCCCAGTTCTCGGCATCGACCGCCGAAATCGCCGCCCTGCGCGCCACTACCTATGCAGACTGGCTGGAAAGCCAGTTCAATGCAGGCCCCAGCCAGGGCGGCTGGGACTGGCTGAACCAGCGCGGCTACGCAGACATCAGCAACGACACGGCCTACTACGACAACTCCTACCCCGCCGACTACATGATCTGGTACCAGCTCATGAAGTCGCCGGACGGACTGCGCAAACGGGTGGCGCTGGCGCTGTCCGAGATCTGCGTGGTCTCGCTCAGCGGCGTGGACATCACCTGGCGCTGCCACGCCATGGCCTGGTACTGGGACCAGTTGGTGAACAACGCCTTCGGCAACTACCGCTCCGTGCTGGAGAACGTGACGCTGAACGCGGCCATGGGTTACTACCTCAACACCCGTGGCAACCAGAAGGAAAACCCCGCCACGGGCCGTCAGCCCGACGAAAACTATGCCCGCGAGGTCATGCAGCTCATGTCCATCGGGCTGGTCGAACTGAACATCGACGGGACTCCCAAGAAGGACGGCTCGGGCAAGCCCATTGACAGCTACACCATGAACGACGTGACCAATCTGGCGCGCGTGTTCACGGGCTACGACTACGACCAGACGCAGAACGTGCCCACCACCGTGCCAGGCACCACGCGGGTGGTTTCCAAC
The DNA here is from genome assembly GCF_057809195.1 of Acidovorax sp. FG42. NCBI lineage: Bacteria > Pseudomonadati > Pseudomonadota > Betaproteobacteria > Burkholderiales > Comamonadaceae > Acidovorax > Acidovorax sp. FG42. Next base: position 67,388 of record NZ_JBMDJM010000024.1, on the reverse strand, counting down.
ACCACCTTTGCGCGGCTGCCCATGGCACTCAATGCCTCGCGCCACTCCACGCTGGCGGCGGCATTCCTCGGAACGACGATCCCGGCCAACACGCCCGGCGCTGCGGCCCTCAAGACCGCGCTGGACACCTTGTTCAACCACCCCAACGTGGGTCCGTTCATCGGCAAGCAGCTCATCCAGCGGCTGGTCACCAGCAACCCGTCGCCCGCCTACGTGGCGCGCGTGGCGGCTGCCTTCAACAACAACGGCGCCGGCGTGCGGGGTGACCTGCGCGCTGTGGTCAAGGCCATCTTGCTGGACGACGAGGCACGCTCGCCCGCAGGCCTCACCCAGCCCGGCTTTGGCAAGCTGCGCGAGCCCATGCTGCGCTTTGTGCAGTGGGGCCGCACGTTCGGCATCAACTCGGCACAGGGCAGCTGGAAGATCGGCGACCTGAGCGACCCCGGCTCGCGCCTGGGCCAGAGCCCGCTGCGTTCGCCCTCGGTGTTCAACTTCTTCCGCCCGGGCTACATTCCGCCATCCACCGCATTGGCCGCCGCAGGCGCCGTGGCCCCCGAGTTCCAGCTGGTCAACGAAAGCAGCGTGGGGGGCTACCTCAACTACATGCAGGGCGTGATCCGCAACGGCATCTACGTGAACGCCCCCGAGCTGCCCAACAACGCCAGCACCTCCAACAACGGCTACGACATCAAGGCCAGCTACACCAACGAGCTGGCCATCGTGACCGATGCCGATGCGCTGGTCGCCCGTATCAACCTGCTGATGTGCGCGGGCCAGCTGTCTGCCGCCACCGTCAAGCTCATTGCGGATGCACTGAAGGCGACGCCCGTCACCAACGCCAGCACCGACTCCGTCAAGCTCGACCGCGTGGCGGCAGCCGTTTTCCTGGTCATGGCTTCGGCCGAATACCTCGTTCAAAAGTAAGCCCTGCCATGCACCTGCTTCAACCCGAACTCCACACCCGCCGCGCGTTCCTGCGCCGCTCCACCCAGCTGGGCCTGGCAGGCACGGCCCTGCCCTTTGCCCTCAACCTGGCCGCCATGGGCGAGGCGGCAGCCTTCAATGCCACCGACTACAAGGCGCTGGTCTGCGTGTTCTTGTACGGCGGCAACGACTACGCCAACACCGTGGTCACCTACGACGATGACAGCTACAACCGCTACAACACCATCCGGGGCGGTGGCGCAGGCCAGACGGCCGGCGGCATCGCGCTGGCCAAGGCAGCCCTCACCCCGACGCTGCTGACGCCCACCACGCCGCTGCCGGGCGGTCGCCAATACGCGCTGCACCCGGCCATGACAGGGCTGGCTGGCCTGTTCAACAGCGGCAAGGCAGCTGTGCAGCTCAACGTGGGCCCGCTGGTGGTGCCACTGACCCGCGCGCAGTACAACAGTGCCGACCGCGCCACCTACCCGGTGCCGCCCAAGCTGTTCTCGCACAACGACCAGCAGTCGGTGTGGCAGTCGTCATCGCCCGAGGGCTCCACCGTGGGCTGGGGCGGCAACATCGGCGACCTTGCACTGTCCTCCAACGGCAACTCGCTGTTCACCTGCATCTCCGTCACGGGCAATGCGGTGTTCCTGTCGGGCGACTCGGCGCTGCAGTACCAAGTCAGCACCAACGGGGCCGTGGCCATCAACGGGGTGAAGAACCGGGTCTACGGCTCATCGGCCGTGCAAAGCGCGCTGACGTCGCTCATCCAGCAACCGCGCACGCAAACGCTGGAGAACGAATACAACCGCGTGACCACCCGCGCCGTGACGGCAGAAAGCCAAATCACCAACGGGCTCGCGGGCGTGACGCTGTCCACCACCTTCCCCAACAACAACTCGCTGGCCAACCAGCTCAAGATGGTGGCCCGCCTGATTGGCGCGCGCACCAGCCTGGGCAGCAAACGCCAGGTGTTCCTGGTGTCGCTGGGCGGCTTTGACCTGCACGACAACCTGATCTCGCAACAGCCGGTGCTGATGCAGCGTGTGAGCGAGGCCATGACCGCGTTCTACAACGCCACGGTGGAGTTGGGCGTGGCCGACAAGGTCACGGCGTTCACCGCGTCGGACTTTGGCCGCACGCTCAGTTCCAACGGCGATGGCTCGGACCACGGCTGGGGCAGCCACCACCTGGTGGTCGGCGGTGCGGTGAAAGGCAAGGCCTTCTACGGCAGCGCGCCGCCAGTCAGCATCACCAACACGGCCGCCCCCGAAGACCAGTGGCATGTGGGCCAGGGCCGCCTGCTGCCGTCCACCTCGGTAGACCAGTACGCGGCCACCCTGGCCAAATGGTTCGGCGTGGCCGACAACGAAATGGCGGGTGTGCTGCCCAACATCACGCACTTTGGCGCAGCGGCAGGGCGGCCGGACTACCCGGTGGATCTGGGGTTCCTGTAACGCATTGAGCCCCCGCACCCCGGGAGCCGCAGGTCAGGCCCAGGTCACGAGGCTGGGCCACCACGCGGCTCCCCAATAATGGCGGCATGACGACTCCCTCTGCTCCCCCGCTTCGCCCGCGCGTGGTCATCATCGGTTGCGGGTTCGGCGGCCTCGAAGCCGCCCGCGCCCTGCGGGGCGCGGCGGTGGATGTGACCCTGGTGGACAAGACCAACCACCACCTCTTCCAGCCCCTGCTCTACCAGGTGGCCACCGCCGGACTGTCGGCCCCGGCCATTGCGGCGCCCATCCGGCACCTGTTCCGGCAACAGCGCAACGTGACCACCTTGCTGGGCGAGGTCACCCGCATCGACGTGGGCCAGCGCACCGTGCACCTGGCAGACGGCGCCATGCTGCCGTACGACCACCTCATCGTGGCCGCCGGTGCCACGCACAGCTACTTTGGCCGCGACGACTGGGCAGCCTATGCGCCCGGCCTCAAGACGCTGGACGATGCGTTCGAGATCCGCCGCCGCGTGCTGCTGGCGTTCGAGGCGGCCGAGAAGGAGCCCGACCCCGCTCGCCGCGCAGACTGGCTCAACTTTGTCGTCGTGGGCGCGGGCCCCACGGGCGTGGAGATGGCCGGCACGCTGGCAGAGATTGCGCGCCACACCCTGCCCGGCGAGTTCCGCCACATCGACCCCGCCAGCGCGAAGATCATCCTGCTCGAAGGCGGTGCGCGCGTGCTGCAGGCCATGCCCGAGACCCTGAGCCAGCGCGCCAAGGAGCAACTGGAGAAGCTGGGCGTGGACGTGCGCCTGGGCGCGCGCGTCACCGCCATCGACAGTGATGGATTGAAGGTCGAATCACCCGCAAGCGCTACTACATCAAGCGCAAATAGCTATCAAATAAATAGCAAATGCATTGTGTGGGCAGCGGGCGTGGCCGCATCACCCCTGGGCCGCCACCTGGCAGACACCACCGGCGCCAGCACCGACCGCGCGGGCCGCGTGGTGGTGGAGCCCGACCTGACGCTGCCGGGCCACCCCGAGATCAGCGTGATCGGCGACCTGGCAGCCGCCAAGAGCCACGCCCCCGGCCACGAGCCCAAGCCCGTGCCCGGCGTATCGCCCGGCGCCAAGCAGATGGGCCGCGCCACGGCGGCCAACATCCTGCGGCGCCTGGCGGGCCAACCCACGCAGCCGTTTCGCTACCGCGACTACGGCAACCTGGCCACCATCGGCCGCAACTCTGCCGTGGTGGACCTTACCTCGCCCGCCGGGCCAGTGCGGTTTTCAGGCTACTTTGCGTGGCTGTTCTGGCTGTTTGCCCACGTGTACTTCCTGATCGGCTTTCGCAACCGGCTGGTGGTGTTGCTGGACTGGGCCTGGGCGTACTGGAGCTTTGCGCGCTATGCGCGGGTGGTGACAGGCATTGAACGCCATGAGGCCACGCCCACGTCCCTTTCGCCGCCCGGCACCTGACGGCCACCCGCGCTGCGTGGCGCCACGGCCAAGGCCGGCGCCCGCTGGCACGGGCGGTCCACAAAGACCTGGGGCATTACTGCCCCACCTGCTCCACCCAGGCCGCCAGCTCCCCGGCCAGCTGGCTTGACGCCGCTGCCAGCGCAGCCACGCCGCCCGGCGCATCGGCCGACTTGGCGGGCTGCTGCACGATGAACACGCGCTGTCCGCGCAGGGATTCGCCCGACGGGGTCAACTCCACCACCGTGGCGCGCAGGCGCACCACGCCCGCGCTGTCGCTGGGGCTGGTGAACAGGTGGCTGAACTCCTCCAGCTCGGTGCGCAACACCAGGGGCAGCTTGTTGCCCTGGGCCGGTTCGCGGGCCTGGGCGGCGCCGTCGTCGGCCTTGAGCACGGCGCGGCGCAGGCCCAGTTGTTCGCGCAGGCGCTGCTGCAGCAGTTGCGCGGGCGGCTGGCTCCAGCGGGCCTGGCTGTAGGGACGCAGCTGCTGGGCGTCGGCATAGGCCAGGCGGTACAGCACGGCGTTGCCGCCCTCGGGCAGGCCGGGCGCATCCATGTCGGCCAGCGCCAACGGCGCCAGGCGCGCGCGCCGGTCGGTGGGCACGGTGGCCAGCGGGCCGGGCCCAAAGTCATACAGCACGGGGCGAGTGGGGGCGGCCGGCAGGGCCGAGCAGCCCGTGAGCACCAGCACCGCAGCCAACCCACAGCCCCACAGGGCGGTAGCGCTAAATATATATGCCTTGGTTGCTATGTTTTTGATAGTCATCGCAGTAATTCCTCACAAGGCCCACGCCGCCCATGCGTCGCGGTCGGAGACACCCCTCATCGGCCACCACCAAAACCGGGCTCACCCGGCCCGGGCGGGATGCGGCCCGAGCCATAGATGAACAGCTGCGGGTTGTCGCTGATGCCCCCCGCCGCGCGGCCCATCTGGCGGGCGGCGCGGGCCGTGTCGTCGGCGGCGCGGTTCACCCGGGGCAGGGTCGCGGTGCTGAACTGGTCCGCCGCGCGCGCCAGGGACTGGGTGCCGGCGGTGATCTGGTCGATGGCGCCGCCCTCGGCGTTGAGCCGCTGGTTGGTCTTGCCCAGGTCCACCGCCAGGGCGGACACGCTGGCGCCCGCCTGCTGCAGCGACTGCAGCGTCTGGCGCGCGTCGCTGGCCAGGGGCGGCAGCGCGGCCAGGGCCGGGTCCAGGCGCTGGGCCACGGTGGCATCCAGCCGCTGGGTCAGGGTGTTGACGCTGCCTGCGGCCTGGCCGATGTTGGACAGCGCCTCGGTAAGCTTTTGCTGGTTGCTCTCGCCCAGCAGTTGGTTGATGCGGCGCGTGGCCTCTTCGACCTGACCCAGGATGGCCGGCGCCTGCTCGGCCAGCTTGCCAAACGGCGAGGGCTTGAGCGGCAGGCGTGGCAGGCCGCTGGGGCCGGGGGGCAGCTCGGGGTAGGGCTGCTCGGCGTCGTCCAGCAGCACGTGGGCCAGGCCGGTGACGCCCTGGTAGCCCAGCACGGCAAAGGTGGTGGGGCTGATGGGCGCCTGCTCGTTGACGGCGATGCGAATCAGCACGTTGCCGTTGACCTGCGGATCAAAGCCGATGCGCGTGACCTTGCCCACGGCCACGCCCTTGTAGCGCACGGCGGCCTGGGGCTGCAGGCCACTCACGCCGTCGCGGGTGGACAGCTCGTACTGCTCGTAGTTGGCGTTGTCGCGCGTGAGCCAGACGGCCAGGCCCGCCAGCATGGCGGCGACCACCAGCACAAAGATGCCTGCGGCGAGGGCGTGGGATTTGTTTTCCATCAGGGATGTTCCTTGTGGGGCGCGGGCGGGGGGGCGACCTGCGCCGAAGCCTGCTGCACAGAAGGCACGGGCGCCATGGCCCGCTGGCCACGCTCGCCCATGAAGAAGTGCTCGATGAACGGGTGCGAAAAGTGCGCCACCTCGTGTGGCGGGCCGGTGACGATGACCTTTTTATCCGCCAGCACGGCCACGCGGGTGCTGAGTGCGAACAGCGTATCCAGGTCGTGCGTGACCATGATGACCGTCAGCCCCAGCGCTGCGCGCAGCTCGCGCAGCAGCGCGCAAAAATCGTCGGAGCTGCTCGGGTCCAGGCCTGCCGTGGGTTCGTCGAGCAGCAACAGCGGCGGGTCCATGATGAGCGCACGGGCCAGCGCCACGCGCTTGACCATGCCACCCGACAGGTCGGCCGGCATGCGCGTGGCGTGTTCGGGCTTCAGCCCCACCATCTGCAGCTTGACCAGCGCGGCATCGCGCACCAGTTCGGGCGGCAGCGTGCCCTGCTCGCGCAGCGCAAAGGCCACGTTGTCGAGCACGTTGAAGGCCGAAAACAACGCGCCGTGCTGGAACAACATGCCCACCCGGCTGGCCGCACCCTCGCGCCCCATCTCGGACGCAGGCCGGCCCAGCACCGTGACCTGCCCGCGCGTGGGCCGGGCCAGGCCCAGGATCTGTCGCAGCAGCACCGTTTTGCCTGTGCCCGAGCCCCCCACCAGCGACAGCATCTCGCCGCGCTGCACGGTGAAGTTCAGGTCCTGGTGCACGGTGAAGGTTTCATCGCCCTTGCCAAACTGCGTCCAGAGGCCTTGCACGTCCACGATGGGCGGCTCGCCGGGCGCGACGGCGATGTGTTCGGGCTTGGCGATGCGCTCAGTCATATGCCGATGTTCTTGAAGGCGACCGCAAACAGCGCGTCCACGATGATCACCATGGTGATGGACGACACCACCGACGCCGTCGTGCCCTCGCCCAGGCTCTGGGTGTTGGGCTTGACGCGCAGGCCCCAGTGGCAGCCGATGAGCGCAATGAACGCACCAAACACCACCGACTTGGCCATGGCCAGGCCCAGGTTGCCGATCTTCACCGCAGCAGGCAGTGCCTGCACAAAGTACGACGGCGAGATGTCCATGGAGATGTCGGCCGCCAGCATGCCGCCTGCCAGCGCGGCCAGCGTGGTCCACACGCTGATGAGCGGCATGGCCAGCGCCAATGCCAGCGTGCGCGGCATCACCAGCCGGAACCCGTGCGGGATGCCCATGACGCGCATGGCATCGAGCTCTTCGGTCACGCGCATCACACCGATCTGCGCGGTGATGGACGAGCCCGAGCGGCCCGCCACCAGAATGGCCGCCAGCATGGGCCCCAGCTCGCGGATCAGCGAGATGCCCAGGATGTTGACGATGAACGACTCGGCACCAAACTGCCGCAGCTGCAGGCTCATCAGGTAGGCCAGCACCACCCCGATAAGGAAGCCCACCAGCGCCGTGATGGGCAGCGCTGTGGCGCCCATGCGGTACAGGTGGCCGGACACATCGCGCCACGGCCCCTTGCGCGGCGCACGCGCCAGGCGGCCCAGGTCCAGCACCAGCTGGCCCACCATCTCCAGCAGGTGGCGGGCATGGTCCACGCCATGCAGCACCAGCACGCCCAGGTGGTCGATCTGTTCGCCCAAGCGCCAGGGCTCGGGCGGCGGTGCCACGCAGGTGAACTGGGCCACGCGCGTGAGCATGGTGCGCTGGCTGTCGGTGCAGGCCAGCTGGGCGGGCCAGGCGTGCTGCCAGTGGTTCCACAGCAGCTGCGCGCCCACATGGTCCAGCCACTGCAGCTGCCGCAGGTCCCAGCCCAGGGTGGGTGCGGGCGGTGCGCCCCGCAGCTGGTCTGACACGGCCTGCCACTGCTTCGCATTGCCCAGCTCGGCCGCGCCCCAGCGCCCACGCAGCTGCGCGCACGGCCCTTGGGGCGTATCGGCGCGAACGATGTGGGGGGCGTGGTCGGTCATGGGTCTGGCCGCCAGGGCAGCCGCAGGGGTAAGGACGTCAAGAAGCAGCAAGGAAGAGCGTGCATGGTAGCGGAGCGAATCCTGCACGCGCTGTCGGACACCAGCCTGTCAAGCAAAGACAGGCGGCGAAGCATGTAATTATTATCAAATCGACGCCAAGCGCAATATCTACAAGCGCCAGCAGCTACTAAAAATGTAGCAATAGGCACACACCCTATCGACAGGGCCTGCCCCATCCGCACAATGGCCCACCGTTACCACCCTTGATCGGCACCGCCCCTTCTCCATGAGCGACACCACGTTTGACACCATCATCATCGGCGGGGGCACGGCCGGCTCCCTGCTGGCCAACCGCCTGAGCGCCGACGGCCGCCACCGCGTGCTGCTGATCGAAGCGGGCCGCAAGGACGACTACCACTGGATCCACATCCCCGTGGGCTACCTGTACTGCATCGGCAACCCGCGCACCGACTGGCTCTACAACACCGAGCCCGACGCAGGCCTGAACGGCCGCACCCTGCGCTACCCGCGCGGCAAGACGCTGGGCGGCTGCAGCAGCATCAACGGCATGATCTACATGCGTGGCCAGGCGCGCGACTACGACCAGTGGGCCGAACTGACGGGCGAGGCCAGCTGGCGCTGGGACAACGCCCTGCCCTACTTCCGCCGCCACGAAGACCATTGGCGCCTGGACCAGCCCGGGGGTGTGAACGAAAATTTCAAACGCCTGCACGGGAACAAGTCCACCGGCAGCACCGGCGAGTGGCGGGTGGAAAAACAACGCCTGCGCTGGGATGTGCTCGACGCCTTTGCCCACGCCGCCCAACAAGCGGGCATCCCGGCCACCGACGACTTCAACAGCGGCAGCAACGAGGGCGTGGGCTACTTTGAGGTCAACCAGAAAAGCGGCTGGCGCTGGAACACCGCCAAGGCCTTTTTGCGCCCCACCTGCTACGGCCGCCCCAACTTCGAGATGTGGACCAGCGCACAGGCGTCCAAGCTCATCCTCGAAACCCAGCCCGATGGCAGCCAGCGCTGCACCGGCGTGCTGGTGTGGGACGGCCACGAGATGGTCACGGCCCGCGCAACGGGTGAGGTGATCCTGAGCGCAGGCGCCGTCAACTCGCCCCAGCTGCTGCAGCTGTCGGGCATCGGCCCCGCCGCGCTGCTGCGCCAGCACGGCGTGGAGGTGAAAGTGGACCTGCCCGGCGTGGGTGCCAATCTGCAGGACCATCTGCAGATCCGCGCAGTGTTCAAGGTGCAGGGCGTGCAGACGCTCAACACCATGGCCAGCTCGCTGGTGGGCAAGGCCAAGATCGGGCTTGAGTACGCGCTCAAACGCAGCGGGCCCATGAGCATGGCGCCCTCGCAGCTGGGCGCTTTCACCCGCAGCAGCCCTGACCAGCCCTACCCGAACATCGAATACCACGTGCAGCCCCTGTCGCTCGATGCGTTTGGCGAGCCGCTGCACAGCTTTCCGGCGTTCACAGCCAGCGTGTGCAACCTCAACCCCACCAGCCGGGGCACGGTCAACATCAAGAGCGCCGACTTCAAGGCCGCCCCAGCGATTTCGCCCAACTACCTCAGCACGCCCGAAGACCGCCAGGTGGCGGCCGACAGCCTGCGCGTCACGCGCCGCATTGTGGCCCAGCCCGCGCTGGCCAAGTACCAGCCGCAGGAGTGGAAGCCCGGCGTGCAGTTTGAAAGCGACGAAGACCTGGCGCGCCTGGCGGGCGACATTGCCACCACCATCTTCCACCCCGTGGGCACCACGAAGATGGGCCGCGACGGCGACCCGATGGCAGTGCTGGATGCGCAACTGCGCGTGCGCGACGGACGCGGCGGCGTGGTGGCCGGCCTGCGCGTGGTGGATGCGGGCGCCATGCCCACCATCACCAGCGGCAACACCAACTCGCCCACGCTGATGATGGCGGAGAAGGCGGCGGAGTGGATCATCCAGGCAAGGCGGGCGGCGTGAGTACCATCGCGCCGATGTACTCCTCCACTTTCATCTTTGCGACCAAACAGTTCGACGACGCCTTTCACCGCCTGGACGAGGCGATCGCCACCGCCGCCCGTTCCATCGACGGCTACCTGGGCGAGGAGTCCTGGACGGACACGGGCAACGGCCTGGTGTCCAACGTGTACTACTGGCAGTCGCTGGAAGCCTTGCAAACGCTGATGCAACACCCCGCGCACCTGAAGGCCAAGGCCGCGCAGGGGCAGTGGCTCAATGGCTACCAGGTGGTGATTGCGCAGGTGCTGCGCACCTACGGGGACAACCGGCTGGTTGGGCTGCTGCCCACGGCCGGGCTCTTCACACAGGGCACTGCGCCCCACTAGTTTTTTCAAGCCACGGCGCAGAAGCCTCTTGGCAGGTCAGCGGATGCCGCCCACATAGCGCGGCACCTCGGGGGCGGGCTCGGGGGGCGGTGCGGGGCGCGCACGCACCGCCTGCGCCGCTGCATCCAGCAGCGGTCGGCGCTGGGCGGCCGGCGGGCTGGCGTGCAGGGCGTGCTCCAGGCGGTCGGCCCATTCGGCCAAGTCGGGCGCGTTGTCTTCGGTGGCGCGCTGGCGCGCAAACCGCACGATCTCCTGCGCGTAGTCCGCGTTGGCCGCCATCCATTCGGTATCGGTCACGCGCCCTGTCTTGCGCCGCAACAGCACATGCAGGTGGGCGGCAATCGCCAGCTTGTCTGAATCGGGCATGTTCGGCTCCTTACTGCATTGGGGTCATCCATCGGACTGCATTCGCTGGCCCGCACATCACAGGACGCGGCGACACATTCAGCCGCCCAGGCGCTCGCGGTGCTGGGCAATGTCCAGCCCGGTCTGCTCGCTTTGCTCGTCCACCCGCAGGCCCATCGCAAAGTTGACGACACACAGCAGCGCGGCCGTCACCACCAGGCTGTAGGCCCCCACCGCGCCCACGCCGATGGCCTGGGTCAGCAGGCTGCCCGCAGCGCCTCCCACGGTCTTGCTGGCCAGCACGCCTGTCAGCAGCGACCCCACGATGCCGCCAACGCCATGCACGCCAAATACGTCGAGCGAGTCATCCACCCGCAGCAGCCGCTTGAGCCCCGTGGCGCCCCAGTAGCAGGCCAGCCCGGCCACCAGACCAATCACGACGGCCGAGCGCAGCGTGACAAAACCGGCGGCGGGCGTGATGGCCACCAGCCCCGCCACCAGGCCGGAGCACAGCCCCAGCAGCGACGGGCGCCCGCGCACCACCCACTCGCCCAGCATCCACGACAGCGCCCCGGCTGCAGCGGCCAGGTGCGTCACGGCCATGGCCAGCCCGGCGCGCCCATCGGCCGCCACCGCTGAGCCTGCGTTGAAGCCAAACCAGCCCACCCACAGCATGCCCGCGCCCGCCATGGTGAGCCCCAGGTTGTAGGGTTCAAACGGCTCGCGCCCATACCCCGCGCGGCGGCCCAGAAACCAGGCGCACACCAGCCCTGCCACGCCCGCATTCACGTGCACCACCGAGCCGCCCGCAAAGTCCAGCGCGCCCATCTGCGCCAGCCAGCCCCCGGGCTCCCACACCCAGTGCGCCACGGGCGCGTACACCACCAGCGTCCACAGCCCAATGAAGACCAGCATGGCCGAGAACCGCATGCGCTCCACAAACGCGCCCACCAGCAGAGCGGCCGTGATGATGGCGAAGGTGAGCTGGAACATGGCGTACACCGACTCGGGAATCAGCGGCGCAATGTGGCTCACGGCCAGCTTGCCCGCCTCCAGCTGAAAGTCGAGCCCGGCAAAGCCGGCGCGGTCCCAGCCCCCCAGCCAGGCGCTGCCCGGTGTGAAAGCCAGTGAGTACCCCGCCGCAAACCACAGCAGGCTGACCAGCCCCGCAATGGCGACCACGCAGGCCATGGTGTTGAGCACGTTCTTCCTGCGCACCATGCCTGCGTAAAACAGCGCAATGCCGGGCAGCGTCATCAGCAGCACCAGGGCGGTGGAGGTCATCATCCAGCCGGTGTGGGCCGCATTCACCGTGTCCTGGGCCACCAGGGCGGGGCGTGTGAGGGGCGCCGCTATGGCGGGAGCCTCTGGCACGCTCTGGGCCAGCGCGCAGGTGCACAGCCCCAGACACAACGACACGACCACAAACACCCAGTGGCTGACTGCACGCATGCACGCTCCCTTTCGCAATTTGTTACAAGCGCATTGCACGAGCCATGCCAGCCGGTTGCCACCGAATCGGGGCAGAGCAAGCCCCCGAAAGCCGTCCGACGCCCAACAACGGGGGGGCGGGAAACTCCCAATGCACCAGCGGGGTGCAGCCGTTACAGTCACGGCACTCGAAAGCGCGCTTCGGTGTGCCAAGCGAGGGGCCCGAGGAGACAACCTTTCTACCAACAATACAGTCCAAACACCCAACGAGGTGTACACCCTTTCAGGCGCTGGCGATCCCAGCGCCTTTTTCTTGCCTGCCAGGGATGGCCTGCATAACCCTCGCGAGTCAGTGGTAGTGCGGATCGGGATGGGCAGCAAGGCGCCTTTTCACAGCCAATAGCCCGGCTATTGGCAAGAAAAGCAACGCAGCGGACCGCGCGACGCCGCGCTATCACCGACCGCAGGGGGTTATGCAGGCCATCCCTAGATCCTGAGCGGTCCTGAATCGATAGCAGGCCCGGTGCGACAATCCTGCGATGGAATGGATTTTGATGACCCTGGCCTCGCTGCTCGCGGGCTTTGTGGATGCGATCGTGGGAGGCGGTGGACTGGTGATGGTACCGGCGCTGTTTGCGGCTTTTCCGGGCGCGCCCCCGGCCACGCTGCTGGGCACCAACAAGGCGGCCTCGGTCTGGGGCACCGCCATGGCCACCTGGCAATACAGCCGCAAGGTGCAGATTCGCTGGTCGGCCATGCTGCCGGCCGCAGCCGCCGGTTTCGCCGGCTCGTTCGTGGGCGCCTGGGCCGTCACCGTGGTGTCGGCCGACTTCCTGCGCAAGCTGCTGCCCCTGGTGCTGCTGGGCGTGCTGCTCTACACCCTGGCCAAGAAGGAGCTGGGGCGGCACCACACCCCCCGGTTTGCGGGCCGGGCCGAGGTGATTGCCGCGTGCCTGATTGGCGTGCTCATCGGCTTTTACGACGGGTTCTTTGGCCCGGGCACCGGCAGCTTCTTCGTCTTCTTGTTCGTGCGGCTGCTGGGCTACGACTTTCTCAATGCATCGGCCTCGGCCAAGCTGCTCAACTGCGCCACCAACATTGCCGCCATTGCGCTGTTTGCCGCCAAGGGCCATGCGTGGTGGCACTTTGCGGTGACGCTGGCCGTGGCCAACGTGCTGGGCAGCCTGCTGGGCACGCACATGGCGCTCAAGCATGGCACCGGCTTTGTGCGGGGCATCTTCATCGTGGTGGTGAGCACGCTGATCCTGAAGACGGGGTACGACGCCTTCCTGCGGTAGGCCTGCTTTTCACCCACCAGGTGTCGCCTGCCAGGGTGGCATCCAACTTGCAACGCGCTGCACGGCCTACCACCAGGGCGCCTCGAGGTCATCGGGGTTGCCCTGCATGGCCCGAATGTGAACGCGCGTCCTATAATTTCCGCACGTTTCCGTTTGATGACGAGGCCCATCGCCAACGGCGATGTCCGCATCCACCCGCTCCGGCCTGCCTACCCGCAGGCCGGATTTTTTGTACCTGAACCACCCCCCACAGGAACCTGTCATGCAATTTTTCAAGTCTGCCGTTGTCACCGCCGTGGCGCTGTGCGCTGCCCTCGCCGTCCAGGCCCGCACGCTGGACGAAATCAAGAAAGACGGCAAGATCATCGTGGCCACCGAGGGCCAGTTCGCCCCCTTCAATTACTTCGAAGGCACCAAGCTGACGGGTTTTGAGGTGGAAGTGGCGGAGCTGGTGGTCAAGAAGATGGGCCTCAAGCTCGAATGGAAGACCCTGGGCTTTGACGCCCTGTTGACTGGCCTGGGCCAGAACCGCTGGGACGCCGTGATCGCCTCGCACGGCGTGACCGACGAGCGCTCCAAGGCCGTGACCTTTGCCAACCCCCACTACTGCTCGGGCGGCATCATCGTGGCCATGGACGACAAAATCCGCAACGCCAAGGACCTGACCGGCAAGGTCGTGGCCGTGCAGACCGGCACCAGCTACCTGGAGCAGGTCAAGAAGGTCAGCGGCGTGAAGGAAGTGAAGAACTTCCCGCAAGACACCGACGCCCAGCGCGCCCTGATCTCCAAGCGCGTGGACGCCTGGGTCAGCGACAAGTTCGTGGCCAAGGAAGCCGCCGCCAAGAACGCCAAGGCCGGCTTCAAGCTGGGCGACATGCTGTTCATCGAGCGCATCGCCCCCGCCATGGCCAAGGGCAACACCGGCCTGGCCGATGCCTGGAACAAGGCGTTCACCGAAGTGCTGGCCGATGGCAGCTACGCCGCCGTCTCCAAGAAGTACTTCAACGAAGACGTGCGCTGCAACTGATGTAAAAACGCGTCACGGGGTGCGCAGAGGGCCCAGGCCTGCTGCGCACCCTTTGCCGTTTCTGGTGACGGGTGCATGATCGCCCTGCCCCAGTCCGATTTCCAACCAAGACCGTATGGTCGTCTAATCCATGCTTCTCGCTCTTTGGCCACAAGGCTGGTCCCGACAGCAGCGCAGCAATGCCACGCTGGTCGCTGCACTGGTCGTGATGGTGCTGGCCCTCTCGCTGCTGGGCCAATTGCTGTCGTTCTTTCCCGACCCCATCGGCCCCAACGCCCAGGCGTTTTCTGAAGGTGCGCGCACCACGCTGTGGCTCACGCTGGTCAGTGGTGCTGTGGGCCTGGTGCTGGGCACCGCAGCGGCGCTGGCCCGGACGGCCCGCTGGACGCCCGTGCGCTGGGTGGCTGGCGTGTACATCTGGGCGATTCGCGGCACACCGCTCCTAGTGCAGATCCTGTTTGTGTACTTTGCCCTGCCGGTGCTGGTGCCAGGGCTCAACTTGCCCGACTTTGCCGCCGCCGTCGTGGCCCTGGGGCTGAACGTGGGCGCATACAACGCCGAGGCCCTGCGCGCAGGCCTGCTGGCCGTGCCACGTGGACAGACCGAGGCCGCCCGTGCGCTGGGCCTGGGCCGCATGCATGTGTTCATGGATGTGGTGTTCCCGCAGGCGTTCAAGATTTCGCTGCCGCCGCTGGTGAGCAACTTCGTGGCGCTGCTCAAGGACTCGTCGCTGGCCTACGCCATCGGCGTGGTGGAGCTGACCAACGTGGGCAACCGCATCCAGTCGGCCACCTTCCAGCCCATCGCCACGCTGACCACGGTGGCCATCACCTACCTGCTGCTGACCACGCTGGTCACGCAGATCTCCAACGCCGTCGAATACCGCTTCGACGTGGAAGGGCGCAACCGATGACCGCGACGACGAACCAGCCCAAGCCCTACATCGTGGCCGAGCGGGTGTGCAAGTCGTTTGGCGCACACCAGGTGCTCAAGGACGTGTCCACCGTGTTCCACACCGGCGAGGTCACGGTGATCATTGGTGCCTCCGGCTCGGGCAAGAGCACGCTGCTGCGCGCCATCAACCGGCTGGAGCCCCACGACAGCGGGCGCATCACCATTGACGGCGTGGAGGTGAGCGACGACCACGCCACTCTGCAGCGCCAGCGCTGCGAGGTGGGCATGGTGTTCCAGCAGTTCAACCTGTTCGGCCACATGAGCGTGCTGGACAACGTGACGCTGGCGCCGCGCCGCATTCGCAAAACACCACGCCCTCAGGCCAACGACGAAGCCATGCAGCTGCTGCGCCGCGTGGGCATGCAGGACCACGCGCACAAGTACCCGTGGCAACTGTCGGGCGGGCAGCAGCAGCGGGTGGCCATTGCCCGGGCGCTGGCCATGCAACCCAAGGTGATGCTGTTTGACGAGCCCACCTCGGCGCTGGACCCAGAGATGGTCAAGGAAGTGCTGGACGTGATGCGCAGCCTGGCCCGTGGCGGCATGACCATGATCGTGGTGACCCACGAAATGGGCTTTGCGCGTGAGGTGGCCGACCGGGTGATGTTCTTCGACCAGGGCCGCATCGCACACGATGCGCCGCCGCAGGAGTTCTTCAGCAACCCGGCCAACGACCGCATCCGCGCGTTCCTGGGCCAGGTCAGCCACTGACCAGAATCCGCGCCGCACTGCAAAGGCCGCCCGGGCAACCGGCGGCCCTTTTTTCTTTTTGGTATTGAGGAATTTGTCGATGCGTACTGAACGCTGGGGCCTGATGGCCCTGCTGGCCGTGACCGTGGTGTGGGGCACCACCTTCCCCGCCATGAAACTGCTCTCGGCGCACCTGGACGCGCTGCAGATCATCTGGCTGCGCTTCGTGATCGCGCTGGTGGTGCTGGCACCGCTGTGGCGCGGCATGCTGCGCCACGAGCGGCGCTGGGGCTGTGCTTTGGGCCTGCTGCTGTTCCTGGCGTTCTGGCTGCAGATCGAGGGCCTCGCGCGCACCAGCAGCAACCGCAATGCGTTTGTGACCGGCCTGAACGTGCTGGTGGTGCCGCTGATCGCCATGGCGTTTCTGGGCCGGCGCTATGGCTGGCGGCTCTGGGCCGCGTGTGTGATGGCGCTGGCGGGCATGGCGCTGATGTTCCATGAGAACGAGCCCTGGAACCTTGGCGATACGCTGACGCTGGCCAGCACCGTGTTCTATGCGCTGTACATCCTGGCGCTGGAAGAATGCGCGCGCCGCACGGCCGCACAGCCCTTGCGCGCCACCCGCATGGCCGCCGCCCAGGCCACGGTGATGGCCCTGGCCTCCACCGCGCTGCTGCTGGTGCAAAGCGGCAACATGGACTGGCTGCGCGCTTCGGCCCACCTGCCGGTGGACGCCCTGCTGGCCTTGCTGTACCTGGGCCTGCTGGCCAGTGTGGTGGTGGTGACGCTGCAGGCCTGGGGCCAGCAGCGCGTGGACGCCATGCGCAGCGCTATCGTGTTCGGGCTGGAGCCGGTGTTTGCCGCGCTCACGGCGTGGGTGTTGCTGGGCGAACAGCTGGGCTGGGCCGGGCTGAGCGGTGCGGCGCTGATTGTGGCGGCGCTGGTGTTCAGCCAAATCCAGCCGTCACCGCGCACCGCCGGTGCTTAGGCACCCTCTGCAAGCAAAAGCGGCCGGTAGCGCTAGTCGATATGGCGCCAACAGCTATGATTTTTAGAGCAACCTAGCGTCTGATCAGGGCGCCAGCAGCGGCACCTCGCTGGCCTTGCGGGGCTTGCCGATGGGCGCACTGGCCTGGCCCTTTTGTACGGCGGCAATGTCTTCTTCGCTGGGGTATTCGCCCATCAGCCAGTAGTCAAACACGCGTCGCGCAATCGGGGCCGCATGGGCAGCGCCAAAGCCGGCGTTCTCCACAATGGCCGCCAGGGCGATGGTGGGGTTTTCGGCCGGTGCGAACGCGGCGAACAGCGAGTGGTCGCGCTGGTGCTCTTCCAGCGCCTTGGCGTTGTACTTCACGTTCTGGCCCAGGCTCACGGCCTGGGCGGTGCCCGTCTTGCCCGCCGAGGTGTAGGGCGCGCCCATGAACACCCGCGTGCCCGTGCCGCCCTTGTTCACGGCCACGAGGGCGTTGCGCACCAGTTCCACGTTCTTGGGCAGGTAGCCCAGGTTGACGCCGGGGGGCTGCACGATTTCGGTGATCGCGCCAGTGACCGAGTTCTTCACCGCCTTGGCCATGTGCGGGCGGTAGCGGATGCCGCCGTTGGCCAGCGTGGCCTCGGCCAGCGCCAGCTGCAGCATGGTGAAGTTGTTGTAGCCCTGGCCAATGCCCAACGACACGGTTTCGCCCGGGAACCAGCGCTTCATGTCGGCCCGCTTGTAGGTGTTGCGCTTCCACTCGGTGCTGGGCAGCGTGCCCCGCACTTCGCCATTGAGGTCGATGCCCGTGGACTGGCCGAAACCCAGCGGCTTCATGAAGTCGTGGATGGCATCCACGCCCATGTCCACGGCCAGCGAATAAAAGTAGGTGTTGCTGGAGAACTGGATGGCGCGGTGCATGTCCACGCCGCCCAGGCCGCCCTCGTGGCTGCGGAAGGTGTGGCCGCCAAAGGTGTAGAAGCCGGGGTCATTCACCACCAAGCTGGGCGAGCGCTTGTTCAGCTGCAGCGCCGCCAGGGCCATGAAGGGCTTGTAGGTGGAGCCGGGCGGGTAGGTGCCGCGCAGGGCGCGGTTGAGCAGCGGCTTGTCGATGGACTCGTTGAGCGCGGCCCAGTTTTCGGCATCGATGCCTTCGACGAACAGGTTGGGGTCGAAGGTGGGCTTGCTCACCAGCGCCAGGATCTCGCCATTGCGCGGGTCGATGGCCACCAGCGCGCCCCGGCGGGTGCCATACAGGTCTTCGATGAGTTTTTGCAGCTTGATGTCGATGGACAGCATCACGCTGTCGCCCGGGGTGGCTGCGTGGCTGGAGAGCTTGCGCACGGCACGCCCACCCGCCGAGGTTTCCATCTGCTCCACGCCCGTGGCGCCATGCAGGGCCGACTCGAAGCTGTGCTCGATGCCCAGTTTGCCGATGTACTCCGTGCCCCGGTAGTTGGCCTCGTCTTCCGAGTCCTGGATGCGCGCCTTCTCGGTCTGGTTGATGCGGCCGATGTAACCAATGGCATGGCTCGCTACATCGCCCAGCGGGTAGTTGCGGAACAGCCGCGCCTTGATGTCCACGCCAGGAAAGCGGTAGCGCTGGGCGGTGAAGCGCGCCACCTCCTGGTCGGTCAGGCGGGTGCGGATGGGCAGGGATTCAAAGTTGCGCGACTCTTCCATGAGCCGCTTGAACCGGCGGCGGTCGCGCGCCTGGATGTCCACCACCTTGGACAGGGCGTCGATGGTCTCGTCCAGCACCCCCGCGCGCGAGGGCGTGATCTCCAGTGTGTAAGCCGAGTAGTTGGTGGCCAGCACCACACCGTTGCGGTCCAGGATGAGCCCCCGGTTGGGCACGATGGGCACCACGGCCGTGCGGTTGCTTTCGGCCTGGGCAGCCAGGTCCTCATGGCGCACCACCTGCAGGTACACCAGGCGCGCCGCCACCAGGCAGAACGCTGCCATCACCACCAGGCCCACCACCACGGCGCGGACCCGGAACCGCGAGGCGTCGGCTTCGCTGCTGCGCACCTCGGTCATGCGCCACCTCCCGGGCGCCACACGGACGCAAAAGACCGCGCCACAGGCGCAGCCCAGCACAACGACGCGAAGCAGCTCACACGGTGCGTCATGTCACAAAGGCCGGTTCTGGTCGCTGTCAGGCGGGCGGCGCTGGGGCGCCAGCAGCACCCAGCTGGCCAGGGGCCACAGCAGCGCCTCCAGGAACGGGGCCAGAAAGCTCCAGAACCCCGGGAAAATTCCGCCGGCCGCCATGCGCAGCATCAGCTCGATGGCATGGGCAATCGCAAACAACGGAAACACCTGCAGCGCCTGCGACGGCACGCTGAACCACAGCAAACGGCGGTGGATGGCGATGGCGCCGAACGACAGCACGGTGTAGGACAGCGCGTGCTGACCCAGCAGCGCAGACTGGCTCACGTCCATGCACAGGCCCAGCACAAACGCTGCCCCCATGCCAATGCGCAGCGGCTGGTGCACGCCCCAGAACACCAGCAGCACCATCAGCAGATCGGGCATCCACACCACGCGGCCCAGCGGCAGCATGTTGATGGCCAGGCCCGCAGCCAGACTGGCCCAGATGAACACCGGGTTCACCGGCATCAACAGGGGCTCACCCCGCGGCATGATCATCGCGGGCCTCCTTGTATCGGGGTCATCAGGGTGAAGCAGTGGCTCATTTGCGGCCTCCGCGTTTGGTCGCAGGCGCGGCCGGGGCCGCATCCGGGCGGGGCAATTCGTTGTCGCCCAGCGGCTTGAGCACCACCACGTGGCGCGCGCCCTGCACCTGGGCCAGCGGCGCGCAGTAGATGCGCGCAAAGGCAGAGTCGGCCCGGCGCTCCACCTTCACCACGCGTGCCACGGGCAGGCCGGGGGCGTACAAGCCGTCCACGCCGCTCGTGGTCAGCAGGTCGTCTTCGCGGATGTCGGCGTTGGCGGGCATGAAGCGCAGCTCCATGCCACCACCATGGCCCGCCACCGGGTCCCCATAGGCCACGCCGCGCACGCCGGTGCGGATGTTCAACACCGGGATCGCCTGGTCGCGGTCCACCAGCAGCGTGACTTCGCTGACCAGCGGGAACACGCGGGTCACCTGGCCCAGCACGCCCGCTTCGTCCATCACGGGAGCGCCCAGCTCCACGCCGCCCAGTTGCCCCCGGTCCAGCACCACACGGCGCGTGTAGGGGTCGGCGGTGTCGTAGATCACCTCGGCCGCCTGAGCGGGTGTCTGCAGCCGGTCGCGCAGTTCCAGCAGTTTGCGCAGCCGCTGGTTTTCCATGGCCAGCTGGTCGGCCTGGTTGGCACGCTGGCCCATCACGGTCATCTTCTTGCGGGCGGCGTCCAGGTCTTCTTGTGCGGTTTGCAGCGACTGAAAATAACTGCGCCCGTGGCTCGCAAATTCCACCGGCTGCAGCATGAGCCACTGCACCGGGTACAGCACGGTGGCCACGGCCTGGCGGAAGGGACCGGTGATCTGGAAGCGTGCGTCAGCCACCATGAGGAACAGCGCCAGCGCACTGAACACGGCCAAACGCGACAGGGCCGAAGGGCCCTGTTTGAAGAAAGGGGGAGCGCTGCGCTCCAGAGTACCCAGGGGCATGGTGCGCAGCGGTCAGTGTCTGCCGCGGGGAGCTGGCTCCACGGGCGGGTGCTCAGAAACAAGCATTGGAGCAGGGGCAGTCATGCAATTCGGAGCGCAAAAAAGTGCCTGCAGCATACAGGCCTGCCGACTTACTCGCTCGTGAAAATGCTGCCCAGGCGGTCCATGCGCTCCAGGGCGATGCCGCAGCCGCGCACCACGCAGGTCAGCGGGTCTTCGGCCACCAGCACGGGCAGGCCGGTTTCTTCGGCCAGCAGGCGGTCCAGGTCGCGCAGCAGCGCGCCGCCGCCAGTCAGCATCATGCCGCGGTCGGCAATGTCGGCGCCCAGCTCGGGGGGGGTTTGTTCCAGCGCGTTCTTCACGGCCGAGACGATCTGGTTCAGGGGGTCGGTCAGGGCTTCCAGCACTTCATTGCTGGAGATGGTGAAGCTGCGTGGCACGCCTTCGGACAGGTTGCGGCCCTTGACTTCCATCTCGCGCACTTCGGAGCCGGGGAAGGCCGAGCCGATGTTCTTCTTGATGGCTTCGGCCGTGGGCTCGCCGATCAGCATGCCGTAGTTGCGGCGGATGTAGCTGATGATGGCTTCGTCGAACTTGTCACCACCCACGCGGACGCTGCCCTTGTAGACCATGCCGCCGAGCGAGATCACGCCGACCTCGGTCGTGCCACCGCCGATGTCCACCACCATGGAGCCGGAGGCTTCCGAAACCGGCAGGCCTGCGCCAATACCGGCCGCCATGGGTTCTTCGATCAGGTAGACCGCCGTGGCGCCTGCGGCCTCGGCTGCGTCCTTGATGGCGCGGCGCTCGACCTGGGTGGAGCCACAAGGCACGCAGATGATGATGCGCGGGCTGGGGGTGAACAGCGTGCGCGGGTGGACCATCTTGATGAACTGCTTGATCATCTGCTCGGTGATCACGAAGTCAGCAATCACGCCGTCCTTCATCGGGCGGATGGCTTCGATGTTGCCGGGCACCTTGCCCAGCATGGCTTTGGCCTCGTGGCCTACAGCCTGGATGACTTTTTTGCCGTGGGGTCCGCCTTCGTGGCGGATGGCGACTACGGAGGGTTCGTCGAGGACGATGCCTTTGTCGCGGGCGAAGATGAGGGTGTTAGCTGTGCCAAGGTCAATGGCCAGGTCGGTGGAGAAGTACCGACGGAAAGCTCCGAACATTCAAAAGTCCTCTCGGGCACGGCATGCGCGTCGGCCTGCCATCGCCAGGTATTTCAGGGGGTGTTTATTGGCTTTTTTCACGCAATTGACTCCCATTCCGGGAGCTTTGCGGCAAAGCCGGGATAATACCCCATCCCCTGTGAATAACTCCCTCCGGCGCGGGCCGGATCACAGCTTTACGTCTGGTTTCTTTAGATTTTCCTCCCTATGGCACTGACCCCCCAGGACATCGGCCGCATTGCCAACTTGGCGCGGCTTGAGCTGACACCTTCCGAAAGTGAGCGCATACTCACCCAGCTCAACGGCTTCTTTGACATCGTGGAACAGATGCGGGCTGTGGATACCTCGGGCGTCACGCCCCTGGCCCACCCCGTGGCCGCCATTCAGGACGTGCAACTGCGACTGCGCGAGGACGTGGCCAGCGAGCCCAACCAGCGCGAAGCCAACCAGCAAAGCGCCCCCGCCGTCGAACGAGGCCTGTTCCTCGTGCCCAAAGTGATCGAGTAAGAACCCCGCCGCATGACTTCCACCGCATTGCATGATCTGGGCGTGGCCCAGCTGGCCACCGAACTGCGCGAACGCCGCGTTTCGGCCGTCGAGGCCGCCCAGCATTTCCTCGACCGCGCACAGGCCCACCAGAACCTGGGCGCCTACGTGGCCGTTAACCCCGAGATCACCCTGGCCCAGGCCCGCGCCCAGGACGCTGCCATTGCAGCTGGCACCGCAGGCCCCCTGGCGGGCGTGCCGATTGCGCACAAGGACATCTTCGTCACCAAGGGCTTCCCCAGCACCGCCGGCTCCAAGATGCTCGCGGGCTACCAGTCGCCCTTCGACGCCACCGTGGTCACCAAGCTGGCCGACGCGGGCGCCGTGACGCTGGGCAAGCTCAACTGCGACGAGTTCGCCATGGGCTCGGCCAACGAAAACTCCGCCGTCGCCCCCGTGGGCTTTGATGCCCCCGCCCCGGTGCGCAACCCCTGGGCCACCGACCGCATTCCGGGCGGCTCGTCCGGCGGCAGCGCCGTGGCTGTGGCCGCGCGCCTGGCGCCCGCCGTCACTGGCACCGACACGGGCGGCTCCATCCGCCAGCCCGCATCGTTCTGCGGCATTACCGGCATCAAGCCCACCTATGGCCGCGCCAGCCGCTACGGCATGATTGCTTTCGCCTCCAGCCTCGACCAGGCGGGGCCCATGGCCCGCTCGGCCGAAGACTGCGCGCTGCTGCTGTCCGCCATGTGCGGCCCGGACCCGGACCGCGACTCCACGTCGCTCGATGTGCCTGCCGAAAACTTCAGCGCCAAGCTCAACGACAGCATCGACGGCCTGCGCATCGGCATCCCCGCCGAGTTCTTTGGCGAAGGTCTCGCGCCCGATGTGCGTGCCGCCGTGGATGGCGCCCTCAAGGAATACGAAAAGCTCGGCGCCAAGCTCGTGCCCATCAGCCTGCCGCGCACGCAGCTGTCCATCCCGGTGTACTACATCATTGCCCCGGCCGAGGCGTCGTCCAACCTCTCCCGCTTTGACGGCGTGAAGTTCGGCCACCGCGCCAAGGACTACACCGACCTGGTGGACATGTACAAGAAGACCCGCGCCGAAGGTTTTGGCGACGAGGTCAAGCGCCGCATCATGATCGGCGCCTATGTGCTGAGCCACGGCTACTACGACGCCTACTACCTGCAGGCGCAGAAGATTCGCCGCATGATCGCCGACGACTTCCAGAACGCGTTCAAGGAGTGCGACATCATCGCCGGCCCGGTGGCCCCCACCGTGGCCTGGAAGCTGGGCGACCACGGCAACGACCCGCTGGCCGACTACCTGGCCGACATCTTCACGCTGCCCGGCTCGCTGGCTGGCCTGCCCGGCATGAGCGTGCCCGCTGGTTTTGGCGAAGGCGGCATGCCTGTGGGCCTGCAGCTGCTGGGCAACTACTTCCAGGAAGCCCGCCTTCTGAACGCTGCGCACCGCCTGCAGCAAGCCACCGACTTCCACCTCCGCCGTCCGGAGGGCTTCTGACATGACCGCCAAATTGATCCATGGCTACGAAGTCGTCATCGGCTTCGAAACCCACACCCAGCTCGCCACCCAGAGCAAGATATTCAGCCGCGCCGCCACCGCGTTTGGCGCCGAGCCCAACACCCAGGCCTGCGCCGTGGACCTGGCCCTGCCCGGCACCCTGCCCGTGATGAACCGCGAGGCCGTGGCCTGTGCTATCAAATTGGGACTGGCCCTTGGCTCCCACATTGCGCCCGTGAGTATTTTTGCGCGCAAAAATTACTTCTACCCCGACCTGCCCAAGGGCTACCAGATCAGCCAGTTCGAGATTCCAGTGGTGCAGGGCGGCGAGGTGTCGTTCTTCCTGGGTGACGAAAAGAAGACCGTGCGCCTGGTGCGCGCCCATCTCGAAGAAGACGCGGGCAAGTCGCTG
Source organism: Acidovorax sp. FG42 (assembly GCF_057809195.1). Classification (NCBI taxonomy): domain Bacteria; kingdom Pseudomonadati; phylum Pseudomonadota; class Betaproteobacteria; order Burkholderiales; family Comamonadaceae; genus Acidovorax; species Acidovorax sp. FG42. The sequence continues at coordinate 43,471 of NZ_JBMDJM010000024.1, read as the reverse complement.
CACGAAGACTTCATCGGCCAGTCGGGCATCGACCTGAACCGTGCCGGCACGCCCCTGCTGGAGATCGTGACCGAGCCCGACATCCGCAGTAGCGAAGAGGCCGTGGCCTATGCCAAGGAACTGCACAAGATCGTGACCTGGATCGGCATCTGCGACGGCAACATGCAGGAAGGCAGCTTCCGCTGCGACGCCAACGTGTCGGTGCGCAAGCCCGGCCAGCCACTGGGCACGCGCCGCGAGATCAAGAACCTGAACTCGTTCAAGTTCATGCAGCAGGCCATCGACTACGAGATCCGCTGGCAGATCGAGCAGATCGAAGACGGCCACGCGATCCAGCAGGCCACCGTGCTGTTCGACCCCGACACGGGCGAAACGCGTGCAATGCGCACCAAGGAAGATGCTGCGGACTACCGCTACTTCCCCGACCCCGACCTGCCTCCGCTCCACATTTCAGAGCAGTGGGTGCAGGAAGAACGTGCGCAGATGGCCGAATTGCCCCGCACCATGGCGGCACGCTTTGTGGCGGACTATGGCCTGCCCGAGTACGACGCCACCACGCTCACGCAGAGCAAGGCGATGGCGGCGTACTTTGAAGCGGCCGCCAAAGCCTGCAGCCAGCCCAAGCTGGCCAGTAACTGGATCATGGGAGAGGTGTCGCGCCGCCTGAATATGGCGGAGACCGGTATCGAGCAAGCTCCTGTGACTGCAGCGCAGCTGGCCACGTTGATCGGCCGCATTGCCGACGGCACAATCTCCAACAACGCCGCCAAGCAGGTGTTTGATGCGCTGTGGACCGGGGAGTCGAACGACGTGGACGCCGTCATCGAATCCAAGGGCCTCAAGCAGATGAACGACTCCGGCGCGCTGGAGAAGATCATCGACGAGGTGATTGCCGCCAACCCCGACAACGTGGCGCAGTTCCGTGCGGGCAAGGACAAGGCGTTCAACGCACTGGTCGGCCAGATCATGAAAGCCAGCAAGGGCAAGGCCAACCCGACGCAGGTCAACGAGCTGCTGCGCGCCAAGCTGGCAGGCTGAGGCACGCCGATCGGCTGCAACACCAACAACAAAGGGCCTCGCGGCCCTTTGTTGTTTGGATCTTCTGGCGTAGCGTAGGTGAAGGGAGCGCTCTCAGCGCATGGCCCTATCGCGTGGCGGCGGGTGCAGCGGCATCGCTGGCGGGCGTTGCGCCCGGCAGGGGCATGCGCTGCGCCTCCCACAGCTTGCGCAACTGGGCCAGCTCCACGTCAAACCGCTGGTGCACGCGGCGCTTTTCCTGGTCTTGCCCGGCAATGAACCGCTGCTGCTCGGCAATGCTCTCTTCGTTCTCGGCAATCTTGCGGCGCAGCGACATCGGCGCCTTGCTGGGGTCCTTCTTGTAGAACTCCATCTCGACGTCAAAGGCCTTGCGCTGCTGTGTCAGCTCGACCAGGCGCTTTTCGGCGGTGGCGGTCACATCGTCCACCAGTTGGATGGCCGCAGCGCGCTCCACATCGTGTGCTGCCTTGTCCGGGTAACGGGCGGTCAGCGCGCGTTCGCGGCGGCGCTCCTCCAGCTCGCGGGCACGGGCTTCGGCCTCCTTGCGGCGCTGGGCCTCTTGCGCGGCGCGCTCCTGCTCGGTCAGAGAAGGGCCAATTTGCCGCCGCACAATGCCCGAGGGCCCGAGTTCGCGCTGCTCGCGGTCCAGGCATTCAGCAATCGGACGGTCGGCCGTCAGGCGCCGGCCATTGCGGTCCACGCAGGTGTAGATGCCACCCGACGGACTGGGGGCTTGCGCCCACGCCAAATCAGCGCCCAGGGTGGCCAACAGAACCCCGCCCACGATCCACGCCGATTTGCTCAATCCGTCTACCCCTCGTTGACGCCGTATCGCTGGCGGTAGGCCAGCACCTTTTCGTGATGGGAACGCATCCCCTCTTCCCCGTTTTGCTCCAGGAAGAGCAATAAGTCTGCCAGCCGTGCAATGGCACACACCTGCATGCCCAGCTGGTTGCGCACGTACTGCACCGCGCTGTGGTCTACGTCCTGGCCATTCTCGGTGGCTTTTTCCTGGCGGTCCAGCGCAATGGCCACTGCATGGGGCGTGGCGCCTGCCGCCTTGATGATGGCGATGGACTCCCGGGCGGCGGTGCCGGCCGACATCACATCGTCCACGATGAGCACCCGGCCCTTGAGGGGCGCGCCCACCAGGGTGCCGCCTTCGCCGTGGTCCTTGGCCTCCTTGCGGTTGTAGGCAAAGGGCACGTTGCGCCCCAGGCGCGCCAGCTCCACGGCCACCGTGGCGGCCAGCGGAATGCCCTTGTAGGCGGGGCCAAACACCATGTCGAATTCGATGCCGCTGGCCAGCAGGGCTTTTGCATAGAATTCCGCGAGGCGGCCAATCTTGCGGCCATCGTCAAACAGTCCTGCGTTGAAAAAATAGGGGCTCAGGCGCCCGGCTTTGGTCTTGAATTCGCCAAACCGCAGCACGCCCGACTCCACCGCAAAACGCACGAAATCCTGCGCCAGCTGGCCCTGTTCGGGGGTTTGCACGCCAACATCCACCATGGGGAAATCCTTGTTCAAGTTAACCAGCCTCAATCTCAATGGCATCCGCTCGGCCACCAGCAAAGGCGTGGAAAGCTGGATGGCAGCCACGCGGCCGGATTGTATTTGCGTGCAGGAAGTGAAGGCCCAGGCGGCCGACATGGCCAACCGGTTCGAGCGCCTCGCGGACCTGCAGGGGCACTTTCACTTTGCCCAGAAAAAGGGCTATTCGGGCGTGGGCATCTACACGCGGCACGAGCCGTCGGATGTAGTCGTTGGCTATGGGTCTACCGAGTTCGATGCAGAAGGCCGATATGTCGAGCTGCGTTTTGACACGCCCGAGCGCAAGCTGTCGATCATCAGTGCCTACTTTCCGAGCGGCTCGTCGGGCGAAGAGCGCCAGCAGGCCAAATTCCGCTTTCTGGCCGAATTCCACCCCCACCTCATGCGCCTGAAGGCCGAGCGCGACTTCATCCTGTGCGGCGACATCAACATTGCGCACCAGCAAATCGACCTCAAAAACTGGCGCAGCAACCAGAAGAACAGTGGTTTTTTGCCCGAAGAACGCGCCTGGATGACAAAGTTGTTGCACACAACTGATGAAGGCGGCGGCATCATAGACGTTTACCGTCAGTTACAACCTACCGCCACCGACACCGCCTACACCTGGTGGAGCAACCGCGGGCAGGCCTATGCCAACAACGTGGGTTGGCGGCTGGACTACCACCTGGCCACCCCTGCGATCGCGGCGCTGGCGCGCGCTGAACATATTTACAAGGGCGAAAAGTTCTCGGACCACGCACCCATCACGGTGGATTACGCACTGACCCTCTGAGCCTCGCTCCAGCCCCTTTGCCCCGATGACCGACGCCAGCACCTCCGCCCCGCCTCCCGCCCACAGTTTCCGCCCCCAAAGCGCTGAGGCGCTGTGGCGTCAGATCTCCACCCCCCACCCCACGGTGGGCAAGGCGCGGCACCTGGGCGAGGCGCTGGTCCACGCGGGGCTGCTGTCCACACCGGACCTGGCAGAGGGCCTGCAGGCGCAGCAGGAGGAGCGCGGCAACGGCGTGCAGCGGCCCATCGGCCAGATCCTGGTGGACCGGGGGGCCCTCACCCAGGACCAGTTGCGCAGCGTGATCGCCACCTGGCTGGGCGAATACACCGTGCACCCCGGCGACATCACGCCCGAGGCGTCGGCGCTGGCCCTCATCCCCCGCGCCGTGGCCGAGCGAGAGTCCGTGCTGCCCCTGATCGCGCGCGATGACGCGCTGGTGCTGCTGATGGCCGACCCCTGGGACCGGGTGCTGATCGACGAGATCCGCTTTCTGACCCAACGGCGTCTGATTCCGCTGCGGGCATCGCCCGGCACGCTGATGCCTGCCATCCACAAGGCCTACCGCACCCGCCCTGCCGACGCAGGCGGCGCGGCAGCCGGCGCACGCGCCACCTCGCAGGAGCTGCTGACCAACCTGGCCACCGCGTCGCCGGACGCCGATACCGAGCAGGCCGACGTGATCAGCGAGTCGGACAACACCCTGGTGCGACTCATCAACTCGGTGATCGACGAGGCCATCAGCCACCGGGCGTCAGACATCCACATCGAGACCGAACCCGCCCCGCACAACGTGCGCGTGCGCCTGCGCATCGACGGCGACCTGGTGCCTTACCTGGAGCTGCCCGCGCGCTATCGCTTCGCGATGGTGGCGCGCATCAAGATCATGGCCAGCATGGACATCTCGGAGCACCGCAAACCGCAGGACGGCAAGATCGACTTTGCGCGTTTTGGTGGCCCGCCGGTGGAGCTGCGCGTGGTCACCGTGCCCACCTCGCGCGGGCTGGAGGACGTGGTGCTGCGCCTGCTGGCGGGTGCCAAGCCGCTGCCGCTGGAGAACATCGGCCTGAGCCAGCCCAACCTGCTGGCGCTGCGCGCGGTAGTGCAAAAAAGCTATGGTCTGGTGCTGGTGTGTGGCCCCACGGGCTGCGGCAAGACGACCACGCTGCACTCGGTGGTGCGCGACATCAACACCGCAGGCCGCAAGATCTGGACGGCCGAAGACCCCATCGAGATCACCCAGGAGGGCCTGCGCCAGGTGCAGGTGAACCCGCGCATCGGCTGGACCTTTGCCGCCGCCATGCGCACCTTTTTACGCGCCGACCCGGACGTGATCATGATCGGCGAGATGCGCGATGAAGAGACGGCGCGCATCGCCATCGAGGCCTCGCTCACTGGGCACCTGGTGCTGTCCACCCTGCACACCAACTCCGCGCCCGAAAGCATTGCGCGCCTGCTCGAAATTGGCCTGGACCCGTTCAACTTTTCGGACTCATTGCTGGCCATCCTAGCGCAGCGCCTGGTGCGCCGCCTGTGCACCTCTTGTCGCGAGCCGCGCGTGGCCGACGACGAGATGCTGACGGGCCTGGCGTCGCAGTACCTGGACAGTGGCACCCACAACACCGCCGAAGCGCGCCAGGCACAGATCGGGCGCTGGCGCCAGCAGTACGGCGGTGCCCAGGGCGAGCTGCGGATGTGGCGCCCCGTAGGCTGCGCCAAATGCGAAGGCCACGGCTACCACGGCCGTCTGGGCATCCACGAGCTGATGATGAGTGACGAAACCATTCGCCAGCACATCCGCCACCGGGCCCCGGCCTCGGACATCCGGCACTCCGCCCTCACCGCCGGCATGCTCACCCTGCGCCAGGACGGCATCGAAAAGGTATTGCAGGGCCTGACCGACATGAGTGAAGTGGTGGCCGCCACCAACCTGTAGCCCCGACAGCGGCACGATGGCCGCCAACCCACCGGCAAATACCGTCAACAATTGTCAAAACCACCCATCTCGCGGCAATTTTCCGTTGGACGGCGATCGGTTTTCCTGCTTTCACGGGCATAGTCAAGCCGTGCCAGCCGCCGTACCTGGAGCCATTCCGGGCCCTGGCGCGCTGGTGGGATGTGAAAGTGGCGACGATGTTGTTCCGATTTCTGGCGGCCCTGCGGGCCCGCACAGGCACTGCCCTAGTGGCCCTGCTGGGCCCCTTGAGCCTGTGCCTGCCGCTGTGGGCCCACCCCGCTCCGGTGTGCCCCGCCCCCCAGGGCCGCAGCGTGCTGCGACTGCAGCCTGCGGGCGACGGCCCGGCACAGGCCTGCGACCTGCAGGCCCTGGAGCGGCTGCCAGCGCGCGACATCACCACCGCCTTGCCACCGGCGCTGGGCCTGGCGGGCGAACACCGCTGGACTGGTGTGCCACTGCGCCACCTGGTCGAGCAGCTTGGCGGTGGCGATCGCAGCCGCATCGTGCTGACGGCCCTGAACGACTATGCCGTCGAGATCCCCTGGAGCGACCTGCTCCGCTACAACCCCGTACTGGCCTACCGGCGTGACGGCCAGCGCATGGGCATCCGCGACAAGGGGCCGCTGATCCTGATCTACCCATTCGATGCCCATCCTGCCCTGCAGCAAGGGCAGGACTACGTCAACCGCACCATCTGGCAGGTCCATGCAGTCTCCGTCCGCTAAGCCGCAGGCGCCCACCACCGGCAGCCCCCGCACGGCCTACCGCCTCCTCGCCCTGGTGGTGGCCATGGCCCTGGGCACGTCGGTGGCCCTGTGGTGGACGCTGCGCCAGGCCCAAGACCTTGCGCAGCCCCACCAGCAAAACGACCTCTGGTACATCGCCAGCGTGCACAACGAGCTGGCGCGGGTGAGCCTGCTGGCACGCCAGCTGCGGGCCCGGGAGGCCAGCGCGCAAGACCTGATCGACCGGCTGGACGTGCTCTACAGCACGCTGGACACCACAGGCCGCGGGCCGCATGTGAGCACCCAGCTGCGCGATGCGCTGCCGGACACCGCGCAAGGCCTGGACAACTTGCGCACCCAGGTCGAGCGCTGGTCGGCACTGGCCAGCGCGAACGCAAACACCAAGGCCAACGAATCTGGCAGCACCGCAGCGCGGCGCACAACCTCCACCACCGCACCACCCCAAGCACTGCGCGTGGCCGAGGACATCACCCGCCAGTCCGACGCTTTGCTGGAGCGCCTGCGCCAGGCGGTGGCCACCGTGCACTTGTTCAGTACCCAGCAGACAGACAAGGCGCGTCGGCAGCTGCACCAGCGCTTCATCGTGCTCAGCGTGGTGCTCAGCGCACTGCTGGTGGGCACCACGCTGCTGATTGCGCGGCTGGTGCAGGACGCACGCGCCGCCGCCGCCGCGTCGCGGCAACTGGCGCAGACCAACCGGGAGCTGGAAGACCGCGTGGCCCGCCGCACACGCAAGCTCGAAGAAAGCCGTGCGCTGCTGGGCTTCATCCTGGATACCAGCCCCAGCGATGTGCTGCTGGCTGAGGTGGAGAGCGGCCGCGTGCATTTCATCAACCACCGGCTGACCGAGCGGCTAGGCCTCCCGGCCGCACCCCAGACCCTGTTCCTGCCCGACCTGCTGCACGACCCCGATACCCGCCAGCGCTTCATGCAGACCCTCGACCAGTACGGCCAGGTCGATGCCATGGAGGCCCAGATCGGCACCCATGCTCCGCGCTGGAGCTCGCTGTCGGCACGCCTGATCGATGTCGAGGGACGGCTGGCCCACCTGCTGTGGGGCTTCGACATCAGCACCCACAAGGCCCTGGAGGCCCAGCTGCGCGAGCTGGCCACACGCGATGCCCTCAGCGGTCTACTGAACCGCCGGGCCTTCATGGAGCGCAGCACGGCCTTGTTCGACCACTGCCGCCGCCACGGGCAACCGTGCACCGTGATGATGATCGACATCGATCACTTCAAGCGCATCAACGATCAGCATGGGCACCAGATGGGGGACACCGCCATCCGCGCCTGCGCCGACGCCATCGGCCAGGCCCTGCGCGAGGCAGACCTGCTCGGCCGCCTGGGGGGCGAGGAATTTGCCGCGCTCCTGCCCCACGCCAGTGCCGACAGCGCCCGCCAGGTGGCCGAGCGCATCCGGGGCGCCATCGCGCAGCTGGGGCTGGTGTCGCCGTCCGGGCATCCCGTCACGTTCACCATCTCCATCGGCATGGCTGCCAGCGAGCGCCACCACACGGGCATCGAACCTCTGCTGGCCGATGCCGACGCGGCGCTGTACCGCGCCAAGGCCACCGGCCGCAACCGGGTGCTGGCCCACGAGGCCGCCCTTCCCGCCCATTGATCTCCACCCACGACACAACGACCATGAGCCTTCGCCTTTTGATAGTGGATGACAGCCGCATGTCCCGCCTGATCCTGCAGGGTCTGGTGCTGCAGGCCCACCCCGACTGGACCATCGTGCATGCCAGCAGCGGCGAAGAAGCCCTGCAGCAGGTGCGCGAGAGCCCAGTGGATCTGGTTTCCATGGACTTCAACATGCACGGCATGAACGGCCTGGACGCCGCCCTGGCGCTGCGCCAGCTGCTGCCCCGGGTGCCCATTGCCATCCTCACGGCCAATGTGCAGACTGCGGTGCAGGAGCGCATCGAAGAAGCGGGCATGGTGTTCATCGCCAAGCCCATCACCGCGCAAGCCGTTCAACAGCTCGCCGCCCTCGCAGGAGCCTGACATGCCCATTCAGCTAGACGCCGAACAGATCGATGCTCTGAGCGAGATCTTCAACATCGGCGTGGGCAAGGCCGCTGCCGCCATGGGCAGTCTGCTGCGCGACGAGGTGCTGCTGTCGGTGCCGCATGTGAGCGTGTTCACCGTGAACGAGGCGGCGCAGCAGTTGGGCACCCAGGGCCACCCCATGTATGGCGTGCGCCAGCCGTTTCGCGGTGTGCTCAATGGCGATGCCTTGCTGATCTTTCCGGGGCACCGCAGCCTGGAGATCGTGCGCATCGTCGCCGGGCAGAACGTGCCACGCGAAGACCTGAGCGCCATCGAGCAGGATGCGCTGACCGAGGTGGGCAATGTGATGCTCAACGCCTGCATCGCAGCCTTGTCCGACCTGCTGGGCCACGAGTTCGAGCTGAGCCCGCCACGGTTCGACATGGGCGACAGCCGCACCATCCTGGGCACGCGCATCCAGAACCACCTGGTGGTGTTCCTGCACATCCGCTTTGAGCTGCTCAGCAGCCAGATCGAGGGCTTTGTGGTGTTCGTGCTCAACACCACGTCGCTGGAAGGCCTGCGCACCGCCGTGAACCGGCTGCTGGGCCGTCCTGTGGACGCCGACTGAGGCCCGAAGCGGCCAAGCGGCCGCCAATGGGAGCCGCGCGCTGCACAGGCCCTGTGCGAAACTCGCGGCTGTTGCCTTCCGGCCCTGCCGCCACCCCGCCAGCCCGCTGTCACCCTGTGGTAGCTGGCGCCCCTGGCGAGACGGGCGCTGGGCTTACTGCCTCCAGGGAGTGCACAACATAGTATAGAAATTTCTCCAAGGAAGGCGTTCACTCCACCCGCACTCTTGAGCGCCACATAGTTTTGAAATTCGCTCTTTCGAGGTCCATCAACTATGTTAGTGAGAGGAACATAGTTACGAAAAGCTTTGTCAGCCAACACAATTCCTACCTGATTCGAATGCATATTTTTTGGCTTTACCATAAGCCGAACGGCCGACTTCAATAGCGTAAAGTCGTTTTGCCAGTTCGCGCCTAAAAATCTGGTCCGATCGGAATTTGCAAGACTGAATCGGCGGCATATACTGCTCTTTCGCACAGCATTTCCTTCGTCATGCCGTATTGCCAATGATTCCCTCTTTCCCTAACGGTGCAACATTTCGGTCGCTTCAGATTTCGTCCGTGCGAATAGGTCGACATCGATCCATTAACGCGATAACTCGAAGAACCTATGGCGGAACGCTGTTGAGTAGCCATTTACACTTGGGGTATCGGGCAAATCGGTTTGCCGAATGCGTGATGAATGGCACAGTGAGTGGCAATGCCCTTATCGATCATCACACTTTTTTTCCTCTTATTTCAGAATTTTTTAGCACTGAAGTCGCTCAGAAGTGGAGGACCGCGCTGATCCAGGGCGATCTGGCAATTCACAAAAGATTCAGAGCGACCGTTGCATTTCAAGACCTAATCTCTAGACATTGTCGTTTATGCCCACATTGCGTTGAGGAGGATCTCAGAAGGCATTCTATTTCCTTTTGGCGAGTTTTTCACCAAATATCTCTCCTTGATAGATGTCCAGAACACAACGCCCCACTCCGAGTTCAATTTTCATCTCGATTCGAAAGAGCAACCGCCTTTGGAGACGAGACTAATCTCCCTCATGATGAGTTGTTTCGACATGCTCCAGCAAAATCGCAGACTTTTAAAACGGCACAGAAAATATCTACAAGCATCGCATCTCCCCTGCAGGCAGCAATTGCGAGAGCCTTTAACAAAAATGCTCCAGAGATACGCCCCGAGCTTAGAAAAGCTGTTTTTTCTTGGCATAAAAAAAGAAGCGCCCAGCCTAGCGATGAATTGGCCGAAAATTTTAAAGCATGGTGCGAGCGTGAAGAGCTTTTGCAATTTTTGAACATCAACGCTCATCAGCTAAAGCATTTTTTTGATTGTGGCGTGACCAACAACATCGTACTAATACTCATCGCATCGGTTTTTTTATGGAACCAATTACCTTCAGATCAACAGGAGCTTCTTCTAAGTGCGGTCACTGTAGATCAACAATCAGCGACAGCAGTGAAGAAGCATGGAAGTATGCACTCAGTTCTGGAATCTGAACTAATTGGATTGATAACTCGATTCAACCTTCCACATGAACTCATCTACGCCATCCTCAATGGAGAAAGTCATCACAGATACATTGGCTCCTTAGATTTTTTGAACCTAGAGCAATGCCTCTCCGAGCAATCTCGAAATTATTTCAAGGAACTACGCGCGAACCACCTTGGATGACAATGCCGCATCCTAATTTTACTTGCACGCACAACTGATTTTTGCCCTTACTTCAGGTGAGAACATTGCTCCCATCTCCCCTCTCGATGCGGACATAAGTGCGGCAGTATAACTACTTCTTTGCTCCCGTATGAGTTGAATTGCATCGTGTTTTGAATATTCAACATTCATCTGGATTTGGATTGGGTATGCAAGCTTCTGGATATTTCCCCCGAAGTCACCCGCATAGAAAAACTTATTGAAGTGTTTGACGTGTGCCTGACGGCATACGCCACGGTGATGCACAACAAACTCGTTACGAACGACATTGAGTATTTTTAAGGCATTGACATAGTGAGCAGATGAATAACTCAATACCGATTCGCACTCATAGGTTTTATGAATCAGGTCCTTCTGGATCAGCTCGAACAGTGACCTCGAAACCCCTCGCTCATAGAAATCATCTCCTCTTGTCAGCATCACCAAATAAATACTCTTAACGATCTCAAACTTGGGGGATTTGTCTAGAATATTTGCTTCTCGAAGAAGATATACAAAAGCTCCCAAAGCATCAAGAGGGCTTAATTCGGAAGTATGCTCCACCCGGATTGAAACCCCTACATTGAGCGGTAAATAGAGAACATTCCGGATTTCTCCGATTTTTATTTGAACTTCAGGCGCGAACCTTTTAAGGACACTCTTAAGGCCTTGCGAATTCGATGGTGGCCGATCAAGCAGATCCCATAACGGATGAGTTATCACTCCTGAAAATCGATCAATGCGATATAAGAGGCTATTTTGAGGAACGCATTCTCCTCTCGCGTAGCGACTCCACTTGTTTCGATGCATATGTGTCCGGCTTCCCTTCTCCCCAGATACAACGTATCCCTCTGGCTCTAGCTTCTTACCAAGAGCGTAGGGTGAAGCTGCCCGATACCAAGCCGCCAGCTCGCGAAACCAATAGATAGTCTTAAGCGCATCTGCTGGGCCCTGAGACTTGCCGGCGAGACTTCGGAAGCGCGGTCGCTTAGCCAGAGCACATATTTGAATGAGGGAGAGAGAAGATGTCTCGATCATGAGCGGATCGTGTACTCGTACGGCACTAGGGTAGGAATTCAAACAATCCTACCCCTTGGCGGTACTGCCAGCCCTTCTTAGCATCCATCTCAAAGACCAATTCTTTGGACTATTTTTCTTCCAAATTTTGATGACTTCTTTGCAGGAACTGCTTCAGTTTCCCGTGCAGCTCCGCCGAGCAAGGCGCCATCGCGCGAGCAGTCAGAAAGCGTTGGCACTGGAACTAGGCATGGACCAAGCCTTCCTGTGCGGCGTTGAGAAGGGTCGCCGCCCACCGTTCAACGATGAGTTGCTCGCGAAGCTCTCGAAAGCTCTGTCGCTTTCGGATCAAAGTGCCCACCTCCTGGCTTGGTCTGCCAAGCACGACCGGTTTGTCAGATGTGCTTGGGATGCAACCGAGTCGCAGGAAGACGTTGTCCTTGTGTCCCAGGTTCTCTGTACGAGCAGCCAACTGAACTCAGCCCAACGCCAAGGTCTTCGACAGTACCTGGAGTCTGTTCGCATCAGCGCAGGGCAGCTCGAATCACTAACCAGCGGCCTTGTCACATTGATCGGATCTGCAGGAGGACAGCAATGAAATAAAAAAAAGGCGAGCACAAGGGCTCGCCGGGTAAGTCTTGGCCTAAACCAAAACGTTGCATTGCTATTCTCAAGCCAAGACCCACCGGCGTCAATGCCGCGCCATGAGTGCATCCCATGGCTGAAAGAAATTTGACTCATATCAGCTATCAAGTTGATTGGCGCTGGTCAATTCTTTCTGCACGCAGCCCTACGCAAATTTGAGAGTTCGGAGCAGTCCGTCAGGCAACTCCGATTCATGACTCACTTCATTCGGAGGACGCCGTGCGTTCTGGCTGGCCCGATTATCCACGTGCGAATTCTGTTGCGCTTGAAGCTGGCTACAGCGCACCTTATCTCCACCTACTTGAAGACGATGTCACGATTTCGTCTCGAAACTTTTCCCACTATTCGCAAAAAAAGCTAAATGAAGTCGCGCGATCAATCCGGTCCGGAGCCGGCCAAGGCTTCGGAGATAACTACCAGCCTTGGATTCGGATTAGAAGAAATTTCTCATCGCCGGTTAGCTACCAAGTTTTTTCAAGCGTAGCCATCAACGCACGAAACCATCATTTTCTAAGCCAGCTAGAGTTCCACACGGCTCTTTTATGTTCCTTTGCTGGCGCTACAGATCTGCGAGAGTGCCTCCCTCTGTGGCCCGCTGAGCATCCTCATCCTGGCTTCGACGAAGCGCCTGGTGCGCCCCTCGTTCCTGGACTATTGGATATCTCGCATCAGTTGGGCATAGATCACGGCTGCTTTGTCGGCACCAGTGTGCCCTACGTGGCATCGATTGACTTGGTTTTTCGGCCACCGGGGAATTCCAACGGCATGTTGACGGGCATCAGCTGTAAGCCGAGATCTATTACCGACCAAAGCTATAGAGCCCAAGAGCGGATAGCGCTAGATGCAGGATATTGCAAGGCGATTGGCGCTTGCCACATTCATGAGGATGGCACTTCTATCAATCCTGTAGTTATCAAACAGCTCCTTTGGCTCGTCCCTACAACGGAAGAACTACGACTGCATAAGGGTACGCCTAAGCTTGCAGATTATGCTGCAACGTTCACCGAGAGATCTACTCACCAATCGCTTACTGGCGCCGCCATTTACTCAGGCAAACGTGTCGGGCTAAATTTTTGGGACTCATTTCTATTTTTTAGGCTGTCGTTCTGGCTTCATTTAATTGATATTGATGTGACGAGGGAGATCGACACAACGAAGCCTCGGATCGGTGATGGAGGGCGCACCATTTTGCGCTTGCGCAACCACTATTTCGGATACCTCGCATGACCAAAATCTGGGCTGGATGCGCCATTTATCATCACAACCCGAACCGCCCTGCTGAGCTTTACGGCAGAGTAGTTTACTTAGATTCCCATCGCGATCTCGTCGTTATATCTCCATTCCCTCGGCGAAACAGTAGCGGACACGTTAGTCACTACATAAAGCAGCCATTATTCAGGAGGCTATCAGCAGTAGCAAAGCAAATACAAGACAAAGAATACTCCATCGTTCAATTTGAAATCCCGTCATACTGGCATTATTCAGACGAACAGCTATTAATTAATAGATCAGAGGATTTGCTGAGGCACACAAGGCGCCACACTAATGTATGGCTAAAACACCGAGACGACGCATACGACTTGATTCGACCTTTTGTTGAAGGCCGTAGTATCTCCGATATTTTGCTGGACACGAATTTCTCTGGCTGGCCTGCCAAGCGCGCGAAGGAGCTGAAGCTCAGTGGCGCGGGCAAAGTATATCGATCATTGAATGCTTACATTCAAGCATTAGGACTAGTCAACGGACTACTCCCTAACTATTCAAACTGTGGATGTCCCGGAAAGCAAAAGTTCAGTGCAAGAAAAACTGGTCGCCCTCGCGAACATAACACAGAGGGCGAAGATGATGGGATCAACTGCTCGGCCGACGTTAGGGCGGCTTTCGCGCTCGGGTGGAAAAAGTTCAAGAAGCCATCAGTCTCCGTGAAAGATGCTTTCCAAGCAACTTTGGAAGAGTTTTTCGTCCAGTCGACTTCTTGGAGTGGAGATCGCGCGAAAGTAAAACTGCGTCCTGAAGCACTTCAGTACTCTGAAGAGCAGTTTGAGTATTGGGGCACTCACTCCGAAGAGGCGCTCTCAGCGCTTCAAATTAACAAGGGGGAAACAGAGCAGCAGCGTCAGTACGCAGTTCGGCAGACCCGATCTGCCAGCAAGTTTGCATCTGTCAATAGCGATGCAATGCTAGACAGCACCAGTTGCGATCAGACACTGGTCTCTTCGGCTTCTAGGCTGCGAGTGTTGAGTTCGCCTTGGAAAACCGAAGTCATGGGAGCGTACGTAAACTATATATTTGGTCATCATGTTGGTTTTGAAAGTCCTAGCTCGACAACAGCGCTTATGGCAATTTGTCACGCAGCCGAGTCCAAGGTTGATTACTGCGAAAAATTTGGATTTCCAATCAAGGACGAAGAATGGTTATCTATGAGGTTTTCCAAATTCTTGCTAGATAACGGCGAAGGAAAATCCCAAATGGTGATGAACACTTTTGAGGAACTTCAATGTGGCGCGATTTATGGTGCTGCCTACAATGCGATAAATAAGGCTACCCAGGAGTCCTCACACAACAAAGGCCACAAAGCACTTGATCACAAAATTCCAGGCTCCACCATGGGCAGGAGAAAGCGAAGGGGTGAACCAGCACGAGCCCTGTTTGCGCGGTTCACTTTTGATGAATACCTTGAGAGAGAGATTGAGCGCATACACTTTCACAACAACATCGAGATAATCCACCCACCTCTTATCGCCATGCGCCGAGACTGCATAGATGGAACGCGTAAATCCGTGGTTGAGTGGCTAATCGCACACGGCAGATTTAGCTCCGTGAGCGCCGACTACGACCGCCTAAAAGTCAGATGTCTTCCTAGGATTTGTGGATTTCTCGATTCAAGAGGAGTACAACTTTATGATCCATTGTCAAACAATAAACGAGTAATTTTTGGATTGGAATATACCAACTCCTGGGTTCACCAAAAGAGCATCAAAATGCTTCGCAATGGAAAGAGGAAGAGTGTTGTTATTCATATCAATCCTTCTGATCTTTCTCAATGTTGGTCCAATTTGGAGGGAGAGCTTCGCCATTTGACGCTCCGCACTCAAGACCCTCAACTGCGTCTCATGACTCTTCTTGATTGGCTACACGTATGCTCGGACGACAAACGTGCACTCTTTCGATCAAAGATCAAAGAGACGGTTGCCGGAATTGAGAAAATCGCGGCGATCAAGAGGACTACAAAGATCGCAGATAGAGAGCGGAAGCAGGAAATCAAGTCACTCTCTCATACTGTCACGAAGACTGAATTGCAGAGCAATGTATCGTTGAATACGTCAATTGAAAGATCTGCTCGTAGCGGCATCCCTAAACTGCCTCCCAAAGCTGAGGCTCAGTTGACACAGAAGGCGCCCACCTCGGAGATTGAAATCACCGATTTCGCTGCTCACCCTCCAGTCGGAGATGATATGGCAGATGTAATGCAGGCACTCAAGGATAGCTGAGAGGTTAAAAATGAATAATCCCCTCCGACATTCAATAGAGCAGATGCGTCAAAACCCTCTTACGCAGCAACTCCCAAAGAAGCTTAATCAACTAGAGATGGCGCTAGCGCTGAGAAATAGGCCCATCAATCCGGAGCACGTGCGAGAAATATCGATGGAAGATAGAATCTTCTTGGTGGAGCGCTTCAAGGCCATATTTACTCCATATTCTGCTTGCATCACTGCAGCCATCGCAATACAGGATCTACTGCACTCCGGCCTGAATGCAAGAAATCCTTTATTGGCGCAAAATCGCAACTTCGTATTTTCCTCTGCCCTATTTAAAGGCACCGAGGCAAGCCAGCTTGAATGGTGGCCAAATTTTGCATCAGGTATAGTTATCGAGGGGATTACTGGAACCGGGAAATCTCAAGTAGTTGACCGATATCTCAGCTTCCTTCCTCGGACGATAGATCACGGCCCCGGCCCCGGTTGGCAAGCCTTGACACAGCTTGTATATTTAAAGGTTCATATGCCGGCCGATGGTTCTCGCGGCGGATTTCTTGAGCTTGCGTTTCGGGCACTTGATGCGAGCCTCGGAACTTCCTACACCGCAGAGTATTCATCCTCTCGGTGGACGGTCGAGAAAAAGTTAGTCGTATTTTTGCATCTTCTTTCTGTGCATCGCTGCGGTCTTTTGATTATTGAAGAGGCACAAGAGCAGAACCTATCCTCATCGCGCTTCGGCCGTGAATTTTTAACATTCTTCCTGCGAATCCTAAACTGGGGTATTCCAGCAGTCTTGATAGGAAACCCTCTGGCCTTTGATGTACTTCGCGGATTCTCTCAGGATGTTGACAGATTCAGTGAAGGGGGTTGGCACCAGATGCTTCCAGTGCTTGATCCAGAATCCGCAGAGTGGAAAGAACATTGGATTCCGGGACTTTGGTCACCTACCCTGTTGGATAGCCCGGACGCGCTGTATGTACCACACACGTCTCATCGCCTTGACCAGGGACTACCTGGTTTTATCTGGCGGCGGACGGGAGGGGTGCCCAGGTATGTTTGCAGGCTGAGGCGGGAAGTTCAGGAATTCGCGCTCAGGAGGGGCGCATCTACGATTGATGCGGCGATGATCGATCAAGTCTATAGACAGAGTCCAAAGATGAAGGCTCTTCATGGGCGCATAGAAGCTCTGACTGAACGGAACTGGGCAGCACTACAAGCGTTTTCCGATATGCCTGCAGCAATGTTCCGGCGCCTCTGGGAGCAGCCAGAGAGGCCCGTCGAAGTGGCCCGACCAGATGCGACAGCCCCCACCCAAGCCGAACTCAAAACAGAAGCCCAGAAGCGCGCCAAGCCACGTGCAAGAGCGAAGACGGCTAAGGTACGCACCAGACAAGAAGCGTTTCAAGACCGACAAATTGAGGCGCTTCTCTCCGTATCGGGCAAGAAGGGTGGCGAATGAAAACTTCACCACGCCCACTGAAGTTCCTCCCTTCATGGCGTGGTGACGAGACACTCTACTCGTGGGCAGCGGCCTTCCATACAGTGCAGGGAAATGGCTCCGCACGCGATACAGGCTCGACTCTGTTCGGCGCCGAACACGCATGCCGCGACAAAGTAGCTCCGAAAGGCATTGACGAGTTTGTCCATGTCACGAACGGAGCCCTGGGTGACTTGGAGTCGGTTGTTAGGAGGCGCTGTCCGATAGGGCAGTTCATACCCTTTCTACCTCCCGACCGCTTTGAGTCAATGTTGCAGCAACACAGGCATCCTGACTTTGGCGGATGGGGGGTCCAGCTCTCAATGCCTGCCAGCAAACTTTCAAGCAGCACCCGACTCCGCTCTTGTGCCAGCTGCGTATCTAATGACCGTCGCGAGTTCGGGCTACCTCGCTGGAGACTTCCCCACCAACTCAGTGGCTCATGGATGTGCTTGGAGCACGATTGCATGCTCGCTATTGAGGACTCGGGGGCATCTCACTGGCTCCTACCGAAAGAGGACCAGGGGCCCACACTCCATTACCCGTCGTCCGTTTTGGAGGCTTCAGCCCTTCGACGCCTCGCAAAGTTATCGGACGTCGCTTTTCAGGCACCGCAATTGAATGTTGAAGCGATGCGGCAGTCCATCATCAATGGCCTGCGTGAACGCGGCGTTGTGAGTTGGTCTCGGAAACTGGCGCATTCCACGCTAGCCGCATGGTTCGTTGCAGCGCCGATTTCGAGGTGGCTTAGGGAGTTGAAAACGCCCGAGTCCTCACTGTCATCCGGCGAGTGGATCCATGACCTCCTTGGTCGCAGGCGCGAGGGTCACCCACTGAAATGGCTGCTTCTCTGGACTACCGCTTTCGACGACGAAGATCAAGCCGCGAGCCATAGACGTTTTGTTGATCCCTTGGCCGCGCTGTGCTGGGACGTGGATGGCCAAGGGAACCTGTGGGATCCCTCCTCAGCAGATCTGCCAGTGGACACCAATCGAATGGTTTTAGATGCCCCAACTCTCGCAGACGTTGCGAACAGCATGGGCATCGCGCCACAGACGCTACGCAAGCGGATCGGGCAACTTGGCAGCGACGGGGGAGCATTTCGCTCAGTGCATCGGCGACCTGAGAAGGCCTCAGCCGCCGTCCAGGCGATCCGAGAGTTCATTGAGCAGAATCCGGGATGCACCAGGAGCGATGTACATCGCAAATGCAAAGCTGCCGTTGAATGGATTCGGCTCAACTCCCCGGAGACGTACGCTGTAGCTACATTGCCTTTAGAAAATCGAACAGCAGGTCAACAGTGGCTGCCTTTCGACTGAGCCAACCCGAGCCTCGCGGCATTCCATAGATGAAATGCTGCTATCGCTGCAGATCCTGCACGAAGGCAGACAGATCGCCGTCCAGCGCCTCAACCCATAGCTTGAGTTCGATGACATCCAGACGCCTAACCCCAGTTTCGCACTTACTCACTTCCGCCTGCGTCCATTCCAACCGCTTCGCCAGCTCAGCTTGGCTGACCTCTGCAAGGATGCGCTTCTCCCTCAGCAGCTTGAGCATGTGCTGGTACTGGCGGCTGTAGAGCGTCTTCTGCATGGGCGGTAAAGAGCCCATGAGCTTCCATGCGATCTTGGAATATGCGAAAATCGCATTATTTGGAGTTGCCAGCGGCTGGTTTGAATTCGTCTCCTCCAGCGGAAGATTGGTGTGGCAGGGTTGCTGCGTTCCCGGGGGAGGGACCGAAACTGGGCTCCCGCCGACAAATTGGAGGCCGCTTGAGTTACTTCGACAACGTGCGTGGGCAAGAGATGGGCAACACTGGACCCATCGTTTTCGACGTTGCCAACGTCCGATTCGTCGCGAGCTTCCCGAACGATCCGGCAGAGGTCTGGTCCGCCGATATAACGGCACGCCGAAGTGGAGGCGAGACGAGCCTCTTTGAGTCAATTCTGTTTGTTGAGAACGATGACACCGCGAGCATCTACGGAGCCGAATGCAAGGATGGTCGCCCCAAGTTTCTCCGCGAGGACCTGGCGACAAGGCAGCAGAAGTTCATTGAGTTCCTGCGGCACGCAACTGCCTCTGACAATATGAGCTTGGGACCGATGCACGTGATCTTCACCGGCCACGAGTACTCCAGCGAGCTCAAAGCCACAAGGGCCTACTTGGAAGCGCGAAGCTCGGACCTGGATATCGGTGTTGGCTATGTCAACGGCGAAGGAGACTACGTCCTGCTGGCCGTTGCGGCTTTGGACTGCTGAGAAGACATAAGTTGGCTCAAGGAGCGTTGCGAGTAGACAGGGTCGCCAGCCAGCGTTCAAAGTCAGCGACGTAGGCATAGCGATTTCGACCATCTCCTACTGGGCACGCTGAGCCTCGCAGGAAACTTGAAAATGCATCCAGATAGGGTTGGGGCAACGAGTCCACGACGACATAGACAGCGTCGGAGTAGCGATAGGTCTGCACCAGTTCCTTGAGCTCGTTGGGTGTCATAGTGTCTGAATTTTTCCCTCTTAGGGAGTGAGCCATGCAACCTGAAGAGACTTCCACAGCGCGCGTCAAGATAGCGAACACCGGCGGTGACTTAAGCCCATGTTTGTGCCCTCGCTGCAGTTGGCTCGGCACCAACGATCAAACAGGTGACGCTTCTTCCTGCCCTCAGTGCCACGCCAAGGCGAATCCGCTGAGGCAAAAGGGGCTGGACAGCTTGCGTACTCACTATCGGCTGCTTTCAAAGATGGGGTACTCGCCGACGTTCACACTCCAGCAAAAGGACGCGGAGAGGGTTCGCCTGGAGCAGTTTTTCCAGCGCATTGGAGCGCCATTGTGAATCTTGCCGACCTTGAGGCGAAGTATCCGCGAATCTTCACTCAAGGAAAGCCCCGCGGAGGGCCAGGCTGGGTTGCGATGCTTGATGTGCTGTGCACGCGAATTCAAGCACGCGCAGACGAAACTGGGGTGCAGCCCATTGCGCTTGAAGCACGTGAGAAGTGGGGGTTTCTCAGTCTCCGCTTCCATAGGCTCGACCCAGCAGACATATCGATGGTGTCATATGTTGAAGCGCTGTCCAGAAATGTCTGCGAGGTCTGTGGTAGCCCAGGGCGGCACATCGCGGAGAACTACCATCGGACACGGTGCGATGAGCATAGAGACGTGCCGCCAGCGTGGCCTACGTCAGCGCGCTAGGTGTTAAGCGAACAACGGGCAGATCCGCCCATTTGCTGTACCGAGCTTCTGCTGAAATGTTCAGACTCTGTGAGCACCGCTGGCCGTAATATGTCCATCTTTGACTGAAAGAAAAAATGGCCAGCTACAAAGAACTTCTCGCCCGGCGCCAAGACCTGGACGCTCAGATTGAGGCCCTGCGCAAATCAGAGTCCCAGGATGCGCTTGCAACCGTCCGCCAACTGATTGCCGAGTTCGGCCTCACCCAGGCTGATATCTTTCCTGCTGGCCGAGCCAAAAGCCCGCTCAAGGGCAACTCTGTTGCGCCCAAGTACCGCGACCCGCAGACCGGCGCTACCTGGACCGGCCGCGGCAAGCCGCCTCTGTGGATTGCGAACCAAGACCGCACCCAGTTTGAGATCAAGTAACCCCTGCACCGCACGGCTATGGGCATAGACCTCCGATCGATTTCTGACCCTCATCTCACACTTGAGGCACAGTCCCGGCGTCGCAGGTTGGGAGAGCAGTTTGATCGTGCTGCATGCACTGCTGAAGAGTCGCTGCAACACGCCCTTGCCATGCTTAATCAACTGCAGCGCGATCCTCGGTATCAGTCTCGTCCACCCAAGTCCTGACGAGCAACTCTTATGAAGAAGCAATGGGAAAGGCTCGAGGCCTGGCTCAAGACCAACAACTCCGCACTACTGGCCGACCTCAACCCTCCGGCCAGCGAAGCTGATATACAGAAACTGGAACAGCAACTAGGCGTGAAGCTGCCAACGGATTTTGTTGAGTGCCTGAAGGTGCATGACGGGCAGCGGTGCGGGGCGGGCTGGTTATTTTCCGATTCGGAGTTCCTATCGTCGCAACGCATTCTGGATGAGTGGGCGATCTGGAAAGACCTGCACGATGGCGGCGACTTCGACGGTGCCGAAGCCCAGCCTGGGACTGGCATAAGACCAGTCTGGTGGAGCCCGAAGTGGATTCCGTTCACCTACAACGGTGCCGGTGACCACTTGTGCCTAGATCTTGACCCCTCGAACGGCGGTCGGGCCGGTCAGGTCATCACGCTCTGGCACGATGATGGCGCACGCAAGAAAAAGGCCGACAGCTTTGCCCAGTGGTTTGCCGAGTTCGTCGACAAGACTGTGTGATATCTCGAGGTCGCAACAAAAGTCCCAAGAGGGAGAAATGGATTAAATCATGTCCGACCAGAAGCAGCAGCGAATGCAAAAGCTCTTTGATGACTGCCAACAGCAGGTCATTTCCCAGATCATTGGACCCTTTGGCCTATCGATGGCCATGTTCGAGGATCGCAATGGCGGCAACGTCACCACGCTGCACAATTTCTCCCGCGAAGGCGCCGACTACATTGCCGACAAGGATGTGGCCAGTCACAAGCAGTCAAGGAATGATTACGACCGAGAGGAATACAGCGACGCTGCGTTTGCCAAAAAAAGCGAGGAATATCGGGCCAAGGGCAAAGATGGCTATACAGGTAAGGATGTTGCTCCCAAGGACCTGGATCTTGACCATGTGACCTCCCTCAAGACCATCTCGGAGAACAAGAAAGTTCATCTCGCTCTGGAGACTGGCGAGAGCCTAGATCGCGTCAAAAGGATGGCCAACTCGGAAGAAAACCTGGTTGCCACCCACAAGTCGACCAATCGTTCCAAACGCGCTGGTAGCTTGGACGAGCTAGTGCAGCGGAAGGGGGAGGAGTACGAGCTTGATCCGGAGTTGGTGGCACAGGCTAAGCAGACATCGGAGGAGCACATTGCCTCAACGGTCGACACGGCGTTGATGAAAAAGCAGAGCATTGAACTACTCGAGACCGGCGGCAAGCAAGCCGCGATGATGGGAGTGCGCCAGGCCCTGGGACTACTGCTTACCGAACTTGTCAACGGTCTGTTCAACGAATTCAAGGTGCTGATCAAGCAGGGCGTCGAGGCTGGCAAGACACTGTTCGAGGAAATCCGCCAACGTCTGGCGCGCGTCATCGAATCAGTGGTCAAGAAGATCCCTGACGTAGTAGGTCAGATGTTTCAGGGCGGCGTCAGCGGCTTTATGAGCAACCTGCTGACCTTCCTGATCAACAACTTCCTCTCCACTGCAAAGCGCTTCGTCACCGTGATCCGCGAGGGCCTTCTCGGGCTGTTTCGCGCCTTCAGGATGATCTTCTTCCCGCCCAAACACATGACAGGCGACCAGGCACTGCAGGAAGGGCTGAAGATCCTGACCACCGTGGTGGTTGCCTCGGTCGGCCTGCTGCTCAACGAGACGGTGGCCACCTTCATGGCGACCTTGCCATTTCTAAAGCCCTTCGCTGATCTGATCACTCCGGTGCTGATCGGCATCATGACCGGTCTGCTCTCCGCGTTCCTGGCTTATCAGATCGATTGCCTGTTTGATCGCTACCGGCACTCGTTGACGGAAAAGTTCATGGACGAGCTGTTGGCCGACGCCAAACGTCGCGACGAGTTCGCCAATGAGCTGGTGACCCTGTCCGAGAGCTCCCTGGGCAATATCGAGAACTACTCAAAATCGATCACCTTGTATCAACGCATCGGTGTCACCCTGGGTTCAGCGAGCCTTACCGCCAGTGCGACCCTGGCCAGCTTGGAGCAAACCGTTGCCCAAACCGGCGAACAGGTCGCAAGGAGCTTTGCGATGATCGACTTTATCAACGAAAGCCAGTCGGAAATCGATACCTTCCTGAAAACCCTTTGAAAGATCAATGGAGATGACCGCATTGAACAAGCAGGAGCTTCAGATCATCCAAGCTTTTTCTTCCGTGGATGTACCAGAGCGCATCATTCGCGAAAGTAACATCAACCAGCTGATCCAGGACATGACTGCAGGGCGGAATGCGGTTGAGTCCGATGCCCGGCGCCTGGAACATCTGCGTCAGGAAAAGAAAGATGGGAATTTTCTCGGCAACTGGTGGAACGACCGGGACGACAAGGTTCAGGATGCCCAGATTGACCTCAGCAAATCCATCGGTCGTCTGACCCAAAAATCTTCGCAGCTACTGATCGTTAACACGGCGATCTCCAAGGTACTAAACGATCAACAACGCATCCTGCTAAATCAGCAGAACATCCTCAAGCAGCAGACGGACACGCTGAAAGAACAGAACAGCAAGATTTTCGAGCAGCAGAGGCTGCTGGAGAAGCAGCAGCAGGATATCAACCAGGCCAACCAGGGGTTGATGGAGGCCAAGGGGTTGACCCAGGTGCAGGCGAAGCAGTTGATTGGCTGCGTCACTCGAGTCACGGAAGCGGAAAGCCGTATCAGCTTCGCAAACGACGCCTTGAGATCGGCCGTCAAGAATGATCTGAATGAGCACTTCGCGCAATGCCTGGAGCGACTGGAAGCCGGTTTTGCCGAGCAGGAGAAGCGCCGTGCTGATTTCGAGCAGCAGATCATCAGTTCATTTTCGACCCAGTCCGAGCAGGCCCAGGCTGAGCTGAAGCACATCACCGTAGAGAGTGCCCAGCTCAAATCAGCCCTTGAAGCGCAGATGTTGTCGACCATAGCGGCTCTCGAGCAGCATCGCGAAGAATTTGAACAACAACTGACCAGCGCCTTCTCCACCCAGTCGCAACGCGCGCAAGCTGAGTTGATGCGTTTCTCCAACGAAACCGCTGAGTTCAAAATCAACATCGGGCAGCAACTGCAGACACATGTCCAGTCCGTTCTGGAGAAAACCGATGCTCAAGATGCCGCCGCTCAGAAACTGCGTGAGACCATCTCAGCCCAGCTGGAAAGATTCCAGCAGCACATGGTTGCGGCCGTGGAGCAGCAGGTGCTGGTACTGGGCGAGACGGTAAAAGGCGTCGAGCAGAAACATGAAGCTGTTCAGCAGGAGCACACCAAGGCTCTGCAGGCACTGCGCGATTCGGTGGTGAGCAGCGTTCAGCGCTTTGAGGCCAATCTGAGCAGCAAGGATGAAGCACTGAAACGCACTGAGGCACAACTGGCCGCAATGCAAGCTGAACAGCATAAGAGAGCTAACAGCAATCGGCTGGCTTTTGCTGTAGTGACTTGTCTGGTCCTGGCCTCGCTGGGTTGGCAGGTTGCGCAGCACTTTGCGCTGGTGTGACCGTGGTCAGGTTGCTCAACGGCTTGCGAGACTGGACAGTATTGAGCAATCAAATCCGGGGGTGGTCAGGATCGCGTCGGTCCTAACACCCTGAAAAGCTTTGATGCAGCGCAACTGCGTGAGGGCGCTGAACGCTCAGCAACGGCAGATCTTCGAAGAAACCGCGGCCGAGGCTGAGGCCAGCCTGCAGGTCCCACTGCCGGCCCTGGAGGGAACATCCGAGTGGAGCGCCTCGCCCATGGCAGCCACCCGGCGCAAGCCACACTCCCAGACGCAGCCAGAGCTCCTGCTCCGCAGCGATCGCCGCCACGAACGCGAGAACACCACATGCCCACCCAAACCGCCGGATCGATGAGTTGCTGCCGCCACGCTGGAGCACTGCGGCAAAAGGCACAATGCCGTCGCATGAGGCCCACTGAAGCGCTCATCGAACATGGTGGTGAGATTCCCATTGGTGCGTCTATCGGATCAAATGCGCGGCCACCGCCGCTGACCGCTACAACAGTGTGGCCATGCTGGTTCGCCGGGAACTTCAGAAGATACAGCGCATTGCTCAAACGGCTGGACAAAGCCATCGAGTAGTTCTATGACGGGGGATGCTGACGACGAGATCAACGGCGACTGAGTCGATCAGCGTCGCCGTCAAGGTGCCTTGACTCCATGACTGGCTGCTTGCTTCACCTCCTCGATACCCGCGATAGTTCACAATTCGTAGAGGGGCATCGGTTGTGATGCAGCCAAGCAGATATCTAAAGGGTAAGAGACAATGGCATTCCAGAAGCGCGACTTCCCGGAGGGTGTGATCTATGCCCGCGTTGATCAACTTGCCGCGTACCAAGATTACATGCCATATGACCTCTGCCTCCGGCTCATAGGTGTGGATAAGCGCAGCTTTGAAAATGCTGCGTTCAACGAAGATCACGGCTGCCAGACCTTCCTTGTTGACTTTAATCTCAAGCATGGATCCAGCGCCGCTGCTATCTTGAGTTTGTCGCTCGGCAAATCTATCTCGGACTTTGAAATTGCCAGGATCTTTGAGAATGCCCTCGGGATCAACAGCGGCACAGAGTGGTTGGAGGTGAAATACAACCTGACGGTAAACGGCAGCTCGGACTCATACGGCTACGCGCTCTTCCAGGACGCAGAGCCGACCTACCTTGACATTCAATCAATCCGACCGGTGGCAGGCCCCGCCCTCACCCCATTTACCGCAGCCTCGGCCTCGCAACCGATCTCTCGGGAAGCCCCATCTTCATCGAAAGAACTTCTTGCCTTTCACGTCGGTCAAGGGATGTGCTCAGTTTTGCAATGCGACAACGTGAGCTACCTGCTTGACGCAGGGGCTGGTACACCTGTCAAGCGGGAAGCCTACGAATCGAAGCGTCACTCGCACCTTGGAGCGCTCACTAACGAGCTGGTACCGGCTCTGGCAGCCGAGGTCCATATGGTTCTCTCTCATCCCGACTCAGACCACTGGCGACTACTGGACTGGGATTCAACCATCCTAAGCCGGATCAAGGAGATATTTATTCCGGACAACGTGGCTGACATTGTCCTGTCCGACAAAACTATCAAGCCTAAACTCGTGCCAACGAATCATCTCGAAGTTCGCGACCCTAGGGGTAGCCTGATCCTGGAGGCTCGCAGAAGCCAGCCAACCGCGCCAGACAAGAACGGCGAGTGCCTAGTTGCGATTGCATCGGTGGCTGGCAAACAGGCACTCCTGCCGGGAGACTACGCATATAAACGCATGGCTCAGGACATTGCGACAACCGTCAACGCCATGCAAAAGAAGAAGTTCGATGCAGTGGTGGTGCCTCACCACGGCGATCGACTGAGCGCTTTAGCAGTGGTCGCTCCAACAGTTCCGCACAAATCTATCGCTTTCTTCTCAGCGGGAAACCATCTGGGGTACCACCATCCGCGCGCCGAATCCTTGATGGAGCATCACAACATGCATTTCGAGGTCATATCGAAGAAGTGGGTCGACGACATCATTGCCGTAAAGTTGCTCTAGTCAACGAGTGCCCCTGCATCGTGACAAGCGTGGCTGCGACTTCAGGGAGCTTTCAACGCTCTTCATCCTTGGTACTCGGTATCGATGGTGTAGCAGGTCCCATCAACGTCGAAGACGATGTGCCCGTCGCGCCGAGTGGTCAACACGTGCCGATCTTTCATAGTTGTACGGACCTTAACGCCGGTCTCAGAAATGACCTTGCGGTAATCGGGCACCGTTTCCTGCGTCTCATGTTTCTTTGCCTTGTCCGAGATGACGACACAGGACGGCGTGAAGTACGCGAAAATTTCTTCGCAGTATCCGTTGTACCGGCCGTGGTGCGACGCCATCAATACTTCCGTACCAGCCAACTCGGCACAGAAGTCACTGCGTTTGAGCAATTCGAGCCAGCCGGCACGTTCCATGTCACCAGGGAACAGCATCTTGAAGTTCCCGTACTTGATGAACACGACAAGGCTGAGGTTGTTCGTGTCGGTGAACTGACCGGGACCTGTGCCGTATGAGTTCCAGAACGACTTATACGTGATGCCGCCCATGCCCTGGTCGAACGGTATTACGGGCGGGCCGCCCGAGTACTTCCCACAAGCGTTCACGTACCACTGCGCGTCGCTTGTCAGTGGCCCGCCAGCGCGCTTTATGGCCCACATTTGATCGCTCGTATATGACGGGTTGCGGATGAGCGTGTCGACGAAGATGCCCGCGTCTTCCAAGCCTTTCAAGTCACTCATGTGATCCTGATCGGCGTTCGTAATGAACAGGTAGTCCAACACGTCACGGCCAAGGCGGTTGATGCTAGTACTCGGCTTAAAGTCAGTCGAGGATCCGGAGTCGATCATGGCGAGACGGCCTCCCTGTTCTTGTCCAAGCCCAGACCCGATGACGTGCTGCAGCATCACGCAGCACCCGTGTTCCACGTCCTCAACCCGAATTCGCATGAAGCCTGCCATAACCCTGCCTCCCTACAAGCATTTTCCCGTGGAATAGATGTACACCAAGACGTCGCAAATCGCCCAGAACAAGTTCTTGCCAGCCAACCTATCCAGCGGACGCGCATCACGCCGCCATCCAGCTGCAGGAAGTGCGTTTACCAGCGATCAACCGCGCAAATGAGGCCTTGGGGCGTCCACACCAGCGATGCCGCGGGCAACCCTCGGCCGTCTGTGGCGATCTTTCTAAGCGTGTCTTTGTCGATCCCTGAATGCGGGCCGCCCATGGGGTGGCTGTGCCAGGTGCCTACAAACATCAGGTGTCCCACACTCGCCGCATGCGCTTCCGTCAGGCTCTGGGCCAGCCCTTGAGTGCCCAGAATGAAGGCCGCTTCGCTACGAATGCTATCGGGCGGCGCCGCCACCATGCCGGCGATAGTGATCGTACGTGTTTCATAGGACACGCGACCCACGAGCGCACCGCCGGTTTCAAGGTGTCGCCACTTACGTGCATCTTCATCAATGGCGTGAGCAACGCTGGCCAAAACGCGGATTTGCCAGCCGCCATCGTCAGGAACGTTGAGAACGGTTGTCTCGCCCACGGCCAACACGTCCCAACTGCTGCCAATGTTGGATTGGTCACCAACGCCCACGCAAAGCTGTCCGCTCGGCGGCTTGCCCTCTGCAATCCATTTCTGCGCTTGTATCGCCACCATGGCAGCCGACCGAGAGACCAGCGCATCCGCCATTGGCGTCGTGAGGGATCTGCAGTTATCACCGACAAAGATTCTCCTGGGGTCAGAGGTGGTGCCTGCCATTCCCGCGCGTAGATCGGGGAGCCAACGGCACAATTCAAATAGGAAGGCGGTGATATCGTCCACACGGGCCTTCCGGCCCTCCGCTTCCAGTATCAGCACAGCGCAACGCCCTTGCCCGAACAGCACGGCCCGTGCAAGCCGAACCGGGCTCGCGGTCAGGGCAGCAGAAACTGATGCGGCGATGAGAACCTGCAGCGACGCCGTGGTCTCTATGATCAGCGCCGTATCGGCAGGCACAACCTCAGCAAATTTCTTATCGTCCCTGAAGAGTTCGATGGCATCGAGGTCATACGCCTTGGCGTCTAGGTGAGATAAGCGTCCAAGCGCGCCCCTCATTTGCTCGGCCTTGTATGGAACCAGCGTGGACCCGTCCTCGAGCAAGGCGTGCCGGGCAAAGTTGTGCGGGGACATGATGTCGGTGTCCACGAACGTCTGCTGTCCGATGCCGGCGCGTGCCAGGTGCATGCCAATCTTGGAGCCCAAGCTGCCGCAGCCGATCAGTACAGTCTTTGCCTGCGTGACGGCCTGTGGCAATGCAGACGTGCGCGCGAGCAGCTCAGGCGATACGGCGTGCGAGTGGAACGCCGCGTGCACATCGCTCGTGAACTTGAAGGCCGACGTCGGGTCGATGTTGTACCTGATCACGTATGGCAGGACCTCCACGTCCCGACCGTCCGAACCCACAAGCCGCGCCGGTCGTTTCACCACGAGCACGACGAGGGCCAGCAAGCCTTTCTTCCAGTCCCTGTAGTTCTGCAGGCCGATGACGGATGCACGGTAATAGTCGGACAGAGCCGTTTCCATTGCCGTCCGGTCGATGCCCAACGCGGCCGCCAAATCGAGGAGAGAGGCCAGGTCGACGACCGTGTCGGGCTGGTACTTGCCGATCACCGGGAACTGGCCGTCGGTGGCAGCAGCTCTGGCGATGAAGGCAGGGAACACGCCCGACCCAAACTGCCTTTCTGGTTTGCCACGCAGCACTTGCGTGAAGGTGACATTCGGCTGGGGCGTCAACTCGGGCAGCACACGGCAGTACACGCCGTCGCCGACCGTCACATAGCTGGCGTTGGTCGTCAGGACCTTGCCGTCGACCGGCGTTGCAGCGATGAGACGCTCAGCGCTGAATTCGACCGTGGAAGGACAGGAATCGCGGCGCGTGGGCTCCCAACCTTGGCTTAGATCAATGAGCGTGCCGCTGGCGGCCTTGCCAAGCCAGTCGATTATCTGATCGATGACCGCATCCAGGCCGAGACGGTGAAGCAACTCGTCCAGCGACCCTTCGAAAACGCAGGGCGGCACAAGGCTGCCCTCGGGGTGAGGGTTGATGTGCGGCAGATCCCGCGGGAAATCGGACCGCAGGTAGGGCCTGGGCGCCTGCAGCGGCCAGCGGTTGAAGGCCAGCATGCAAGTTTCGATGGCTTTGACTCCGCTGGCAGATATCCCCGCAGCTTGCGCTCGGTTAGGCAACTCCACCGGGATATCGATCTCCACGAGCCAGGCGCCATCGCCACCTTCGACGATCTCCGGATCGCCGACCCGCAAGATCCCCCGGTGTCGGCGCAACTGGTCGAGGGCGTCGTCGAGCGCGGTCATGCCGCGCCGTGGGGCAAGGGCGTGAGCGTCGTCGAGGTAAAGGCGGCAGCCTTGGAGCCGGCCTCGCGGCGCTGCGCCAGGGCTACGCCCTGCGACGTAACGGTGAAGACCATGGGCTCCTCTTCACCGACCTTAGGGTACTCGCCTGTGCAGTAAAACTTGCCCTGCGCACCGTCTACGATAGCCACGTACTCGCGCTTGGCACGAATGCAAGGCGGGTCACTGTCGTCGTCCTTGATGGGCTTGCAACTGGCAACGATGACAGCGCCGCTGCGGGTCTGGGACAACGCCTTGCGTGCGTCCGCATCCAGCTTCGCGTCCTCACCCTTTTCCGACCAACTGTCGTACGACAACGAGTGCCAAGAGCAGTGGTGGGGTGTCTGCATCAGGTCGTACTCGAGGACCGACGGGTCCTTCTTGTGACGGTCCCATTGAAGGTTCCAGATGAAGACTTCCGCGTCACCACCACTGAGAAACTTGGCACCGTCCGACGTGTTTTCGTCGGCGGCCAGCGTGAAGTTGATGATGACGCTCGACTGGTTCTTCACGAGGCACTCTTCGACCTCCTCGTCGGTGCTGGCATCGATGGGCGCCAACAAGAAAGCGCTGAGAAACTTCGAGGTGCGGCCGCAGATGGTATTGAACGCCTCATCCACCGGGCGAACGATGGGAACCAAGTCGTCCGTCTTGCCATCGATGTCCTTGCCCATGAGCTGGATGCGGTCGCCGTCCGATACGGCGAAATAGTGGTCTTTGTTCACCCGCACGCGGCGGCGGGCTTCCTTGCTGAAGGCCCTGGCGTCGTCGCACAGCGTGTGGTTCTTGCTGGCACGGCGGAACACGATCGGGGACGACCACAGCTCGCGGATGACGATCTTCTTGTCCTTGTAGGCCTTGCCGTCGTCCGGGTAGTCCGACAAGGCGCCCAGGTGAAAGTGGCGGCTCAGGCCGCGGCAATGGTCTTGGTCAGGGTGGCTCAGCAAGAACGCGTCCACATAGGGACGACCTTCGGCGTCCTTCTTCAGCTGCCCGCGCAGATCCTTCGCGACGTCCCGGACCTTGCTGTTCGGGTTGTCCGCATCGGCGCGGATGTTCACGTCGATCAGGATGGTGGTGGCGTCGACGTCACCCAGGCGGATCAGCGTCATATCGCCGTTGTCAACAGGGAAAAAGGTAATGGTAGTTGGCATCTCGAGCTCCTTGTCATGCCCGGAAATGCTGGACACGTATAAAAATTATACGTCTAACTTTTATGCGCGTCTATAAAGTAGACTCTAGTCATGGATGACCAGACACCTTCACATCCCGCCGACGCGACCGCCGGACCCGGCGTGAGCTGGGGGCTGGACCGCCGCTTTCAATTCATAGATTTCCGGTTGCGATGGGAAGGGCGATTGAACAGAACCGACCTTATCGAGCACTTCGGCATCTCGATGCCGCAGGCATCCCTGGACATCGCCCGGTACCTGGAGTTGGCCCCCGGCAATCTGGAGTACGACCGTAGTTCACGAACTTACGTGGCGGGTGCAAGCTTCAAGCCCCTGTTTCCCCGCAGCTCGGCCCGGCGATATCTAGCGGAGCTCCACGCGAAGACCACGGGCCTGTTGGAGCAAGGTGCCAGCTTCATCGGTCACGCTCCCGCCGTCGACACCGCGCCGTCTCCTTGGCGTGTAGTCAGCGACGAGATCGTGCACGCAGTGGTTCGGGCAATCCAAGAGAAGTCCGCTGTTGCGGTCCTCTACCAGTCGATGACGTCGGTCGAAGCGAGCAGCCGCATGATCTCGCCCCATGCGCTTGGCTTCGACGGGTTCCGCTGGCATGTGCGGGCGTACTGCCACAAGCGGCAGCGCTTCATCGACTTCGTGCTGGCGCGCATCCTGGACCTCAAAGATGCGGGGCCTAGCAGCGTCGACCCTGGCGATGACACCTTCTGGCACACCATCCTCACCCTGGTTCTTGTGCCTCATCCGGATCTTTCTGTTGCGAAGAGGCGTGTGATCGAGCTGGACTACAGCATGAAGGACGGGCAGGTCGCTCTGAAGTGTCGGCAAGCCTTTCTGTACTACACCATGCGCCGCCTCGGGCTTCACACGGAGACGCCGAGCGACCCCGCCGCTCAGCAGATCAGCCTCGGAAATCGCACCGAGTTGCAGCCCTACATCGACGCGCTCACCGCATCCAACTAAGGACCTCGAATGCTCGCTCTGGTCGAACTTGCTAAGGACCCCTATGAACGCAAGGCGCGGCTCGCGCCCGGCCTCCTTGTTGCGCTGCCTCTGCTGGTGCCGCTGGTGTGCGTTTACGGCGCGCGGCACCCAGTCTTGACCGGGTTAGTGGCTTTGCTGGCAGGCTGCGGCGCCATGTACACGCTGGCAAGCGTCGCCCGCGTGCGCGGCAAGAAGCTGGAGGACAAGCTGGTCCAAGGGTGGGGCGGCATGCCGACCACCCTGGCACTGCGGCATCGTGACAAGACCTTAGACAGCATCAGCAAGCGTCGCTATCACGACGCCATCGTCTCCAAGCTCGGCATCGCCATGCCGACAGCCGAAGAAGAGGCGGCGGACCCAGAAAAAGCCGACGACACCTACATCGGGGCCACCAAGCGCCTGCGTGAGCTGACGCGGAGCAACAAGAGCCTTCTGCTGAAAGAGAACATCGCGTATGGCTTCCACCGCAACATGCTGGCAATGAAGCCCATCGGCATCGTGACCTGCATGCTGGGACTGTTCTACGGCTTGGTGCTGGCTGGCGTAGTTGAACTAGACCCGCTCGCTGTGAACCTGGTCAGCCTTTCGCGGCCCGGGTTGGCTGCTGCGATGACCTTGGTGATCTCTGTGGCGCTGCTGGCAAGTTGGCTCTTCTATTTCGAAGCTGACGCCGTACGGCGCGTAGGCTTCGCATACGCTGAGCGTCTCTTCGAGTGCTTGCCGTCGCTGCCTTCGGTGGTCAAAAGGAAGAAGGCTGAGGCGGCGCCATAGTCGACTTCCAGGGCCCATAGCAGACCCTGGGCCCCGGCAATTGCCGGCAGCCTGTTCTGATGGAAATCAGCTCAGCGACTGCATATTCGCACTAATCGTATGTTCGCCCAATACCATAGGATGGCCGAAATCGCTGCAACGCGGTCATCCACAATAACCTGCGCAAAGTCATGCGCTGCCACAGGCGCGCCATCGAGGTGAGAGTCTGAGTACGAGTTCTTAGCACATGGTAGGACATGGCTTGGTGAAATGTACGCAAAACGCAGTACATTTTCAGGCCAGCACGTTTGGATACATGACCATGAAGCAAGCCAAGGATGAGACCTTGTCCATCCGCACCTCAAGAAACGTCAAGCAGTTGCTGAAGCTTGCGGCGGAACGGGAGCATCGATCCGTAGCGTCTATGGTCGAAGCATTGGTTCTAACCTATGCGCAAGAGCATGGGTTGGACGCTGTGCGAGGTGCTGTGGTCGAAGAGAAAGCGTCAGAAAAGAACCATGGAGCTGACTGACAACATCAGGGATCAGGGAAGCGATGGACAAAGACAACACACCTAGGGCCAGCAATTTCAGCTTTTTAGCTGTGCACAGTCCGTTACTCGCTGATCTCGGATCGACTGCAGAGCGGGTTTATCCCTTCGATCCAGCGAGTTGCGTGATCAAGTTGCGCTTATTAGCCGAGTCGATAACTCAGGACGTTGCATCACGCATTGGCGTGCGCCTACAGCAGCCCACGCAGGCTGAATTGCTGCGGGCCGTAGATCAACGCCTCGGACTGGATTCGCAGGTGCGTCAGATGTTCCACCTGCTACGCCAGAGAGGGAACGAAGCGGCCCATCAGGCCAATCACGGAATCGGCTACCGCGAAGGGCTAGAAGCGCTGAAGGTCGCACGGGAAGTAGCGTTATGGTTCCACCGCACCTTCGGCAGCAATCCAAATTTCAAACCCGGTGCATTCATACTGCCGGACGATCCAAGTCAGAGGTTATTGACGCTGCAGCAGCAGGTGACAGACCTCACGCAGCACCTCCATGAAGTCCAAGCTGAACAGGCAGACAAGGCTCGGATGGCCGAGTTGTTGGCCGCCCAAGCGGCTCAAGAGAAGGTGTTGGCCGAACGGGCTGCTGAAGAACGTAGCGTGTACGAGAGCCTAGCGGAGGAGGCTAGCACTCGCTACGCAGCCCTCAAGGCCGAGTTTGACGCCCAACTGCAGACCGCCAATGCTCAGACAGCCACTGCCAGCTCACAGGACATTCAGGCTTTCGCGCAGCGCGCGACCCAGGCTGCTCAGAAGGTGGCGATGGACGAAGCGTCCACTCGCCTGCTCATTGATCAGATGCTCAGAGATGCCGGCTGGGAAGCAGACACACTCGAACTTACCTATTCCAAGGGCGTCCGTCCTGAGCGCAACCGCAACTTGGCGATTGCCGAATGGCCTACCGCCGGTAAGCAGAGCGCTGATTACCTGCTCTTCGCTGGGCTCACTCCCATTGCGGCGATTGAGGCAAAGCGCATGAATGTCAACGTAGCAGGAAAGCTTGGCCAGGCTGAGCGCTACGCCCGCGGATTGCACATCGAACCAGAGCACGAGGCAGCGTGGCTCACTGAAGGGCGTCAAGGTCCCTGGCCTGACGGGCAAGACGGTGCGTTCAATCTGCCATTTGCGTACTCGTGCAATGGTCGCCCGTTGGTGAAGCAGAGTCCGGAGGCCAGCGGGACTTGGTTCCGAGATCTGCGCCACAAAGGCAACCTAGCCAAACCGCTGCAAGGCTTTCACTCGCCCGAAGGTCTGCTCGACCAGCTCCACCGAAACAAGGCCAAGGCCGAAGCCAAGTTGCAGCAGGAAGGATTCGCCTACCTGGGCCTGCGTGACTACCAAGAGAAAGCCATCAGTGCGGTCGAAGTCGCACTTGCCGCCGGTCAGACAAATTGCTTGCTGGCCATGGCTACCGGCACGGGCAAAACACGCACAATCATCGGCCTCATTTACCGCCTCCTCAAGGCTGAGCGCTTCCGCCGCATATTGTTTCTGGTGGACCGCACAGCCTTGGGTAACCAGGCCATTGACGCCTTCAACGAAGCGCCGTTGGAACAAAGTCAGCCGCTGTCCAAGATCTACAACATTGCGGAGCTGGGTGACATGGCGGCCGAGGCCGAAACTCGCGTGCAGGTGGCAACGGTGCAGGCTATGGTTAAGCGAATCTTCAGTAGCGACAATGCGCCCCCGCTGGATGCCTTCGACTGCATCATCGTGGACGAAGCCCACCGCGGCTATGCGTTGGACCAAGACATGACCGAGGGCGAACTCGCCCTACGTGATCAAGCTCAGTACCTTTCCACATATAGGCGCGTCCTCGACTACTTCGACGCCGTGAAAGTGGGCTTGACTGCCACGCCCGCACGCCATACCACCGACATCTTTGGCCGCCCGGTCTACACTTATTCCTACCGTGAAGCCGTGGCCGACGATTGGCTGATTGATCACGAGCCTCCCGTCCGCTACCAGACACTACTAGGCCAGCACGGTATTCACTTCGACAGCGGCCAACAGGTCGAGGCCATTAATCTTGGCACAGGCGAAATCGAAACAGCTGAGCTGGACGATGAACTGCATTTCGAGCTTGAGAGCTTTAACAAGCGGGTCATCAACGAGCCGTTTAACCGTGTGATCTGCGAACAGCTCGCTCAGGAATTGGACCCCATGGGCGAAGAGAAGGCCATGATCTTTTGCGCCACAGATGCGCATGCCGATATGGTCAAACGTCTACTTGATGAAGCCTTCAAGGCTGTGCACGGAGACCAGTACAACCAAGCTTCGGTGGTTAAGATTACCGGTGCGTCTGATAAGGTAGACCTGCTCATTCGCCGCTACAAGAACGAACGTTTTCCCGCCATTGCTATCACAGTGGACTTGCTCACCACAGGCATCGACGTTCCGCCCATCTGCCATCTTGTTTTCATGCGCCGGGTGCGCTCCCGCATCCTGTACGAGCAGATGATTGGCCGCGCCACCCGTCGTTGCGACGAGATCGGCAAGACGGTATTCAAGATTTACGACCCGGTGGACTTGTATGCCTCGTTGCAAGCAGTCAACACCATGCAGCCTCTGGTCAAGGACCCCAAAGTCACTTTAGAACAACTGCTAGACGAACTGAACAACCCGGCCGCATATGAGGCAGCCGGTACTACGCAAGACCGCACTCACGCTCACGATGTTCTTGACCAGCTTAACCAGAAGCTCATGCGTGTGTTGCGTGATGCAGCGCATAAGTCCGAAAAGAAACCTGAACTTAAAGAGAAGCTCGATCAGCTGGAACAGCAGTGGGGCGTTGCCCCTCAGCAGTTGCACCGACACTTGCACCAGCTAGGGCAGGAAAGCGGACCACAGGCTGCGGCCGACTTCTTGCGTAATAACACGCGCTTGCTCGTTCAGCTTGCGGAGGTCAAACAGATCCTGGGCACAGCCTACTTGCCCGTCATCTCAACGCATGCTGACGAGCTGACGGAACGCAGTCAGAGCTGGGGCCTGTACGCCAAGCCCGAGGACTACCTCGACAGCTTCGGCAACTTTGTGCGCGAGCAAGTCAATCTATCTGCAGCCATAGCAACAGTGGTGAATCGCCCCAAGGATCTGACCCGTGACCAACTCAAAGAAGTGAGGCTGCTTCTCGATAGTGCGGGGTACTCAGAGGCCAGCCTCAAGGCTGCTTGGCGGAACCACAACAATCAGGACATCGCTGCAGGCGTTATTGCCTACATCCGTCAGGCCGCATTGGGCGAAGCCTTGCAACCTTTCGACCAACGTGTGGTTCAGGCAATGCAGAAGATCTACACCAAACACCCCTGGACACCTGTACAACGCAAGTGGCTCGACCGTCTTGCCAAACAACTTACGCATGAACTCGTCATCGACCACGCCTTTGTAAACAGCGCCTTCGTCAACGATGGCGGAGCCAAACAGCTCGACAAGCTGCTTGGCGGCCAGCTTGAAGAGGTAATGGGTGCGCTGTCTGATGGTCTATGGCTTCGGATGGCCTGACGGTGCCACTCATAAACCCCAACAACCACACATGATTTTTCAATGACTACCCAAGACATCGTCCAAAAACTCTGGAACCTCTGCGACGTGCTGCGTGACGACGGCATCAACTACAGCGACTATGTCACCGAACTCGTTCTGCTGCTCTTCATCAAGATGGAGTATGAGAACACCGAAAGCGGCATCCTTGGAAGTCACAAACTGCCTGCGTATGCACGGTGGCCTGAGCTACGTGACAAGAGCGGCTTAAATCTATTGCGCCACTACCACGAAACCTTGTTCAAGCTCTCGGCCAGTGATGACCGGCTGATCGCCGCCATCTACGCCGACGCGCGGACCAGCCTGAAGGAACCCCGACATTTGGAGCAGCTCGTCAAAAGCCTAGACAGCATCGACTGGTTCAGCGCCAGGCAAGACGGCCTGGGCGACCTGTACGAAGGCCTGCTGGAGAAGAACGCCAGCGAAACCAAGAGCGGCGCCGGCCAGTACTTCACACCTCGCCCGCTCATTGACACCATCGTCAAAGTCATCAAGCCCCGGCCCGGCGAAACCGTCCAAGACCCAGCCGCAGGCACCGCCGGCTTCCTGATCGCGGCAGACCGCTACATCAAGGACCACACCGACGACCTCTACAACCTCCGCGAAAAGGAGCGCCAGTTCCAGCGCAACCAGGCTTTCCTGGGCATGGAACTGGTGCCCGGCACCCGCCGCCTAGCGCTGATGAACTGCCTGCTGCACGGCATGGAGGGGGACGACGAAGGCGTGGTGCACGTCGGCAACACCCTGGGCAGCGCGGGCAGCGGCTTGCCCAAAAGCCACATCATCCTCAGCAACCCGCCCTTCGGTACCGCCAAGGGCGGCGGTGGCCCCACTCGTGACGACCTAACCTTCGCCACCAGCAACAAGCAGCTCGCCTTTCTGCAACATATCGTGCGCCACCTCAAGGACGGTGGCCGCGCCGCCGTGGTGCTGCCCGACAACGTGCTGTTCGAAGCCGGCGTGGGAGCCGATATTCGCCGCGACCTTATGGATAAGTGCCGGCTGCACACCATCCTGCGCCTGCCCACCGGCATCTTCTACGCCCAGGGCGTCAAGACCAATGTGCTGTTCTTTGAGAAAGTTAGCCAGGCCGCCACCGGCAGTACTCAGGAGGTCTGGGTATATGACATGCGCGCGAACGCGCCCAAGTTCGGCAAACGCACCCCGCTGACCGAAGCATACTTCGCTGGCTTCATCGACGCGTATGGCGACGAGCCCAACGGCAAGGCCACGCGGCAAGACCAGGGCGAGCAGGGGCGCTTTCGCCGCTTCAGCCGCGACTGGATCGCCGGCGAAAAAGGCGACAGCCTGGACGTCGCCTGGCTCAAGGACGACAGCGCCGAAGATGCGGCCGACCTGCCCGAACCGGCGGTGCTGGCACGGGAGGCGGTGGAAGAGCTGAATGGGGCGCTGGCGGAACTGGATGCGATCTTGTTGGAGCTGGGGGCTTTGGATGAATGAGATACCGCTTTCATGGGACACACGTCCATTTGGAGAACTCAACAAGTTCTACGGCGCCAACGTTAATCCAGCAAGCCACCCCACAGAGAGATTCGAGCTTTACAGCATTCCTGCTTTTCCAGCAGGAAAACCGGAACTGCCACTCGGATCAGAAGTCGGCTCAACCAAACAGATGGTTGAACACAACGATGTCTTGATTTCAAAGATCAACCCGCGCATCAACCGCGTTTGGCAAGTAGGACCGTCCGTTGGCATTCGACAAATCGCCTCTTCAGAATGGATCGGCTTTCGCACCCGTCAAATGGATGCGCGGTTCTTTCGCTACTACTTCATCAGCCCAGTTTTTCGGGACATGCTGTGCTCGGATGTCACTGGTGTTGGTGGTTCCTTGACACGAGCTCAACCCAAGCGAGTGGCCAGTTTCCCTGTGCCTGTCGCGCCAGCCGGTGAGCAAAAGCGCATCGCTGACAAACTCGACACCGTCCTCACCCGCGTGGACGCCGTCAACGACTGCTTGGCCCACGTCGCCCCCATCCTCAAACGCTTCCGCCAGTCCGTCCTCGCCGCTGCCACCTCGGGGCGGTTGACGGAGGATTGGCGCTCTCACAACGCAGCGCCGACTGAACGAATAGCAAGGGATCACTCAGCTGCGGATTT
This sequence comes from Acidovorax sp. FG42, assembly GCF_057809195.1. Classification (NCBI taxonomy): domain Bacteria; kingdom Pseudomonadati; phylum Pseudomonadota; class Betaproteobacteria; order Burkholderiales; family Comamonadaceae; genus Acidovorax; species Acidovorax sp. FG42. The sequence continues at coordinate 4,691 of NZ_JBMDJM010000024.1, read as the reverse complement.
ACCAGATTCGTGGATGTGGAAGCCGCTAGGGGAGGTGAGTACGTGTTCGGATAACAAGCGAGTTCCAGTGAAGGCAAGCGACAGAGCGAGCCGTAAAGGACCTTACCCCTACTATGGCGCCTTTGGAGTGATCGATTCAATCGACGATTATTTGCTTGACGGTGAATACCTCCTTCTAGCTGAGGATGGAAAGAACCTCGAAAGTCGAGATCGCCCCATCGCACTAGTTGCGAGAGGGAAGTTCTGGGTTAACAACCATGCTCATGTGCTCCAAGGCTACGGGGGGATGACGATCAAATACTTGTTGAACTGGTTGAACTGTGAACGGTGCGATATCAGTGACCTCTTGACTGGGATTGACCAAATCAAGCTGACCCGCTCAGCGATGGACAAAATTCCGGTGCCAGTACCTCCACCAAATGAACAAGCCGAAATCATCCGCCGCGTCGAAACCTTGTTCGCCTTTGCCGACCGGCTCGAAGCCCGTCTGCAAACTGCACAGACCGCCACCGAGCGCCTGACCCCGGCCCTGCTGGCCAAGGCGTTCCGCGGCGAACTGGTGCCGCAAGACCCGAATGACGAACCAGCGGGTCAGTTGCTGAGAAGACTGCTGCAGGAAGCGCCGTCAGCTGGAACGAAACGCGGCAGGAGGAGTGTTGCTTGAAACTGCTGTTGGTTGAGTTGTTCGGGGAATACAAAGGCCTGAAGGATCAGGCCTTTGACTTCTCCACGGTGCAGGGTGATGTTGCCGTCCTCATCGGCGTCAACGGCTCGGGCAAGTCGCAGGTGATGGAACTCATCGCCGAAGCCTTTGCATTCCTTGAACGGCGACAGCGACGGGACTTCCGGGTACGTGCGCCGCTAGGGTATGACTTCCGCGTTACGTACGAGATGGCATCGTCTCGCTACGAAGGTCTGCGCCGGTTCGTCGCAGACACGCGGAATGGTCTTCGTATTGCGGTGCATCAGCTCGCTGACCAGCCTCACGATGGCGATGCGCAGCCGGCCCAGGGGACATGGTGTGAGATTACGGCGGATGGCTCATTGGAAGAGTTGGCGCTACCACGGGTCATTGGATACGCCTCCGGCATGTCCGAGAACCTCCAGCGAGCCTTCATGCGCAACGCGCTTCAGTACTTTGACGTGATTCGAGTCCGGGCAAACTTGAAGAAGGAGCTTGCGCAGCCCAAAGTGGACGAAAAGGCAACGCTGGCCATCAATGAGCGCTATCTCAAGCGCAACCCGGGCGTATTCGCACCTGAAGGGCATGCTTCAGAATCGGGATTGTTCAGGCTGCGCGAGGCAGACACCCCGATTCCCAGAAACATGTTTCTTGACTATGACTGCGCAGCTCTACTGATCGCGATGCTCGGCATGCTCTCGCGGGAAGATCGTAATGCAGTTTGGCATGAGATTCCGTTCCGTCACCCAATCCGTGTGGTGTTGAGGTATGACCTTCGCGGGCAAGCGACGGCTACGGACAATGCCCGCGACATCAAGCGCTTGATCGAGTTGGCAGGGCCAGGCGGGTGTACGCCGATCTCTCCAAAAACCAGCGAGACCCAGTATGAGTTGTTGGAGCTGGACCATTTGGCGGGCGACATCGAGATCAATTTCCACGATCCGGGAGTCATCAATCGGATGGCTGACAACTCGCGGGAGCCCGACCAGTGGTTTTCTGCCCTATACAAGCTTCAACTTCTGGGCGTTGATGAATGGTCGGGCACTGTGAAACGCGCGCTGCGACGCGATGGCTTTCAAGGTCATGTCGAGAAGCCACTGAAAGGGAAGCTCCCTCTTTCAGTGCAAGAACTCTCGATGTCCGATGGCGAGCGAACCGTCGCGTTTGACGACCTGAGCGACGGGGAAGTGCAGCTTCTGTTAACGCTCGGTGCCGTCCGACTTTTCGGGGACGACGAGACGCTGTTCCTCTACGACGAGCCCGAAACTCACTTGAACCCAAGCTGGCGCACACGTTTCCACCTGGACTTCGAAAGAGCCAACGCAGCCAACGGCAAGGCCCAAGCCATCGTCTCCTCGCATTCGCCCTTTCTGGTCTCCTCACTGCAACGAGAAGCAGTGTTTCACTTCAAAAAGACAAATGGCGCAACACAGATGACGAACCCACCAGGGGAGACCTTCGGGGCGTCGTTCGAAGTGTTGATCAAAAAGCATTTCAACCTCCGCGCGACGATCTCAGAAACCGCTGTCCAGGAAATTCGTGAACAGTTGGCAAACCCTGAACTCTCAACCGAACAAAAGCTGGAATGGCTTGAAGAATCCATCGGTGAATCGATGGAACGCTCGTTCCTCATCAACAAGTTGAGAGCGGGCTGATGCTGTTCGAGATTAGACCCAATCTTCAGCAGTCGAAGGTGTTTGAAGGGCTCAACTGCTTTCTCAAAGAGACGATGATGGCTACGCTCGAAGGCCGGCCGGTTGACGAAACACACCTTCCAGCCGGTCTGTGCGCAGCTATAGCTGAGAACCAGCCGACTCGCTCAGCGGTTGATGACCTCTCTGCAAAGTTGTCGGCGCTTGATGACGGACAAAAGCAAGCGCTCATGGGTACGTTGGCACTCAACGCGAATCCATGTGTGTTCCTGTCTGACCGTGCGACGCCGCTGCCAGTCATACCTGAGGCGGTCTTTCCCGCTTTGAAGACTCTCGCTGTGCACCTCTTTCAGCGCACGGCAAAACTCCAAGGGGTGGAGCAGGCATGTGATGAAGGTGTTGGCGATCACTATGCGCGTTTCCGCCATGGCAACGCTCCAGGCAATGGCAATGTTTGCTGCGTTTGCGGTACAGAATACCTTGCTCAAGTTCAGGCAGACGCGAACGACAACGAGCAGTGGCGTGGTCCGTACGACCACATTCTGGCAAAGGACCTGTACCCGCTATACGGAGTCGATCCTCAGAATCTGCTGCCCATCTGCAACACGTGCAACTCCAAGGCCAAGCTGGCCAAGGATTTGGTATTCAAGCGCGGGATGCGACGCCTCAGTTTTTCGCCTTGGACGGAATGTGCCTCATCGCACGAGATCGAGGTGCTCGTAGATGATGCGAACGACCTGTTTCCGCGCGTGGTTGTGAGTTTCAGGAGTGATGATCCTGAGCGACAAGAGAAGCTCGCGACCTGGGATGATGTCTACAAGATCAAGTCTCGTGTGGAGGGTGAGTTTAAAGAGTTGGGAGCAAAGTTGGCCGAGGATGCCCGCGCACCAGATGAAGCATCTTTTCGGATGAAGCTCCGAGAGAGTGGAATCGCCAAGATTCAAGCGAAAAGGCAAACGCCCTTCAACTATTGGCGTGGACGTGTCTACGCTGCGGTCTATGGCATGGACCACAAAAGCCGTGAAGCCCTGCGCCAAGCGACCACGCCGACACCTCAAGCAACTCAAGCCATGGAAGAGCTGTTTTTTCAATAGCGGCACACGCCAACGCGTCCTGAACGCGGAAGGTAGCCTCTGGCGTCGCCGCGAAGGCGCATCGCATGCCTCGAAAGTGCGTGATCTATCGCTGTTAGCTCCTCGCCATTCTTTGTTAGCGACTCGACCAGTCTTCGTTAGCAAAAGCCACTCTTTGTTAGCAACAAACAGCAAGTGGGCAAGTGGGCAAGTGGGCAAGTGGGCAAGTGGGCAAGTGGGCAAGTGGGCAAGTAGGCATTGGAAACATAGGTGGATCACGGCCTTACCGCCTGGCGCTGCTTACAAGAGAGCCCGTGTAACTTTCTCGCGCGGCAAAGACAGATCATTTGAATCGCCGAACACGGGAGATAAACATAGTTGGATCATCCTCATTTCGAGGAAGCTATCTAGGCTCGGCGAAATGTGGCGACCAAACCGGCCACGGACCGATCCGATAGTGCGTCGACTAGGGCCTGTTGAGAATCAACGGGAGTTGATGACAGCAGCCGCAAGATAGATCACGGCCGAGAAGCTGGTGTCCGTCTTGTCGCTGCGCATTGCGATGCGCTTGAACTCTTTGAGCTTGCCAAAGAAGTTCTCTATCAAGTGACGCCACTTGTAAACTTCCAGGTCGATCTCCAAAGGTGATCGCCGACGCGGCATCTGTGAGATCACCACCTGTGCGCCGCGCCTGTTCAACTCCTCAATCAGCCAGTTGGCATCGAAGGCCTTGTCGGCCAGCAAGGCATCAAAGCGAACATCGGCGATCAGCTCTTTCACTCCTGTAATGTCATGGCGCTGCCCTGGCATCAGGATGAACTTCACCAGATTGCCCAACGCATCCGTCAAAGCCAGTATCTTCGTGGTCAAGCCTCCTCGCGAGTGACCGATGGCCTGGCCCGAAGTCCCCCTTTTGCGCCTTGGCCGTGCCGATGTACTTTCACAATCGTGGCATCCACCATCGCATATTCCATGTCCGGCTGCTCGCACACCGCATCGAACAGGGTCTGAAACACATCGGCCTTGACCCAGTCCCGAAAACGCTTGAACACCGTATTCCATTTGCCGAACTCTTGCGGCAGGTCTCGCCAGGGACTGCCTGTGCGGGCAATCCACAGCACCGCCTCAACGAACCGACGGTTGTTGGCGCCGCTGCGCCCCGGGTCACTTGGTTTGCCAAGGCAGTGGGGCTCCATCTTGGCCCATTGCGCGTCTGTCAGTACCCATCGTGTTGATTTCCACGCAGAAGTGACCCACTAACCCCCGGGATTTCCATCCAAACCT
>NZ_JBMDJM010000023.1:0-98521 GCF_057809195.1 Acidovorax sp. FG42 | reverse complement strand
CTGACGAAGCCGATGCTTCGCAGTTCGCCACCAAGTTCGAAACCAACCGCACCCGTGCTGAAGTGGCTGCTGAAGCCGCTACCGTGGCACAAACCCGCAGCCAAGAGCCTGCTGGTTCGCGTGTGGTGACCTACAAGTCCACCGCTGACCGCGCTGCTGTGCGTGCCCAGGCTGCTGAAGCCCTGCGCACCGGCCAGATTTCTTCGGGCGAAATCGGCAACGCGATGTAATTGCCACAGGCCCCGTGCGTACGGCATGGGGGCTTTGTGAAAAAGCTGTGCAAATGCAAAAGGCCGGGGCCCTGTGAAGGGCCCCGGCCTTTTTTGTGGCGCCACTACGATAGTGGCCCAACGCTCAGGGGATCAGCGTGACGCCGGTCTTGGCCTGGAGGGCCTCAAAGGTCACGCCCGGAGCCAGCTCCACCACCTTCAGGCCCTGAGGCGTCACGTCCAGGACAGCCAGGTCGGTGATGATGCGGTCGACCACGCCCACGCCCGTGAGGGGCAAGGTGCACTGGGGCAGGATCTTCAGGTCCTCGGTGCCATCCTTCTTCTTGGCCACGTGCTCCATGAGCACGATCACGCGCTTGACGCCCGCCACCAGGTCCATGGCGCCGCCCATGCCCTTGACCATCTTGCCGGGAATCATCCAGTTGGCCAGGTCACCCTTTTCGCTGACCTGCATGGCACCCAGGATGGACAGGTTGATCTTGCCGCCACGGATCATGGCAAACGACTGGTCGCTGCCGAAGATGGACGAGCCCTTGATGGTCGTCACCGTCTGCTTGCCGGCATTGATCAGGTCCGGGTTCACCTGGTCTTCGGTCGGGAAGGGACCGATGCCCAGCATGCCGTTCTCGGACTGCAGCCACACTTCCTTGTCACCGGTGAAGTTGGCCACCAGCGTGGGGATGCCGATGCCCAGGTTCACATAAAAGCCGTCTTCGAGTTCTTGGGCCGCACGGGCGGCCATCTGGTCTTGGGTCCACGGCATGGTCAGGCTCCTGCTTTCTCGGTGATCGTTCGTTTTTCGATGCGCTTTTCGGGGTTGGCATTGAGCACGATGCGGTGCACGTAAATGCCAGGCAGGTGGATGTCGTCGGGGGCCAGTTCGCCCACTTCCACGATCTTTTCCACTTCGACGATGCAGACCTTGCCTGCGGTAGCAGCAGCCGGGTTGAAGTTGCGCGCGGTGAGGTTGAAGCGCAGGTTGCCCGACTTGTCGGCCACGTCGGCCTTGACCAGCGAAACCTCGGGCACCAGGGAGCGCTCCATCACATAGGTTTCGCCATCGAACTCGCGCAGCTCCTTGCCGTCGGCCACGATGGTGCCCACGCCGGTCTTGGTGAAGAAGGCGGGGATGCCCGCGCCGCCAGCGCGCAGCTTCTCGGCCAGCGTGCCCTGGGGGGTGAATTCCAGCTCCAGTTCGCCCGCCAGGTACTGGCGCTCGAACTCCTTGTTCTCGCCCACGTACGACGAGATCATCTTCTTGATCTGACGGGTTTCGAGCAGCTTGCCCAGACCAAAGCCGTCCACGCCCGCGTTGTTGGAGATCACGGTGAGGTTCTTGACGGCCGAATCACGCAGCGCGTCGATCAAGGCTTCAGGAATGCCACACAGCCCGAAACCGCCTACAGCCATGAGTTGGCCGTCTGCAACCACGCCCTTCAGGGCTTCGGCTGCGGAGGGGAATATCTTGTTCACCACGATCTCCTTATGAATGGGATGCGCTACGATACTACGTACTTAAATAAGTAGTTTTCCGTAAAGATTAGCACTATGGAAGTGGATTACCGGCTCGCTTTTGACATGGCTCCCGTGGGGCTGGTGCTGTCGCGCAACCGCACCATGGTCGACTGCAACCGCCATGTGTGCGAGATGTTCGGTGCCTCACGCGAGGTGCTGATCGGCCAGTCGTTCCAGATACTTTATCCGAGCGCTGACGAGTACGAGCGCCTGGGCGCACACATGGAGCCCATCCTGAACGCCAAGGGCCACTATGCGGACAACCGCATCATGAAGCGCGCCAATGGCGAGGTCTTCTGGTGCCACGTGTCGGGCCGCGCACTCAACCGCAATGCCCCGCATGAATCAGGTATCTGGAGCTTTGAGGACCTCAGCTCGCAGCGCACCGTGAAGGCCGAGCTGACGGGCCGTGAGCGGGAGGTGGCCGCACGCCTGCTGGAAGGCCTGACCTCCAAGGAGATCGGCCGGGCGCTCGAGATCAGCCACCGCACCGTAGAGATCTACCGCGCGCGCCTCATGCGCAAGTACAACGCGTCCACCGCAGCCGACCTGGTGCAAAAACTGCTCGCAGGCGGCTGAAGCGGGGCGACCTGTGCGTCGCCCCCACCAGTCGCGGGCCTGCTACTTGGCAGGTCCCACAGGTCCGTCAATGACTTCCGCAGCGGTGCGAAACGCCTCTACCGCCGTCGGCAGGCCGCAATAGACGCTGGCGTGCAGCAGCACCTCCTGCAGTTCCTCGGCCGTGGCGCCATTGTTCAGCGCTCCACGCACATGGCCTTTGAGCTCATGCTGCTTGCCCAACGCGATCAGCATGGAAACCGTGATGAGACTGCGGGTCTTGCGGTCCAGCCCGGGGCGCTGCCAGACATCGCCCCACGCATTGCGCGTGATGTATTCCTGGATGGGCTGCGTGAAAGAAGTGGCGTTGCCCAGCGCACGGTCCACAAAATCATCACCCATGACCTCTCGGCGGGTGGCCAGGCCTTTTTCGTAGTCTTTGGACGGGGTTGCTGTCACGCGCACTCTCCTTGAAAGGTTGAAACATCAAGGCCCGATGGTAGCGAGCAAGCGCAACGCCCCCGTCATGAAAACCACAGAACAAAAAGCCCAGCGCGTGCACTGCACACACCGGGCTCGATCAAGGCATGCTCAGCCCACCCCATGCCATCCTTCAACGGCATGGAGCAGAGGCCCTGGGATTCAGGCGCTGGCGCCGCCTGCGGCCAGATCAAACCGGTCGAGGTTCATCACCTTGGTCCAAGCCTTGACGAAGTCCTGCACAAACACCGCCTGCGCATCACTGCTGGCATAGACCTCGGCCAGCGCACGCAGCACGGAGTTGGAGCCAAACACCAGGTCGGCCACCGTGCCGGTCCATTTTTTGGCACCGGTGCTGCGGTCCACACCGTCCAGCACACCTGCTGCGCCCGCCGACTTCTGCCATTGGGTGCGCATGTCGAGCAGGTTCACAAAGAAATCATTGCTCAAGGTGCCGACGCGCTGCGTGAAGACACCATGGGCCGCCTGGTCCACATTGGCACCCAGCACGCGCAGGCCCCCCACCAGCACCGTCATCTCGGGTGCCGTCAGCGTGAGCTGGTTGGCGCGGTCCACCAGCGCCTCGGCCACGGCGCCTTCCAGGCCAGGGCGCACGTAGTTGCGAAAGCCATCGGCCACAGGCTCCATGACCTCGAAAGAAGGCACATCGGTCTGCTCCTGCGAGGCGTCGGTGCGGCCGGGGGTGAAGGGAACGGTCACGTCCTGCCCTGCCTGCTTTGCGGCTGCCTCCACGGCAGCGCCACCGGCCAGCACGATCAGGTCCGCCAGCGAGATCTTCTTGCCACCCGTCTGCGCCGCATTGAAGTCGCGCTGGATGGCTTCGAGCTGGCCCAGCACCTTGGCCAGTTGCACAGGCTGGTTCACTTCCCAATCCTTCTGAGGAGCCAGACGGATGCGCGCGCCGTTGGCGCCGCCCCGCTTGTCGCCGCCCCGGAACGTGGAGGCAGAGGCCCAGGCCGTGGATACCAGTTCCGAAATCGACAAGCCCGATGCCAACACCTTGGCCTTGAGCGCAGCGATGTCCTGCGCGTTCACCAGCGCATGGTCCACGGCAGGCACAGGGTCTTGCCAGACCAGCACTTCGGCGGGCACCTCCGGCCCCAGATAGCGGGCACGCGGCCCCATGTCGCGGTGCGTGAGCTTGAACCAGGCGCGCGCAAACGCGTCGGCGAACTGGTCAGGGTGCTCCAAGAAGCGGCGCGAGATCTTTTCGTAGGTCGGGTCAAAGCGCAGCGACAGGTCGGTGGTGAGCATGGTGGGCACCAGCTTTTTCGACGGGTCGTGGGCGTGCGGGATCGTCGCTGCCGCCCCCTTGGCCGTCCACTGGTGGGCGCCTGCAGGGCTCTTGGTCAGTTCCCATTCGTAGCCAAACAGGTTCTCAAAATAGTTGTTGCTCCACTGCGTGGGCGTGGTGGTCCAGGTCACTTCCAGGCCACTAGTGATTGTGTCGCCGCCCTTGCCAGAGCCATGGCTGCTCTTCCAGCCCAGACCCTGTTCTTCGATGCCTGCGCCTTCGGGCTCCTTGCCCACCAGCGCGGCATCGCCAGCACCGTGGGTCTTGCCAAAGGTGTGGCCGCCAGCGATGAGCGCCACGGTTTCCTCATCGTCCATGGCCATGCGCGCAAAGGTGTCGCGGATGTCGCGCGCGGCAGCGAGGGGGTCGGGGTTGCCGTTCGGGCCTTCGGGGTTCACATAGATCAGGCCCATCTGCACGGCGGCCAGCGGGTTGGCCAGATCGCGCTCGCCGCTGTAGCGCTTGTCGCTGCCCAGCCAGGTCGATTCAGCGCCCCAGTACACGTTCTCATCGGGTTCCCACACGTCGGGGCGGCCGCCCGCAAAACCAAAGGTCTTGAAGCCCATGGATTCGAGCGCCACGTTACCCGCCAGAATCATCAAATCGGCCCACGAAATCTTGCGGCCATATTTCTGCTTGACCGGCCAGAGCAGGCGGCGCGCCTTGTCCAGATTGGCGTTGTCGGGCCAGCTGTTGAGCGGCGCAAAGCGCTGCTGCCCTGCCCCGGCGCCACCCCGGCCGTCGGCCAGGCGGTAGGTGCCCGCGCTGTGCCACGCCATGCGCACAAACAGCGGCCCATAGTGGCCAAAGTCTGCAGGCCACCAGTCCTGTGAGTCGGTCATCAGCGCCCTCAGGTCGGCCTTCACGGCCGCCAGGTCCAGGCTCTTGAATTCCTCGGCGTAGTTGAAGCCGTCACCCATCGGGTCGGTGAGCGGCGAGTTCTGGTTCAGGGGGCGGAGATTGAGCTGGTTGGGCCACCAGTCGGCATTGCGGGGGCCCGTGGGCGCGGCCTTGGTGTGGTCAAAGGGGCACTTGGCTTCTGTCGTCATGGGTCATCTCCTGTGAAAGCGCGTCGGCAAAACGTATCGACAGGACAGATGGTAGGAAGCAAACCATGACAGGTAAATTGAATCGATTGAATCTCATCAATAGCCAATTTCAATAAAACACCTGCGCTCCATTGATTTCACTGCACCCCATGGATTCATCAATCAAACAGGAGATCGCTCTAACGCAAGCGAGCCAACGGCAGTCCAGGTGCCCCCATGTCAGCGCGCAGGATGCGACCATGGGTGGAGTCCGTGACATACACGGTAGTGCGCCCTGCCCCGCCAAACGCCAGATTGGTGGTGGAGCTGCCCGGCGCACCGCGCAGCACCTGCACCGGCTCGGCCCGGTGGTTCAGCACCCACACATAGCCCAGGCCGGGGTTGGCCACCAGCAGGTGGCCTTCGGCATCCACGGCCAGGCCGTCGGGGCCGCTGGGGCCGTACGAGGTGAAGAACTGGCTGACCTTGGCCACGCTGCCATCGGGCAGCAGCGGCACGCGCCACACGCAGTTGCCGCGCGTCACCGCCAGGTACAGCACGCGGCCATCGGGCGACAGGGCCACACCGTTGGGGCTGGGCACGTTGTGCAGCAGCAAGTCGAGCTGGCCGTTGGGTCGCAGGCGGTACAGGCGGCCACTCGGGTCGTGCAGACCACTCTGGCCTTGGTCGGTGAAGTAGAGGTTGCCTTCGGCGTCAAAGATCAGGTCGTTCACACCCTTAAAGCGCTCGCTGTTGCGGCGCTGCAGGTACGGTGTGACCGCACCCGTGGCCACGTCCAGCTGCATCAGGCCGTTTTTGTAGTCGGTGATGAGCAGCGTGCCGGGCTTCAAAAACTTCAGTCCGTTGGGCTCGCCGTCGTACTCGGCCACCAGCGCCCATTCGCCTTGCGGGTTGATGCGAAAGACCCGGCCCCAGGGGATGTCGCTGACGTAAAGGTTGCCCGCATCATCAAACACCGGGCCTTCCAGAAACGAATCGGTGATGGTGCCGCCCCGGTTGGCATCGGCCCAGTCGCTGCGCTCGCGGCGGCGAAAGTGCTCGGGCATGGTGGTGAACAGGTCGAGATCGCGGACCTCAGGGGCTTGCAGCAAAAACATGGCGGGTCTTTCCAATTCGTTCAGATGACTCGTTCAAGCGGGGGCGGCGGTATCGAAACCATACAGCCGCGCCGGGTTGTCGACCAGGATGCGGTCCATGGCGGCATCGCTGGCGGTCCAGGCCTGCAGCAAATCCACCAGATCGGCATCGTTCACGGTGCCAGGCGTCTCGGTGGTGTGCGGCCAGTCGCTGCCCCACACCAGGCGCTCGGGCGCAGCCTGCACCAGGGCCCGGCCCAGCGGCAGCGTGTCGGCGTAGCTGGGGCCATGCACGGTCGAGCGCATGTAGGCACCCGAGAGCTTGACCCAGGTGTTACCGCCATCGAGCAGGCCGCGCACCACGCCATAGGCCTGCGCAGCAGGGCCTTGGGCCGGGTCGATGCGGCCCAGGTGGTCGATGACCAAAGGCACAGGCAAGGTGTGCAACTGCGGCGCGAGTTCGATGAGTTGCTCAGGGTGCACAAAAATCTGGATATGCCAGTCCGCGCAGTCCGGATGATCAGCCACCTTGCGCGCCAGCGTGGCCAGCATGTCGGGTGTGGTGGTGCCCCACGATTGGGGCGAGACAAAGTTGACCCGCAGCCCGCGCACACGGCGTGCGGCCAGGTGGGCCAGTTCATCCGCGCTGACCTCTTCGCCCACCACGGCGACACCGCGCGCAGCGTCGCCCAGTTGGTCCAGCGCATCCAGCGTGCACGCGTTGTCGGTGCCGTAGGTGGATGGCGTGACCACCACCGCGCGCGCGGTGCCCAGCCGCTCTTGAAGCTGCCGATACGCCGCCACGGGCGCCACCGGCGGCGTGCGCGGCCAGTGGCTTGACGGCGCAAAGCGCGGATCAAAGATGTGCATGTGGCTGTCGCAAGCGCCGGGCGGCAACGGGCGCTGTGGGCGGTTCAGGCCCACGGAGTGCGGCACGGGCGTGGTCAGCGCTGGCAGGGGCATAGGTCAGTCCAGCTTGATATTGCCCTTCTTCACCACCTCGCCCCACTTTGCGTCTTCCTTCTTCAGGAAGGCGGCAAATTCTGCAGGCGTGGAGCCCACGGGCTGTGCGCCCAGTTCGGCCAGGCGCTGCTTCACTTCGTCTTCCTTCAGCACGTCTTGCAGGGCCTGCTGCAGCTTGGTGGCGATGGGGGCGGGCACGCCTGCGGGCAGGAACACGCCGTTCCACTCATAGGCCTCGTAGCCGGGGATGGCAGCTTCGGCCACGGTGGGCACATCAGGCAAGCGCTTGGATCGTTCAGGCGCCGACACAGCCAGTGCGCGCAGTTTGCCGCCTGCCACATGCGGGTAGGTGGCGGCCACGGTGCCGAACATGAAGTCCACCTGGCCTGCCATCACATCGGTGATGGCGGGGCCGCCGCTCTTGTAGGGCACATGCACCATATCGAGGCCCAGCTTCTGCGCCATCAGCTCTGCCGCGAGGCGCTGCACCGTGCCGCTGCCGCCCGAGGCAAAGTTGATCTTGCCCGGCTGTGCCTTGGCCTTGGCAATCAGCTCGCCCACGTTCTTGTAGGGCGCATCGGCCTTCACGATGAGCACGTTGGGCGCCAGCAGCACCAGCGACAGCGGCTGCAGTGCGTTGGCGGCGTACGGCATCTTGGGGAACAGGTGCGGGTTGATGGAGTACGGCGTGGCGTCGTACAGCATGGTGTAGCCATCTGCCGGGGCCTTGGCCACAAAGCTGGCGCCAATGGTGCCGCTGGCACCGGCCTTGTTGTCCACGATCACACTGCCGCCCAGCTTGGCCCCCAGGCGGGTAGCCACCACACGGGCCACGGCATCGGCCGCACCGCCGGGGGCGTAGGGCACGACGATGGTGATGGGCCGGTCAGGAAAGGCGTGGGCCACGCCAGCAGCCAGGGCGCAGGCGGCGATCAGGGGTTTGAGGAAGCGAAGCATCGGTGTCTCCAATCAGTTCTGGGTTCTACAACAGGGCCGCTCAATCTGCTTTGAGGTCGAGCGCTTTTGCAATCTGGCTATAGGTGGTCACTTCGCGGGCCACGCGGGTGGCAAAGGCGTTGCCGCAGACCGATTCAGCCTCCATGCCCATACCGCGCAGCTTCTCGGCAGCCGACGGACTCTTGGCAAAGTCGGCCGCCGTGCGCTCCAGCGCCTGAGCGATGGACTCGGGCAGTCCCGCCGGGGCCAGCACGCCGTACCACACGTCAGCCGCGTAGTTGCCACCGCCCGCCTCGGCAAACGTGGGCACATCGGGCACCAGGGCCGAGCGCTGGGGCGCGCCCACGGCCAAGGCGCGCAGCTTGCCACTCTGGATCTGCGGCAGCACCGAGCCCACGGTGGCGAACGAGCTGTCGAGCTGGCCGCCCATCAGGTCCGTCACCACCGGCGCGGCGCCCTTGTAGGGCACGTGGTTGAGCTGCAGGCCCTGAGCGCGTGCAAACACCTCGGTGGCGAAGTGGCCTGAGCTGCCCACCCCCGCCGTGCCTGCCGTCACGCGTCCGGGCTCTGCACGGGCCTTGGCCTGGTAGTCGGCCAGCGTCTTCACCGGCAGGCCGGGCGCCACCACTAGCACCGTGGGGCTGCCCGCCACAGTGCACAGCGGGCGGAAGGACTTCACTGCATCAAACTTGACGCGGCCCTGGTACAGCGCCGGAATCATGGTGTGGTTGGTGGCACCAAACAGCAGCGTGTAGCCATCGGCCGGGGCGCTGGCCACGGCCTGCGCGGCAATGACGGTGCCCGCACCGGGCTTGTTGTCGATGATGAAGGGCTGGCCCAGCGCCTTGCTCGCGTGGTCGGCAAATGCGCGCGCCACCACATCGGTGGGGCCGCCTGCGGCAAAGCCCACCACCAGCTTCACGGGCTTGGTGGGGTAGGCTGCTGCGCCCGTTTGCGCGCCGGCGGAGCCAGACGCTACCCAAACGATAGCTGCCAGCGCATGATTGACTAGCGCAAGAGGCCTATTTTTCTTGAAATTGCGTGCCATGGTCTGTTGTCTCCTGTGGGGCCGGGCACCCTGCCCGGCCATGTTTTGGGGGCAAGCCTGCGCTCAGGCGACGGCTACTGCGTGCGGCGCACGGGCCAGCACAGCCAGCAGGTTCTTGGCTGCGCCCACACCCATGTTCACGTAGGCGTCGCTCGTCACGCCGCCGATGTGGGGGCTGAGGATGAAGTTCTTCTCGCCCTGGAAGGGATGGCCTGCCGTCATGGGCTCTACCGCAAAGCTGTCGAGCCCCGCCGCCATGACCTGGCCCGAGCGCACCGCGGCCAGTAACGCGGCCTCGTCGATCAGGCCGCCGCGTGCGGTGTTCACCACAATCACGCCGCGCTTGCATTGCGCCAGCGTGGTGGCGTTGAGCATGCCCCGGTTGTCGTCGGTCAGCGGGCAGTGCAGCGAGATCGCATCCGATTCGCGCCAGATCGTTTCCAGGTCCACCGCTTGCACGTACGCGGGCAGGTTTTTGGCATACGGGTCAAACCCAATCACCCGCATGCCCAGTGCGTCGGCCATCTTGGCAAAACGCAGGCCAATGGCGCCCAGGCCCACCAGGCCTACGGTGCGGCCACCCAGTTCCAGGCTCTTGTGGGTGGCCTTGTCCCAGTGACCGGCGTGCATGCGCGCATCGAGTTGCACCACCGATTTGGCACAGGCCATCAGCAGCGCCAGTGCCTGCTCGGCCACGGCGGCGGCGTTGGCGCCCACGGCGGCCACCACTTCAATGCCACGGGCTTTGGCGGCGACCTTGTCGATGGTGTCAGTGCCACTGCCGTGCTTGGAGATGACCTTGAGCACGGGGGCTGCGTCCATCACGGCCGCGCCCACCTTGCCGTAGCGCACGATCATGGCTACGGGGTTGTGCGTGCGGCACAAGGCCACCAGGTCTTCTTCCGTGGGTGTCTTGCCTGCGTAGACGATTGCGTAGTCCGTGAGCAGGTCGAGGGCTTGTTGCGCCAAGTCGGCGCCAGTCACGATGATGGTGGGCTGGCTCACAGGGTTTCTCCTTCTTTCAGCACGCCCGCGGCGCGCAGGGCGGCGGGCAGCCACTTCGAGGCGGTATCGCCCCGGGCAATGGCTTCGATGCGGGCGGCTTCATCGGCCACCTTCTTGTCGGCCAGGGCCAGCATGGCGGGGGCTTTTTCGCGCTCGATGACGACCACACCATCGGCATCGCCCACCACCAGATCACCGGGGTTCACGGTGGCACCACCGGCGCTGATGGGATGGTTGATGCGGCCGGGCACAAATTTGGTGGGGCCTGCGGGGTTGACGCCCGCGCTGAACACGGGGAAGTCCAGCTCCAGAATTTCCAGCTTGTCGCGGATGGCAGCGTCCACAATCACGCCCGCCAGGCCACGCTTCTTGCAGGCGCTAAGCATCAGCGTGCCCATCAGCGCGGCGGTCTGGTCGCCCTTGCCGTCAATCACCAACACATCACCTGGCTGGGCGAGCGCGATGGCGGCGTGGATCATGAGGTTGTCGCCGGGGCGCACCTCCACAGTGAAGGCGGGGCCCGCCACCTTCATGTTCTGGTGCACAGGTGCCACGCGTCCATGCATGGTGCCGCGGCGGCCTGCCACATCGGCCAGGATGGCGGCTTGGAAGGTGGCGGCTTTGGCCACGACGCCGGCGCCCACACGCTCGATGGTGCGGATGATTTCAGGGAGTTGGTTCATGGGAATAGTCCGGTTGAGGGAATGAAAACGAGGAAGCAGCGGTATGTTTTTGACAGGTGGTGGATCGCAGGTATCAGTCGGCCTTGATGCCGCCGTCTTTGATCACCTTGGCCCACTTGGCAGAGTCGGCCTTTTGCAGGTCGCCCAGCTGCTGGGGCGTGCCGCCCACCAGCGTCACGCCCAACTTGTCGGCCAGGGCAATGAGGGCGGGGTCTTTCAGCGTGGCGGCAATCTCGCGGTTCAGGCGCTGCACGATGGCGGTGGGCGTCTTGGCGGGGGCGAACACGGCCTGCCACTGTTCCACCACAAAGTCCTTGATGCCCGCCTCCCCCATGGTGGGCACGGCAGGCAGGGCCTTGAGGCGCTGGGCCGACGTGACGGCCAGGGCGCGCAACTTACCCGACTGCACATGTGGCAGAGCGGCAGCTGCGGGGGCGAACATGAACTGCACCTGCTCGGCCAGCGTGTCCTGCAGCGCCGGGGTGTCGCCCTTGTAGGGCACATGGATGAAGCGCGCGCCGGTCTGCTGCTGCAGCAGCTCGCCCTGCATTTGCAGGATGGTGCCGTTGCCGCCCGAGGCAAAGGCCAGCTTGCCGGGCTCGGCCTTGGCAGCGGCCAGCAGGTCGGCCACCGTCTTGAACGGCTGGTTCGCCCCCACCACCAGGATGTGCGGGATGGTGCCCACGGTGATGACGGGCTCAAACGCCGTGATGTGGTCGTAGGGCAGCTTGGCCATGAGGTGCGGCGCAATCGCCTGCGGGCCGATGGACGTACCCAGCAGCGTGAGCCCGTCGGGCGCCGCCTTGGCCACATAGGCTGCACCGATGGTGCCCGTCGCCCCGGCCTTGTTGTCCACGATGACGTTGGTGGACAGCGCCGCGCCCAGCTTGAGAGCAATGTTGCGGCCCAGCACATCGGTGCTGCCCCCAGCGGGGTACGGCACCACCCAGGTGATGAGCTTGCCCGCAGGCCAGTCGCCCTGCGCCCAGGCGGGCAACCCGGCCCCCACACCGGCGCCCGCAAGGGCCAGGGTGGTCAACAGTTGGCGGCGCTGCACGCCGCGCGGGGAAAGGGGAAACAAAGAGGTCATGGTGCAAGGCCCTCAGACAGGGGTGGGGGATGAAGAAATCGATACCGGCGCAAAGCCGTAAAGCGCGGCGGGGTTGGTGACCAGCACGCGGTGCAGCGCATCGGCACCGGCCTGATCGCACCAGCGCGCCAGGGTGTCGATTTGCAGTGCGTCGTCCGGCACTGAGTGCAGGCCGGCACTTGCTGTGGCATGGGGCCAGTCGCTGCCCCACAGCACGCGCTCAGGCGCCGCACGCAGGTAGCTGGCGGCCAGCGCATCGAGTGCCGGGTCGTCCACCGCGTGGGTGGCGCTGACGATGTAGCCGCCCGAGAGCTTGACCCAGGCCCTGCCCTCGCCCATCAGCTGCAGCAGCAGCGCGTGGGCCGGGTGCTTTCCAGCTTGCTCGGGTGCGATGCGGCCCAGGTGGTCAAACACCAAGGGCACGGGCACACTGCGCAGCACATCGCCCAAGCTAGCCAGCACATCGAGCGCCATCAACAGCTGCAGGTGCCAGCCCCAGGGCGCAATGCGCCGGGCCAGCGGCAGGATGGAGTCCACCGAGCCGGTGACGCCCAGCGACAGATTCAGCCGCACGCCGCGCACCCCGGCGTCGTGCAGGGCCTGCAGTTGCGCATCGCTCTCGCTGCCATCGATCACGGCCACGCCCCGGGCCTGCGCGCCCAACGCGGCCAGGCCCTGCAGCATGCAGCGGTTGTCTGCCCCGTAGGTGGATGGCGTGACCAGCACCGTGCGCTCGGTCCCCAGGCGCTGCTGCAGCGCACGGTAGTCGCTGGCCGACGCATCGGGCGGCAGCAGCTTGGCACCGGGCGCCGTGGGAAAGCGCTGGTCGTACACATGCACATGGCAGTCGCAGGCCCCCGCAGGTAGTGTGGTGCGGGGCGCCGCCGTTCCCAAGGAAAACAGTACGGGCGTGGCAAGGCAATCGCGGGTCATGGCGATAGGCTGTCAGCGGGGATGAGCGTGGCGCGGCGCTATCAGTCCAGGCTGGCGCCCGAGTCCTTCACGATCTTGGACCAGCGGGGCACTTCGGTGCGCAGCAGGGCCGAAAACTGCTCGGACGTGCCACCCAGGATTTCGCCGCCTTCAGAGCGCAGCTTGTCGGCCACGTCCGGCTGCTTGAGGGCCTGGTTGATGGCCTTGTTGAGCTGCGCCACGATGGCTGCGGGCGTGCCCGCCGGGGCCAGCACACCGAACCAGGTCACAGCCTCAAAGCCCTTGAACCCGGACTCGGCCAGCGTGGGCACATCGGGCAGTTGCGCGGAGCGCTGGGCCGAGGTGATGGCAATGACCTTGAGCTTGCCATTGCGCACATGGCCCAGCAGTGTGGGCACGGATGACATGTACAGATCGATCTGCCCGCCCATCAGGTCCGTCATGGCCTGGGCTGCGCCCTTGTACGGGATGTGGCGCAGCTGGATGCCAGCAGCGTTCTCGGCCAGTTCACCGGCCAGATGGGCGACGGTACCGTTGCCCGAGTAG
Organism: Acidovorax sp. FG42; assembly: GCF_057809195.1. NCBI lineage: Bacteria > Pseudomonadati > Pseudomonadota > Betaproteobacteria > Burkholderiales > Comamonadaceae > Acidovorax > Acidovorax sp. FG42. Next base: position 85,073 of record NZ_JBMDJM010000023.1, on the reverse strand, counting down.
CCCAGCGTCAGCGCCTCGGGCTTGCCCTTGGAGGCAGCCACCACATCGGCAAAGGTCTTGAAGCGCGAGTTGACGGGCACGGCCATCACGATGGGCGAGGACGACACCAACGCCACCGGTGCCAGGTCCTTGAGCGGGTCGTAGGGCAGCTTCTTGTACAGCGTGGGGTTGATGGCGAGGTTGCTGGTCTGCCCCATGACCAGCGTGTAGCCGTCCGGGTCGGCCTTGGCCACAGCGTCCACCCCCAGGTTGCCACCGGCGCCGGGGCGGTTGTCCACGATCACGCTCCACTTGTTCTGGTCGGCCATCTTCTGCGCCACGGCGCGGGCGATCATGTCGGTGCCACCGCCGGGGGGGAACGGAACAATCAGGCGGATGGCCTTGGCGGGGTAAGCCGTCTGAGCCTGCGCAGCGCCGTGGGGCACGGCCACGGCCGCAAGGCCCAGGAAAGCGGCGCACAGGCGCGCACTCAAAGAACGTGAAAGCGATGAAAAAGCGGTCATGGATTTGTCTCCGTTATGGTGGTTTGTCACACCGGACTGCTAAGGCCGGTTCGGGCCGGGCGCCGTGGTGTGCGAATGTACGCACGCGTTTCAGCCCATACAATGCAGTTGCATACAATGAAACGAATTGCACCATGAGCAACCAGCCCTCTTCACCCGCGCGCCCTGCCCCGCGCACGGCCGTCAAGCCGAATACCACCATGGCTGTGACCGAGGACAGCGCAGACGCGCCGACAGATGCCGCGCCCAAGGACACCGGTGGCGTGATCGCCGTGACGCGTGCCCTGCAGGTGCTGGAGGCCTTTGCACTGGGCGAATCCAGCCTGTCCCTGGCAGAGCTGAGCCGCCGCTGCAGCCTTCACAAGACCACCGTACTGCGCCTGGCGCGCACGCTGGCGCAGTCAGGGTTCATGGTGCAGCGCGAAGACGGCGACTGGCGCCTGGGCCCGGCCGCGGGCTGGCTGGGCGCGCGCTACCAAGCCGGCTTTGACGTGCAGAACGTGCTGGAGCCCGCGCTGCGTGAACTGACCGTTGCCACGGGCGAAAGCGCTGCGTTTTACGTGCGTGAAGGCAATGTGCGCACCTGCCTCGTGCGCGTGGAAGGCCCGCAAGCGCTGCGCCACCACGCCCGCATGGGCGAAGGATTGCCGCTGGACAAGGGCTCACCGGGCCGCGTGATCCTGGCGTTTTCGGGCGAGCCGGGCAAAGCCTATGAAGAGATCCGCAAGAAGGGCTACCACTGGTCGATTGGTGAACGGGAACAGGGCGTGGCCACCGTGTCGGCGCCGGTGTTTGGCATGCACTGGCGGCTCATGGGCTCGGTGTGCATCTCAGGTCCGGCCTCGCGTTTGCCCGCCGAAAAGCTCGAAGCGCTGGCGCACACTGTGGTTGCTGCGGCGACGCAGTTGTCCTACGCACTGGCAGGGAGTTCGGCAGCCCAGTCCCATGCCCCCGTGCGAGCGACCCAGTGGCATCCGTGATACTTGCGTTCGTTATCCACCACACACGAAAACCCAGGAGACCGCCGTGAGCCGCTACCCCTTCCCCGACCTGAACACCCTGCCCGAAGACATCCGCGCCCGCATTCTCGAAGTGCAGGAGAAGGCAGGCTTCATCCCCAACGTGTTCCTGGCGTTTGCGCGCCGCCCGGCCGAGTGGCGCGCGTTTTTTGCTTACCACGATGCGCTCATGCTCAAGGAAGAAGGCAGCCTGACCAAGGGCGAGCGCGAGATGATCGTCACCACCACCAGCGCCGCCAATCAGTGCCTGTATTGCGTGGTGGCGCATGGAGCGATCCTGCGCATCTACGAGAAAAAGCCGCTCATCGCCGACCAGGTGGCCGTGAACTACCGCAAGGCGGACATCAGCCCCCGGGAGCGGGCCATGCTCGACTTCGCCATGAAGGTGTGCCAGAACGCCCACAAGATCGACGACGCCGATTTCGAGGCCCTGCACCCGCATGGTTTCGATGACGAGGACATCTGGGACATCGCCGCGATCACGGCGTTCTTTGGCCTGTCCAACCGCATGGCCAGCTTTGCCGGCATGCAGCCCAACCCTGAGTTCTATCTGATGGGGCGTGTGCCCAAGGCCAAGCCTGCGGCCTGATCCCCCCCATGCGCGCCGCAGCAACGATCTCGCTCTGTGTGCTGGCCGCCCCCGCAGTGCAGGCTGCAGGGTTTGGGCCGCCGGAGGGCACGCTGCCCATTCACCCCTTGCCGGTGGCTGTGCCTGCGGGCGCACTGTCGCCGCTGCGGTCCTCCGCCCTCTTCCACGAAGAGTCCAGCACCGGGGCGGCGCCCACGTACTACCTGGGTGCCGGTGTGGCCGGCTCGCGCCTGCAAATCCCTGACTCGCCCGGCGCCACGGCGTGGCAGGTGGTGCCCACAGCGGCTTGCGCGCGCCTGGAGCCCGTGCCCCCTGCGCTGCTGCGAACACCCTCCGTGCAGGCCGTCTTGGTGCAGCAAAACCCTCTGCCCATGGAATGCGCTGCAGCCTTTGAAGGGAGCTGCACCAGCCGCGACGGAAAGCTGCGCATCACCACGGCCTTCGAGGGCCGTCGCCGCGCCGCGCGCGTGGGTGGCGGTTTTTTCGGCACCGAGGGCACTATCGACACCACCTTATACACCGGCGTGCGCACGCTCAGCATCGAACACCTGCCCAGCCGTCTGGCGCTGCGCATGCAGGAGCGCCTGAACAACAGCAACGGCTACAGTGCCCCGCAGACAGCCATCCGCTATCTGCCGGAGCTGCGGCGCCTGCTCTTGCTGGGTGCCTCCGAGGCACAGGGCATGCCCATGGCGCACTGCGTAGCCCTGCCGCCCGGTTGATGGTATCCATGGCCTTCTGGTCGCCACGGGGTGGCGCCCCCCCAACTACCCGTCCTCTAAGCCTCAGGCAGGCAAGCCAACGTCTTCCTGAAGCACCCAGGGCTGCTGCGCCCGCCACTGGTCCAACCAACCCGGCACCTGCTGCGCAGGCATGGGCCGCGCAATACCATACCCCTGGCCCAGCACGCAGCCCATGGCCAGCAGCTTGCGGCCGTGGGCCACGGTCTCTACGCCCTCGGCAATCACCTTGCGATTGAAGGCCTTGGACAGGCCGACCACGCCCTGAACGATCGCCAAATCATCCCGGTCATCGAGCATGTCACGCACAAAACTCTGGTCGATCTTGAGCAGCTCTGCGGGCAGCTTTTTCAGGTAGGTCAGCGACGAGTAGCCCGTCCCGAAATCGTCCAGCGCAAAACGCACGCCCAGCTTGGCACATGCGTGCATCAGGCCTGACACCTGGGCCATGTCTTGCAGCGCGCTGGTCTCCACGATCTCCAGCTCCAGCGCCGACGAAGGCACCGTGGGGTGAGCGGCCAGTGCCTGGCGCAGCTTGTGCACAAAGTCATCCTGCTGCAACTGCCGGGAGAACACATTGACGCTGACCGGCAGGTGCAGCCCCGCCGCCAGCCACTGCGCCATCTGCGACAAGGCCAGGTCCAGCACCCGCTCGCCAATCGCAATGGCCAGGTCATGGTCTTCAATCACCGGCAGGAACTGGCCCGGCGCCAGCAGGCCCCGTTCGGGATGCAGCCAGCGGACCAGCGCCTCCATGCCCACCACCTCGCCCGTCTGCATGTTGACCTGGGGCTGGTAGTACAGCACCAGCTGGTGCTGCGAAATGGCAGCGGCAATCTGGTCCAGGCTTTCGCGCTTGATGCGGATGGCGGCATCGCTGGCCACATCGAACAGGTGGAACCGGTTTTTGCCCGCCTGCTTGGCCAGGTACATGGCTTGGTCAGCATGCCGGATGAGCTGCTCCGAGCTGGAGCCGTCTTGCGGGTAGATGGTGACGCCGATGCTGGCGGAGACTTGCAAGGAATTGCCGCCCACCTGCAACGGCTCTGCGGCCACCTGCAGCAGCCGCAGCAGCAGGGGTTCGCAGTCGTGCTCGGTCGACAGGTCGGACATGACGGCCACAAACTCGTCCCCGCCTATGCGCGCCAGCGTGTCGCCATCGCGCAGTGCCAACCGCAGGCGCTTGGCAATCGCCACCAAAAACTCGTCGCCCGCCGCGTGGCCATAGCGGTCGTTGATGTCCTTGAAGCCATCCAGGTCCAGAAAGGCCACCGCCAGCGACTTTTGCCGCCGCACGCAGTGCGCCATCGCCTGCTGCAGCCGGTCGGCCAGCAGCACGCGGTTGGGCAGGTGCGTCAGCATGTCAAAGTGCGCCACCTCGGCCAGTTGCTCGTTGATGCGGCGCATCTGCGCGTTGGCGGCCTCCAGCTCGGCCTGGCTGCGCAGGCGCTCCGTCATGTCGCGAACGATCATGCTGCTGTATTGGCGGCCCTCGCTGTCTCCGTAGATGCTGGAGCTGATCTCGGCCGTGAATCGGCTGCCATCGCCCCGGACCATGGTCAGCAGGCCGGCCGCCTGCCCTATCTGCTCGCGCCGCCCGAGCAGCTCATGCAGCCGGGGATCGGTGGGGTCGGCCAGCCCCGCGCGCCCCCGGGCAATGATTTGCGCCTCGCTCAAGCCGAAGAGGCGGCACGCCGCCTGGTTCACGGCCAGCACGGTGCCATCGGGCGAGGTGAGCAGCACGGCGTCCATGCTGTTGTCAAACAGCGCCTGGAACTTGAGTTCGCGGTCCTGTAGCTGCGACGTCAGCTTGCGCCGCATGGTGATATCGACAAAGGTCACCACGATCTTGTCGAGCTGTCCATCGGCGGTGAACCACGGGTCGGCCCGGCTGAGCACCCAGCAGATGTCTGCATCCTTGCCACGGACGATGCCTCCCACTATCCCGTTGACGGGTTCACGGGTCGCAAGCACCCGCGAGGCGGGGTAGTCGGACACCGGCATCACAGCCCCTTGCTCGTTCACGAAGGACCAGGCCGGGTCGATCAGCTGCTTGCCGGTCATCTGCTCAAAACTCAGCCCCAGCAGCTTGCTGGCCTCGGCGTTGCAGCGCACCACGGCGCCCGTCGCATCGTGGATGACCAGGCCGGTCATCAGGTTGTCGATGAGGGACCGCTGCTCGGTCTCGCTCTCCCGCAGCACCCGCTCCACAGCCAGCCGCTGCTGCTCGGCCTCTTGCTCACGGCGGGCAAGGCGCCGTGATACGAGCTTGATGAACACCAGCAACAGGGCCGTCAACGCCAGCGGCGTGTCGATGCTGCGGGCCCAGACCTGAAAGAACCGGATCTCGGGCTGCCCCACAAAGACGGTCGCAGGGAGCTTGTCGAGCCGGTGGAACAGGTTGATGAAGTTTTGCCCGTTCAACAGCGCATTGGGCCCCTCGACCCGGCCTTGCACCGGGAACTGGTGCTGCGTGAGATACCGTATCAGCGCCCCGTCCCGGCGTGTGCCGTACACCTCGTCTTTGGTGACCGTGGCGGGCACGGGATAGCGGGACATCAGGTAGCCGTCATCGCGCAGCACCCCCACGGTGATTTGCTGCACCAGCGGTGCGTCCTGCCAGAGCGACTCCAGAAAATCGACCGGAAACACGTCCGTCAGCACCGCCCGGGGCTGCCCTTGCGCGTCCCGCAGCACATGACGCAAGGTGAACACCCAGTCCTGGCCCTGCGCGTCACGCTGGGGTCGTCCCAGGTAGATGTCGTGAAGGTCCTTCGCGTCCCGCGCAAAGTCCTGAAAGCCGGATTGATCCGCCACATCGCGCTGGACGTTCCTGCCCGCCGTATGGGACGAGGCCAGTACCTTGCCGTTCATGTCGGTCAGGGAGATCTGGCGGACTTCGGGGCGGTGCTTACCGTAGTCCGCCAACAGTTGCTGAGCCAGCGCCAGGTTGTCGATGCCACCGGGGGAGACGGCCATCGTTTCTGCCAGGCCGAACATGCCGGCGCGTTTGGAGAGAAGGAAGGTGTCCAGCGTCCGAGTCAGCAGCATCAGGTTGGACTGCATGTGCTGCTCTTCCCGCTCCTTTACCTGGCCCCATTCGTCAAAGGCGTACAGACCCACCATCAAAAGAACCGACGCGATGACCAGATTGGTCACCTTGTGGATGCTGTTGGCAGCTGCGCTTGCTTGGATGGATGGATTCATTCAGAAAGCACAAAACGGCACGTCGGTGCAGGGTGGGGAGTCTCCTTCCCCGGCTCTATTCGTTTTCTTCGGTCGTCCTTCAGGCCATCCTAACAGGTAACAAATTGAACGAGGTTACCCTGCAAGCGCCACTGCAAGCCGCTGGGCCGTAGCGTGCACGCGGTCCAGATGGAGGGGTTGCACGTCGGCCGCAAACCAATCCACGCCAGCCCGAAAACTATGTTTTTGATAGCAACTCAGGCATGTGATACCTGCGCTACCGGCCAAAATGATCCCCAAACGGGTGCAGAAAACCCCCACCGAGGCAGGGGCCCGCCCTGCGGATCAACCAGCCGTCACCAGTGCCCGCATCCAGTCCGGCAGCGGTGCGGCCTTCTGCTGCGGAAAGTCCACCCAGATCGTTGTGGCGCCGCCCGCCGCACAAATCACGCCCGGCTGGTCCACGCGTTCCATCGTGCCCCAGGTCTCGAACGTGGTGCGGCCCGGGTCGCTCACGTAGAGCTTGAGAAGCACATCGGCCGGGTATTCGAGCTGCTTGTAAAAGTTGCAGAACGCATTGACGATGACCGGTCCTTGCCCGCGCGGGTCAGGGTTGCAGCCCACCGACACCATCCACTCGATGCGCGCGGTTTCCAGGTAGCGAAAGTACACGGTGTTGTTGACATGGCCCATTGCATCCATGTCACCCCAGCGCACCGGGAACCGCATCTCAAAGACCAGCTTCTTGACCTCAGGGATTTCGATTTTCATAGCCGCCCGTACCCCGGGGATCAGACCGCGAAGCCGTCGTCGGCAGCGATCACCGCGCCGTTCACAAAATGGCTCTGGTCGCTGGCCAGCATCACCAGCAGCGCATCCAGGTCCTGCGGCTGGCCCACGCGCTTGCGCGGCAGCATGTCCATGAGCTTCTTGCCCTGCTCGGTCTGCCAGTGGTGGTGGTTGATTTCCGTGTCGATATAGCCGGGGCAGATCGCATTCACGTTGATGCCGAACCGGCCCCACTCCAGGGCCATCGCCCGGGTCATCTGCACCACGGCGGCCTTGCTCATGCAATACGCGCCAATTTGCGGCAGCACCTTCAGGCCCGCCATCGACGCGATGTTGATGATGCGCCCGCCGGTGAAGCTGCCCGGCGCTGCGCCGCGCGAGCGGGCCAGCATGCGCTTGCCCACCTCTTGCGCCACAAAGAAGGCGCCCTTCACGTTGGTGTCGAAAATGAAATCGTAGTCCTCGGGCGTCACGTCCTGGATGCGCTGCGTGGTGCTCACGCCCGAGTTGTTCACCAGGATGTCGATCGACCCCATTTCGGTCTCGGCATGGGCCACGGCGGACTTGATGGAGTCGTGGTCGGTCACGTCCAGCTCGATCACATGGGCGTCACCGCCCTCGCCTTCGATGCGGGCACGCAGCTCCTTGAGTTTTTCCACCCGGCGGCTGGCCAGCACCACGCCTGCGCCCGCGCGGGCCAGCGTGCGGGCAAACTGCGCGCCCAGGCCGCTGGAGGCGCCCGTGATGAAGGCCACGCGGCCGGACAAGTCAATGCTGTATGCCATTTAGAGTCTCCCTACTGATCAAAATAGAACGGTCGTTCGATTGTCTATATTCCGTGAATACAATCAGTCGCCAGACAGACAGGGCGCGGTCGGCGCTCTGTAGAAAATAATCCATTATCAAACGCCCGACGAGAAGCCCATGACCAACGAAGAAATCCTCGCCCAATACGGCCCCCGCGAATCCATGGAATACGACGTGGTGGTCGTTGGCGGCGGCCCTGGCGGCCTTGCCACTGCGATCCGCCTGAAGCAACTGGCGGCCGAAAAAGGCCAGGACGTCTCGGTGGTGGTGCTGGAAAAAGGCTCCGAGCCCGGTGCACACATCCTGTCGGGCGCCATCATGGACCCCAAGGCCCTGACCGAGCTGATCCCCGACTGGAAAAAGCGCGGCGCTCCGCTGAACCAGCCCGTCACCGACGACGCCTACATCTTCCTGAGCGAAAAGTCGGGCTTCCGTGTGCCCAACATGTTCCTGCCGCCGTTTGCGCAGAACCATGGCAACTACATCATCAGCCTGGGCAACCTGACCAAGTGGCTGGGCGAACAGGCCGAAGCCCTGGGCGTGGAAATCTTCCCCGGCTTTACGGCCGCTGAAGTGCTCTACAACGACAACGGCTCCGTCAAGGGCGTGGCCACCGGCAACATGGGTATTGGCAAGGACGGCGAGCCCACCGAGAACTTCCAGCTGGGCATGGAACTGCTAGGCAAGTACACCGTGTTTGCCGAAGGCGCACGCGGCCACCTGGGCAAGCAGCTGATCGCCAAGTTCCACCTCGACAAGGACCGCGACCCGCAAAGCTTCGGCATCGGCGTGAAGGAGCTGTGGGAAATCGACCCCAAGAAGCACCAGCCCGGCTTTGTGATGCACACCGCCGGCTGGCCCATGGAGAACGACACCTACGGCGGTGCCTTCCTGTACCACCTGGAGGGCAACAAGGTGGCCCTGGGCTTCGTCACCGGCCTGGGTTATGCCAACCCCTACCTGAGTCCGTTCGAAGAATTCCAGCGCTGGAAGACACACCCCAACGTCCGCTACTACTTCGAAAACGAAAAGGGCGAGATCACCGCCAAGCGCCTGTCCTATGGCGCGCGCGCCATCAACGCCAGCGGCATCAACGCTTTGCCCAAGACGGTGTTCCCGGGCGGCGCACTGGTGGGCTGCAACGCGGGCTACCTGAACGTGGGTCGCATCAAGGGCAGCCACGCCGCCATCAAGACCGGCATGCTGGCCGCCGAAGCCGCTTATGACGCCGTGGTGGCAGGCCGCCAGCACGACGAGCTGACCGCCTACCCCGAAGCCTTCGAAAAGAGCTGGCTGCATACCGAGCTGAACAAGGACCGCAACTTCAAGAACTGGTTCAAGTACGGCCTGACCACCGCCACGCTGATGAACGGCTTTGAGCAGTTTGTGCTGCGCGGCCACATCCCCTGGACGCTGCACCGCGACAAGCCCGACCACGCGTACCTGAAGCCTGCCGCCGAGTGCAAGCCCATCGTCTACCCCAAGCCCGATGGCAAGCTCACGTTCGACCGCCTCTCCAGCGTATTCATCAGCAACACCAACCACGAAGAGAACCAGCCCGCCCACCTCACGCTCAAGGACCCGAGCGTGCCGGTCAACATCAACCTGGCCAAGTACGCCGGCCCCGAGGCACGCTACTGCCCGGCGGGTGTGTACGAGTTTGTGCCCGACACGACCAAGGGCGGCGAGGCCCAGCGCCTGCAGATCAACGCGCAAAACTGCGTGCACTGCAAGACCTGCGACATCAAGGACCCCACGCAGAACATCGTGTGGGTCACGCCGGAAGGCGGCGGTGGCCCGAACTACGCGGGCATGTAAGCACCGTCAAAATTCATAGCACCTTGCGCTTGAAGGGCCTGCACTGCAGGCCCTTTTTCATGAAAATCAGTCCGATCTGCAGCGCAATACCCCTCCTCATGCGGCTGCGCGCGTGAGCTGAAACTGCCCCATCGCACCCGCCAGCCGGTTGGCCTGGTCCTTGAGGCTCTGGGCCGCTGCGGCGCCCTGCTCCACCAGCGCGGCGTTCTGCTGCGTCATGTGGTCGAGCTGGTCCACCGCCTGGCTCACCTGGCCGATCTGCGTGCTCTGCTCGCTGCTGGCCTCGTTGATCTCCGACATCAGCGTGGTCACACGCTCCACGCTTTGCACGATGTCGCCCATCGTGGACCCTGCTGTCACCACCAGCCGGGCGCCGTCACTCACCTTGTCCACGCTGGTGGAGATCAGCGCCTTGATCTCGCGCGCCGCATTGGCGCTGCGCCCGGCCAGGCCCCGCACCTCGCTGGCCACCACGGCAAAGCCGCGCCCCTGCTCGCCCGCACGGGCCGCCTCCACGGCCGCATTGAGCGCGAGGATGTTGGTCTGGAACGCAATACCGTCGATGATGCCCACGATGTCGGCGATCTTCTTGCTGCTGGCATTGATCTCTTCCATGGTCTTGACCACCTGGTTGACCACTTCGCCCCCCTTGCTGGCCACTTCGGTGGCGTTGAGCGCCAGCGCGTTGGCCTGGCGCGTGCTGTCGGCATTGGCGGCCACCATCTGCGCCAGTTGGGCAATGCTGGCCGCCGTCTGCTGCAGGTTGCTCGCCGCGTGCTCGGTGCGCATGCTCAGATCGGTGTTGCCTGCGGCCACTTCGGAGCTGGCCACATGGATGGATTCGCCCGAGTCACGCACCTCGGTCACCACGTAGTGCAGTGACTCGACCATCTTGTCCAGCGCAGTGAGCAGCTGGCCGATCTCGTCGGTGCGCTGGGTTGGCATGCGCACCGTGAGGTCGCCCTGCGCCACCACAGCGGCCGCCTCGGAGGCCTGGCGCAGCGGTAACACGATGGAGCGCCGCAGCAGCCAGCCAAACAGCGCCGACAGCGCCACCACCACCAGCACCGCCACGGCGCTGATCCATTGCGCACGGGATGCGTCGGCAATCATGCTGTCGCCCGCGTTCAGGGAGGACTGCTCCGACGCCGCGAGCAACTGGTCGATGGACCGCAGGTATTGGGTCAACGCGGCGGCGTGCTCCTGCAGCTCCTTCTGGCTGATGATCTTGGCTTCGAGGGCGTTCTGCACCAGCGCGTCCCGCAGCACGGCGTATTTCTGGCGCTCGGCCTGGGCCTGTGCCCACAGGGGCCTCGCGCTCTCACTGGAAGACGCCTTGGTCAGCGCTTCATCAATGCGCTTGCGCATCGCGTCTTCGGCAGCGATTTGGTTGCGCATTTCGGCCACCAAGGGGAACACATCGGACGACAACGTGGCGCGCAACGCAATCTGGCCGATATAGACCGACTGGGTTTTCCAGTCACGCACGGTGCGCTCAATGGGCAGTTGCTCCGTGGTCAGCAACGTGGCCTGGCGGCTTGTGTCCTGCCCTGTGAGCCAGGTGGTGGCCCCCAGCAGCGCCACCGCAAAGCCCAGGATGCCAAAGCTGGCCGCCAGCTTTTGCCCCACGCTCAGAGTCCGGCGGCGCCGGGCAGGTGCTGGGCTCTGAGCGGCAGCGTCTGGCACGGCACGGCTGAACTCCGCGCCTGCTGGTGCGGCGGAGAAGGCGGCGCCGCCAGGCGCCCCGGATGTGGCGGGCAAATTGTTCATGAGCGTTCTCCTGTTTCATATCCCGCACCGTGCGGGGGTGGAAGCCGGTGGTGGCCAGCGCCGTGCACCGTGGGTCCTCGCTGACTCGCAGCACACAGCACTGGTCCCACCGGGTGGGTCAGTAATCCATCACATCAGGACGTGACACATTCGCCAAAGCCGCCACCGCCGGGGGTGGCGATCTCGAACACATCGCCCGGCTCCATCAGCGCCGCGCCAATGTGGCCCAGTTCCTCCACCTGGCCGTTGGCACGCAGCACGCGGTTGGCACCGGGCTTGCCGGGCTGGCCGCCCGCCATGCCAAAGGCGGGGTTCAGTCGCCCGTTGGACAGGATGCTGGCCGTCATCGCTTCCAGGAAGCGCACGCGCCGCACGCCACCGTCCCCGCCCGCCCAACGGCCTGCACCGCCCGAGCCGCGCTGGATCTCGTAGCTGTCGAGCACCACCGGGAAGCGGAACTCCAGCACCTCGGGATCGGTCAGGCGCGAGTTGGTCATGTGGGTCTGGACCACACTGGTGCCGTCAAAGCCGCGCACCGCACGGCCCGAGGCGTCCAGCACCGCACCCGCACCGCTGCCACCGGCAATGGTTTCGTAGTACTGGTACTGCGCGTTGCCGAAGGTGAAGTTGTTCATGGTGGGCTGGCTGCCCGCCATCACGCCCAGGGCGCCAAACAGCGCGTTGGTGATGCAGGTGGAGGTCTCCACATTGCCCGCCACCACCGAGGCCGGCGGGTTGGGGTTGAGCATGGAGCCTTGCGGAATGATGACCTGCAGGGGCTTGAGGCAGCCGGCGTTGAGCGGGATGTCGTCGTCCACCAGCGTGCGGAACACATACAGCACGGCCGCCATGCACACCGCACGCGGGGCGTTGAAGTTGTTCATCTGCTGCGGGCTGGTGCCTGCAAAGTCGATGACCGCGCTGCGCTCAGCCACATTGACCTTGACCGACACGCTGATCTGCGCGCCGTTGTCCAGCGGCAGGGTGAAGTTACCGTCCTTGAGCTGCGTGATCACACGGCGCACGGACTCTTCGGCGTTGTCCTGCACATGGCGCATGTAGGCCTGCACAACATCCAGGCCAAACTGGTCCACCATCTTCGACAGCTCCTGCACGCCCTTTTCGTTCGCAGCGATCTGTGCGCGCAGGTCCGCCAGGTTCTGCTGCGGGTTGCGGCTGGGGTATGGCGTGGTGCCGCCGCCCGTGGCCAGCAGGGTGCGCACTTCCTCTTCCAGAAAGATGCCCCGGTCCACCAGCTTCACGTTGTTGATCTGTACGCCTTCTTCATCGATGCGTGTGGAGAACGGGGGCATGGAGCCCGGTGTGGTGCCGCCAATATCCGCGTGGTGGCCCCGGCTACCCACATAAAACGTGGGCTCGTTGCCCTCGGCCACGTACACCGGGGTGATCACCGTCACATCCGGCAGGTGGGTGCCCCCGTGGTACGGGTCGTTGAGCATGTACACGTCGCCCGGGTGCATCTTGCCCGCGTTCTCGCGGATCACGGTCTTGATGCTCTCGCCCATGGACCCCAGGTGCACGGGCATGTGGGGCGCGTTGGCGATCAGGTTGCCTGCCGCGTCAAACAGCGCACAGCTGAAGTCCAGACGCTCCTTGATGTTGACCGAGTACGCCGTGTTCTGCAGTTGCAACCCCATCTGCTCGGCAATGTTCATGAACAGGTTGTTGAACACCTCCAGCAGCACCGGGTCCACCGTGGTGCCTGCGGCGTACTGCACCTTGCGGGCAGTGACGCGGTCCAGCACTAGGTGGTCCAGATCGGTCAGGCGCGCAGACCAGCCAGGCTCCACCACGGTGGTGGTGTTCTTCTCGGCAATGATGGCCGGGCCGGGGATCACGTCGCCGGGGTGCAGGTCCTCGCGCACCACCAGGGCCGCGTCGTGCCAGGCGCCGCCCGAGTACATCTGGACCACCTCGCGCTGCGGGTGCTTGCGGTGCGGGTGCACGGGCAGGCGCGGCTCGGCAGGGGCGTCACCGGCAATCATGGCTTCGACCGACACCGCCTCCACCACCAGGCCCTTGCCCGCCATGAGGAAGGCAAAACGCTGGCGGTAGGCGGCCTCAAAGGCTGCCTGGATGCAGGCCATGTCGCCAAACGGCACGACCAGGGCCGAGTCCGTGCCCTCGTAGCGCACATGCACGTTGTGGCGCACCTGCACGGGGTTGGTGCTGACCTGCTGGCGCTCCAGCTCGGCCTGCGCGGCAGCGCCCAGCGTATCCAGGCGCTCGGCGATCAAGGGCAGAGATTCAGCCGCCAGCGGCATCTCCACCGCCTGCTCGCGGATCACCGTTTGGTCAGCCAGGCCCATGCCGTAGGCGCTGAGCACACCAGCCAAGGGGTGCACGAACACGCGCGACATACCCAGGGCATCGGCCACCAGGCAAGCGTGCTGGCCGCCTGCACCACCAAAGCACTGCAGGGTGTAGCGCGTCACGTCATAGCCGCGCGCCACGCTGATCTTCTTGATGGCGTTGGCCATCTGCTGCACGGCAATCTGGATGAAGCCTTCGGCCACTTCTTCGGGCTTGCGCTGGGTCTGCGTCGCAATCTCTTCAAAGCGGGCGCGCACCGCGTCAGCGTCCAGCGTTTCGTTGGCTGCGGGGCCGAACACGCTGGGGAAATAACGGGGCTGCACCTTGCCCACCATCACGTTCGCATCGGTCACGGCCAGGGGGCCGCCCCGGCGGTAGCTCACAGGGCCGGGGTTGGCACCGGCGCTCTCGGGGCCCACGCGGAAACGGGCGCCATCGTAGGCCAGCACCGAGCCACCGCCCGCCGCCACAGTGTGGATACTCATCATGGGAGCGCGCATGCGAACGCCCGCCACGTGGGTCTCGAACTCGCGCTCAAAGGCACCCGCGTAGTGGCTCACGTCGGTGCTGGTGCCGCCCATGTCAAAGCCGATGACCTTTTCGTGCTCGGCCAGGCCCGCTGTGCGCGCCATGCCGACGATGCCGCCTGCAGGGCCGGACAGGATCGCGTCCTTGCCCTGAAACGTGCCCGCATCGGTGAGCCCGCCCGAGGACTGCATGAAGAACAGCTTAACGCCCGGCATCTCGCTGGCCACCTGCTCCACGTAGCGGCGCAGGATGGGCGACAGGTAGGCATCGACCACCGTGGTATCGCCCCGGCTCACGAACTTCATCATGGGGCTGGTTTCGTGCGAGGTGCTGATCTGAGTGAAGCCCACTTCTTGGGCGATGCGCTTGGCCGCCTGCTCGTGCTGCGTGTAGCGGTAGCCGTGCATGAACACAATGGCCACGCTGCGCAGCCCGCGACCATAGGCGGCCAGCAGGTCACCGCGCAAAGTGGCTTCGTCCAGGTTCTGCAGCACGCCACCATGGGCGCCCATGCGTTCGCGGGCCTCGATGACTTCGGTGTAGAGCAGCTCGGGCAGCTGGATGTGGCGGTCAAACAGGCGCGGGCGGTTCTGGTAAGCGATGCGCAGTGCATCGCGAAAGCCGCGTGTGGTGACCAGCAGCGTGGGCTCGCCCTTGCGCTCCAGCAGTGCGTTGGTGGCTACCGTGGTGCCCATCTTCACGCACTCCACCAGCGCGGGCGTGACGGGCTCGCCAGGCTTCAGGCCCAGCAGGTGGCGGATGCCCGCCACGGCGGCATCCTTGTACTGCTCGGGGTTCTCGGACAATAACTTGTGGGTGGTCAGGGAGCCATCGGGCCGCTTGGCCACGATGTCGGTGAAAGTGCCGCCCCGGTCGATCCAGAACTGCCAGCGTGGGGTGTGCGTTTGGGGTGTCATGGTGGTCATGTGTAGTGGCTCCGAGATAAAAAAATGGAAAGAGGTGGTGGCTGTGTGGCTAGGCGATGGCAAGGTGGGCGGGGGCCAGCCTTTGCATGACCTGCCACACGGCAGGAATGGGGGGTGCGGTGGCCAGAGCCCGCTCCACAGGGCACCAGGGGCTTGCCAGCGAAGCGGCCCAGGCCATCACGGGCAAGATGTCGGCGGGCGGCAGGGTCTGCATGGTGTCGATCACGATGCGAAGCTCCTGCGCCAGGCGGTTGCCGGGGGCAAATCGCCAGTGGTATTGGCCGCCCGCCACACACACGGCGCGGTTGTCCTTGGCCGTCATGGCCGACAGCCACAGGCAGTGAAAGTCGGCGCAGGCCGGGGCTGGAGGCTCGGTCAGGCAGAAGGTGTAGGCGTTTTCGTAAGCGCGGCCAAAGTTGCGCACCAGGGTCTCGGCAATGGCCTCGCGGCCCAGGGTGCATGCTGGGGCCTGCTCGTCGCCCTGGCGCATTTCCATCTGCAGCAGCGCACCACCGGCAAAGGCTTGCGCAATGAGGTGCGGGCGATTGAGATCCTTGGCGCGCAGGTACATCTCGATGGTGTCCGAGGGTGTGTGCATGGTGCTTCTCCTGAAAGGCGTGCAGGAAAGGTCAGCGCTGCGTGTAGTACGGGATGAAGATCTGGTTGGCCTCGCTGCCCACAGAGCGCACCCACTCGCGCGAGAACCGTTCGCCCAGGCGCTTGAGTTCGGCATCAAAATCTGCTGGCGCACGATCCACCTTGATGCCCTTGCGCTGCAGCTCGGCCACCGACTCTTCGGCCACCGCAGCGCTCATGGCCCAGCCGCGCGTTTCTGCCTCGGCGGCAGCCTTGGTCACCGCCTGGCGTGTGGGTGCAGGCAGCGCGTCAAAAGCCTGCTGGTTCACAAAAACGATGTTCTTGGGAAACCAGGCGTTGATGCCGTAGTACTGCTTGATCTGGCCCCAGACCTGGTTCTCGACCCCCGTGAGGGCCGAAGTGATCATGGAATCGAGCTTGCCCGCCGACAGAGCCTGGTTGACTTCCACCATCGGCACATCCACGGGCGTAGCGCCCAGCAGCTCGGCAATGCGCACGGTGCCGGGGTTGTAGGTGCGCATGCGCGTGCCCTTGAAGTCGGCGGATGAGCGCACGGGGTTGATCGAGAACAGCCCCTGCGGCGGCCAGGGCACGGCGTACAGCGCCTTGAGCCCCTTGCTGGCCATGTGCGACTCGATCAACGGGCGCTGCACGTCCCACATGCGCCGCGCGTCGGCATAGCTGCGCACCACAAAGGGCACGGCATCCGCCCCCGCAATGGGGATGTCCCGCACCAGGGTGGTCATGATGGTCTCTCCCGCCTGGGCCTTACCCTCCTGCACGGCCTGGGGGATCTCGTTCAGCTTGAACAAGGCGTTGTTGGCATGGACCTCGATGCGCAGAGCGCCTGCAGAGGCACGCTCCACATCCTGCGCAAACTGCACGAGATTGCGGGTATGAAACGTGTCCGCGCGGTAGCCCGTGGCCAGCTTCCACTGGGTCTGGGCGTGCAGCACCGGGGCCACGGCGAACGCGGCCAACAACACCAAGGTCTTCATGGGGAACTCCTGTGCGGACGTTTCAGGCGTGGGTGCGGGGGGTCAGCCCTGCATCTGGCGTGGCAGCCAGAGCACGACATCGGGCACGAAGTACGTCATCACGACGGCCACAATCATCAGAGCGAACAGAGGCAAGGCCGTGCGTGCAATCCAGGTCACTTCGCGCCGCGTCATGCCCTGCAACACGAAGAGGTTGAAGCCCACGGGCGGCGTGATCTGCGCCATCTCGACCACCAGCACGATGAAGATGCCGAACCACACCAGGTCAAAGCCTGCAGCCTCCACCGTGGGCAGCAGCACCGCAATGGTCAGCACCACCATGGAGATGCCGTCCAGGAAGCAGCCCAGCACAATGAAGAACACGATGAGCAGCAGCATCAGCGCAAAGGGCGACAGGTGCAGCGCCCCGATGAACTCGGCCAGGTGCCGTGGCAGGCCAATGAAGCCCATGGCCAGCGTCAGGAACGCGGCACCAGCCAGGATGAGGCCGATCATGCAGTACACGCGACAGGCGGCGACCAGCCCTTCCTTGAAGCGCTCCCAGTTCAGCGAACCCTCGATCTTGGCCAGGATCAACGACCCGGCCACACCCAGCGCCGCAGCTTCGGTAGCGGTGGCAATGCCGCTGTAGATGGCGCCCAGCACCACGACAATGAGCGACACGACGGGAATCAGGTGGCGGGAGGCATACAGCTTTTGCACAAAGCTGAGGCGGGCGTCAGGCGCAGGCACCTTGTCTCTGTTGAACAAGGCCCACACGATGATGTAGCCCATGAACAGCGCAGCCAGCATCAGCCCCGGAATCACCCCCGCAAGGAACAGCTTGGAAATCGATACGTTCGCCGCCACGCCGTAGACGATCATGATGATCGAAGGCGGAATGAGCAGGCCGAGAGTGCCGGCACCGGCCAGCGTGCCCACGGAGATGTCATCGGGATAGCCGCGCTGCTTGAGTTCAGGCAGCGTGATCTTGCCGATGGTGGCGCAAGTGGCGGCCGATGATCCCGAGATGGCGGCGAAGATGGTGCAGCCCACCACGTTGACGTGCAGCAGGCGGCCGGGCAAACGCTCCAGCCAGGGCGCCAGGCCCTTGAACATGCTGCTCGACAGCTTGCTGCGGAACAGGATCTCGCCCATCCACAAGAACAGCGGTAAAGCCGTCAGCGTCCAGCTGGAGGTCGACCCCCAGATGGTCAGCATCATGCTGTCGCCCACCGGCCGGTTGGTAAAAAGCTCCATGCCGACCAGAGCCACTGCCAGCAGTGACAGGCCGATCCACAGGCCCGACCCGAGCACAGCGAACAGCACAACGATCAGACCCAAAGCGATGATGACGTCCATGATGAGGTCTCCTGGATCGGGTTATTCGGAACGTGCGGCTTCGGACACAGCCATGAAGGCCGTCCCCTGGAAGCGCAACACCAGCGCATGGGCAAACGCCAGCGCAAAACCAATGCAGCCCATGGCCATGCTGATCTGCGGAATCCACAGCGGAGACGCGTCGGCCGCTGGCGAAATGTCGTGGGTGATGTAAGAGATCCACACCGAACGCACGGCATAGCAGGCGATGTACACGGACAGCACCAGCGCGCTGACCAGGCAGAACCACTCGAAGGCACTGCGCCAGCGGGCGGGCAGCCTGTCCAGGATGAGCGTCACGCGGATGTGATCGCCGTTTTGCAGCGTGCTGGGCAGCGCAAAGAACAAAGCGGCGGCAATGGCGTAACCCGCGTAGGCATCGAGCCCGTCGATGTTGAGGTGGATGACTTCGCGGGCAAAAACGCCCAGCGTGACTGCGCCGAACGCGGCCAGCATCGACAGGCCGGACAGCAGCATCAGCAGCCTGTAAAAATTTCGGACGAGCTTGTCCATGGCGTACTCCTGTAACGCTTGAAAAGAGGGGGAGCGGTAACGAGATTGAGGGGGTAGCGCGCGGTGCGCTACCCGGCCCCGTGGGGGCCTTCTGACATGTCCAGACGCGACTACTTCTTGCGGTAGGCGTCGATGATGGCCTGCCCCTCGGCCCCGGCCGATTTCACCCAGTCGGCGGTCATGGATTCGCCAATGCTCGCCAGCTCCTTCTTGATGCTGTCGCTGGGCTCGGCCACCGACATGCCTTTGGCCGACAGTTCCTTGATGAACTCCTTGTCCACACGTTCACTGGTGGCCCAGCCGCGTTCTTCGGCGGCAGCTGCGGCTTTGAGCACCGCGTCCTGCAGAGGCTTGTCGAGGGCGTCAAAGGCCTTCTGGTTCACCACAGTGGCATTGCGCGGCAGCCACGCGCTGACAGGGTAGAAGTACTTGACCTGCTCATACAGCTTGGACTCCACGCCGCTGGCGCTCGACGTCAGAAAGTTCTGCACCGTGTTGGTCGCCAGGGCCTGGCCCAGCTCCGACAGCTGGATCGTCACAGGCTGCGCCTTGAGCAGCTGGGCAATGCGCGTGGTGGCAGGGTTGTAAGCGCGCATCTTGGTGCCCGCAAAGTCTGCAGGCGTGCTCACCGGCTTGAGCGAATACAGCGACTGGCCGGGCCATGGCACCGAGAACAGCACCTTCACGCCCTGGGCGGCCAGCAGCTTCTCTTGTGCGGGCTTGGCGGCCAGGTACAGGCGTTTGGACTCTGCATAGGTGGTCGCCAGGAAGGGGATGGAGTCCACGCCAAACAGCGGGTTCTCGTTGGTAGCGCCCGACAGGATGAACTCGGCCGAAGGCACCTGCCCGGTCTGCACCGCGCGCTTGATTTCGTTGGCCTTGTACAGCGAACCACCGGGGTGCAGGGTGATCTTGAGCTTGCCGCCGGTGAGCTTGTCCACTTCATCGGCAAACTGCTGCACGTTCTGCGTCTGGAAGCTATTGGCGCCGTAGCCGGTGGGCAGGTCCCACTTGACCTGGGCCTGGGCCGCACACACGCTGAGGGCAGCCGTCATACACAGTGCAAATTTTTTCATGGGGAGACTCCTGGGGTAAGCCGCTTAGAAGCTGGCGAGTTGGTGGTTGAGAAGATCGGTGATCAGCATGCAACCCGGGGCATGGGTGATGCAGAAGGCCGGTTGGGCGCTGAGGATGGCGGACTGGGGTGTGACACCGCAGGCCCAGAAAACAGGGATCTCACCGGGCATCAGCGCTACGGCATCGCCATAGTCGGGCCGGGACAGATCGGCGATGCCGATGAGAGCCGGGTCACCAATGTGCACCGGTGCGCCGTGCACATTGGGAAACCGCGAGGTGACCTGCACCGCCCGAATCACATCTGCTGCAGGCATGGGACGCATGGTCACCACCATGGGGCCACCGAAGGGGCCCGCCGGCTCGGTTTGCACATTGGTGCGGAACATGGCTACGTTCTTGCCTTCCTCGACGTGGCGCAGGCGGATGCCTGCCTCGATCAATGCGAACTCGAACGAGAACGAGCAACCGAGAACGAAGGTGACCAAGTCAGAGCGCCAGAGGCTGGCGATGTCCGCCACCTCTTCCGACATTTCACCGTGACGCCAGATGCGATAGAGCGGCACATCGCTGCGAATGTCGATGCCCTTGCCCAGTGAAGGCAAGGTGAACTGTCCGGGCTCACTGACCGCCAGCACAGGGCAAGGCTTGGGGTTGCGTTGACAGAACCGCAGGAAGTCACTGGCGAGCACCTCGGGCAGGATGACGACGTTGCCCTGAACATGGCCATCTGCAAGGCCACTGGTGTGCGATGTCCACAGGCCCTTGCGGATGGTGTCACGGACATGGATCGGGTTGCTGGCACCTTCAGGGCCAAACACCGCGAGCGAATTTTCTTGAACGAAGTCCACCGTTTTTCCTTGCATTGAGAAATGTCAATTGCATGACGTTGGGCAGATTGTGTTGGGGTGTGAACGACCCTGGCAAATTCAAAAAATTTCTATCACGTCATCGATTTTTTCCATGCACTCCATTGGGGAGATGCGAACCATCTTGGTGCCAAGGGAAAACCCCGAGAGAAAATTTACGGGTAAACCCTGACGCCACCGGACCATTGGAATGCCGGAGAAAAAAACGTATGCCGAGCGCACCCGCCAGGGTGCGTCGAGATGTTTTGACAGAAGGCTCAGCCCTTGCGAGGGCGGCGGGCTGGCGCGGGCTGTTGCTGCTCAATGAAGTCCAGCGCCGAACGCACCACGGCCTCCATGGCGGGCGATGAAGGGTCTTCGCGGTAGCTCACGTGAATGGGCAGTGGCCGCAATGCCGTATCGCACGCCAGGGCTCGCAAGTCAGGGAACGCCAGCAGGCGCTGCACTGCCAGACGTGGCAGCGTGGCCACGCCAAAGCCGCCTTGCACCAACTGCACCATGGCAGAAATCGACGAGATGGTGTGCACGCAACGCGGCTCTACCTGGGCCTGGCGCAACGTGTCGAGCAGGGACACGTGCGGCTGCGAGCCGCGCTGGAAAGTCAGGATGTCAGCGCCTGCAAAATCTTCCAGCGCATAGCGACGCTTGCGGTGCGTTTTGCTGTTGCCCACAAACACCATCTCCATGGGCGTCACCGCCTGGCTACGGATGCCATCCGCCGCCGCCGGCAGGGCCGCGAACACGGCATCCAGCGTGCCGCGGCGGACCTGGTCGAGCAACACCGGGGTGGTCTCCACCGTCAGCTCCAGCTCCAGCAACGGGTTGTCCTTGCGCAGCTGTTCCACCCACGGAATGAGCCATGAGTGCAAGACCGATTCGATGGCCCCCAGGCGGATCGACACCTCCAACGGTCCGCCCGATCCCATCTCGGATTTGAGCTGGCGCTGCAGCTCCAGCATGCGCTTGGCATACACCAGGAACCGGGCACCGGCCACCGTGAGTTTGAAATGCTTGTCGCGCCGGTCCAGCAATAGCACGCCCAGCTCTTCTTCGAGCGCGGAGATGCGGCTGGACATGGCGGACTGGGTCAGAAACAGCTTCTCGGCAGCGCGTGTCACGCTCTTGAGAGAGGCCACCCAGTAGAAGGCTTCGACAAAACGCAGGTTCATGGTGTTCTTCGGAAGGGCTGGGTGTGCTTTTACTCAAACAGCTCTGCGCACTGCCCAGACGGGCGCACTGCGATGGTGCGCGGTGTGGAAATCCAGCCGCCTTTTTCCGGCAGACACCGCGCTGTAAAAGCGATTGTGCCGTCGCATTTCAAGGTCACAACGCAGAACTGCTCGCAGTTGGGGCGCTGGCCAAAAGTGCGTTGCCAGTTATCTGCAAGAAATCTCCGGCGTCTTGCCACGCCACATGAACGGCCTACCCGGTGAACAAGGGCAGGTCTGCCTTCTTCAAGGTCCGCAGCACAAAGCTGGAGCGGCTGTGCCGTATGCCTTTAATCTTGTAGAGCTTCTCGCGCAGCAGGCGCTCGTAATCGCGGGTGTCCTTGACGACGATGCGCAGCAGGTAGTCGTAGTCACCGGAGACCAGGTGCGCCTCGATCACTTCGGGAATGCTGGCCAGTGTCTCGCCAAACTTTTCGAGTGTGTTGTCCGAATGGCTGTCGAGGGTGACCTGCACCAGTACCGTGTCGGCCAGGTCAAGGGACTGAGGATTGATGCGCACCGTGTAGCCCTGGATGACACCCGCCTCTTCCATCTTTTTGATGCGCCCCCAGCAGGGCGACGGGCTCAGGCCCACGGTCTGCCCTATTTCTTGCAGGCTGGCGCGAGCGTTGGCCTGCAAGACAGCGAGAATTTTTCTATCCAGTCGATCCATCGGCCTGATTATTCAGCAAATCATTCAGATGCAGAAAATTATTCTGCATGTTCAACAGAATGCGCCAAATTCAGCAAATTCATCTGCAGCACCCGGCGCATACTTCTTCCATCAAGGCGCTCTTACCGGAGCGCACAAATTGACAAGGCCCCGGCTGGTTACCGCCAGCACGGGGCCCTTGGCATTCCAGATGCCTCCACACACTGAATAGTGAATAGCCGCTTGCATCCGTCGGTGGCGTGCGGACTACGTACGGGCCTCAACCGCTCCGCTCCAAGGAGGTGTCGCCAATGCAACTGCAAACGCCGGGTGACCCAGTTGATAAGCACGCTTACCAGCACAAACCCGGATGCCTGCGGCCATGCTGCACCGCCATAATTTGACCAAGGCCAGGGGCGGCTCTGCCAGGAGCCCAAGTGCCCCAATCCCGTGCCCCAACATCAACAGGAGACACCATGCAATTGACCAAACTCGTCGTTGGACTGAGCCTCGCGCTCGGCTTTGTGGCCACCGCTGCTGCGCAGACCACCATGCGCATCAGCATCTCGACGGCCCAGAACTCCCACCAGGGTGTAGCCATCGACACGTTTGCCAAAGAGGTCGAAAAACGCACGGGGGGCCGCTACAAGATCCAGACGTTCTACAACGGCGCCTTGGGAGGCGAGCGCGAATCGATCGAAGCCGTGCAACTGGGCACCCAGGAACTGGCCTTCAGCTCCACAGGCCCTGTGCCCAACTTTGTGCCCGAGACCAAGATCCTGGATGTCCCCTTCCTGTTCCGCGACAAAGCCCATGCACGTGCGGTGCTGGACGGTCCTATCGGCCAGGACCTGCTGTCAAAGTTCGACGCCAAGGGTTTCAAGGCACTGGCCTGGGCCGAGAACGGCTTCCGCCACATGACCAACAGCAAGCGCGACGTGAAGGAGCCCGGTGACCTGAAGGGCCTGAAGATGCGCACCATGGAAAACCCCGTGCACATTGCCGCGTACAAGGGCTTTGGCATCATCACCACGCCCATGGCCTTCCCTGAAGTGTTCACGGCGCTGCAACAGGGCACGGTGGACGGCCAGGAGAACCCGCTGTCCGTCATCATCTCGGCCAAATTCGACCAAGTGCAAAAGCACCTCACCCTCACCGGCCATGTGTATTCGCCCTGCATCTTCGTGATGAACAAGGCAGCTTTCGACAAGCTTTCGGCAGCCGACAAGCAGGCCTTCATTGACGCAGCCAAGGAAGGCACCAAGGCCAACCGTGCACGTGTGGACGAAGACGACGCCAAGGGCGTGGCTGACCTGCGCGCCAAGGGCATGACCGTGATCGACAATGTGGACAAGGCCAAGTTTGTGGCGGCTCTGGCCCCTGTGAACGCCGAGTTTGAAAAGCAGTTCGGCAAGGCTGCCATCGACAAGATCCGCGACGTCAAGTAATTTGGGTCTTTGCTATTACCTTTGTAGCTAATAACGCCCGTAGCCATTGCGCTATCGGGCGTTTTTATTCTTGAGCCATCGCTGGTTCTGATCACCTCCTACCTGCCCATGGTCGGCATCGCCCCATGAAAAACGCTTTTCTTACCTTTGAGCGATGGACCACCTTCATCGCCATGCTGGGCGCTTGCGCCATGTTGACCCTGGCCTCGGCCCTGGGCATGTTCCAGATCGTGACGCGCTTTGTGCTGGAGCAGCCCGCCGAATGGACCGAAGTGCTCATCCGCTTCAGCCTGATCTGGATGGTGTTCCTGGCCATCCCGGCCGCGTTTCGCCAGGGCGCGATGGTGAGCGTGGACGTGCTGTACCGCTGGAGCCCGCCACGCATCAAACGGGTGCTGGACTGGGTGGTCGCACTGGCGGCCCTGGCCCTCATCGGCATCATCATCTGGTACGGCTGGGACTACGCGCAGCGCGGTGGGGTGCAGAGCATGGCCGGGCTGGAGTCCGTGTCCATGTTCTGGGCCTACCTCGCCATGCCGGTGGGGGGGCTTTTTTGCATCGTCGGCATCATTGGCAACCTCATTGATCCCCTGCGTATGGAACTGGAGACTGCTCAATGAACGCCGCGCCGAGCCGCCTCAAGCCAGTGAACGGCCCCCTTGGGGGGCAGCAAGGACATGCAATGCCGAGCGTGGGGGTCCAACTATGAGTTTGGTCATGATTTCAACGATGGTGCTGTGCTTTGCACTCACCGTCTCGGTGGCTGTGTCCATCGGTTTGGCGTCCATCCTGGGCATCCAGGCCTCCAACGCGAACATGCTCATCTCCGTCAAGGAGATGTTCGGGGCCATCAACAAGTTTCCGCTCGCAGCCATCCCCTTCTTCATCCTCGCGGGCAACCTGATGGAGACCGGAGGCATCTCGCGCCGTTTGGTGGAGTTTGCCAAGAGCATAGTCGGCGGCGTGCAGGGTGGCCTGCCCATGACCTGTGTGCTGACCTGCATGATCTTTGCGGCCGTGTCCGGCTCGTCGGTCGCCACCACGTTTGCGATTGGCGCCATCCTGATTCCCGCACTCATCAAGCATGGCTACCCCACCAGCTACGCTGCCGCGCTGCAGGCTACCAGTGCCGAGTTGGGCGTGATCATCCCGCCCTCCATTCCGATGATCCTGTACGGCGTGAGCGCCGAGGTGTCGATTGGTGAGCTGTTCATCGCCGGCTTCGGCCCCGGGCTGCTGATCAGCGCCGCATTGATGCTGTTTGTCTGGCTGTACTGCAAGTACAAGGGCTGGGGCAAAAACGACGGCGATGGGCGCATGCCCTTTGGCAAGGCCGCGCTGCAGGCGGGCTGGGCGCTGCTGATGCCGGTGATCATCCTGGGCGGCATCTATGGCGGCGTGTTCACCCCCACAGAGGCATCAGCCGTCGCCGTGTTTTACGCGTTGGTGGTGGGCATCGTCATCTACCGCGAGATCAAGCTCAAGGACCTGTTCGCCATCCTGCGCAAATCGGCCATCTCGTCGGCGGTGATCATGTTCATCATTGCCAACGCCGGCTTGTTTGCATTCCTCATTACGCGCGCGGGCGTGCCCGATGCCATCGGCCGCTGGCTGGAGGCGGTTCTGCAGTCCCCAGCCCTCTTCCTGCTGGGCGTGAACGCGGCACTGTTTGTGATCGGCATGTTCATCGAGACCAGCGCGGCGATCATCGTGCTGGCCCCCATCCTCGCGCCTGTGGCCATGCACTTCGGTGTGGACCCCGTGCACTTCGGCCTCATCATGGTGGTGAACCTGGCGCTGGGCATGATCACGCCCCCGTTCGGAGTGAACCTGTTTGCTGCCTGTACGGTGGCCAGAATCTCCTTGGACCGGATCATCAAGCACCTGCTGCCGTTCGTCGGCGTGATTCTGGTGTGCCTTTTGATCATCACCTACGTGCCATCGATCTCGTTGGCACTTCGGGATCTGATCTACGCAAAGTAGTTAGAATCGCCCGGTCAGGAGAGAGTGCTCCGTCTTGTCCCCAGGACGCGCAGCACCGCCGAAGGCGCAGGCACCCGCCGAACGCTCAGGCAAAAGGACTGGCAACCGCCCGCAGCGATGCGGGCGTTCCCTTGCTGGAGAGAGATGGCCCCACAGTAAAAATCTGTGTGCAGGCCATCCACCGAAGGAGCAAACCGTATGGCCAGCCAGGGCGCTGCGGTGAATCTCTCAGGTAAAGCGGACAGCAGGGCAAATCCCGTGGCCACCATTTGGCTGCGGCCCCCATTTGCCCCGGAGTTCCGCCATGTCAGCCACTGCCCCCCTGCTCACCACGCCTCTGAACGCCCTGCACATCGAGCTGGGCGCCCGCATGGTGCCTTTTGCAGGCTATTCCATGCCCGTGCAGTACCCCTCAGGCCTGATGGCCGAGCATGTGCACACCCGCACTGCCGCCGGCCTGTTTGACGTGTCGCACATGGGCCAGCTCAAACTCATTGGCGCCGATGCTGCCGCAGCGTTTGAAACCCTGATGCCCGTGGATGTGATCGACCTGCCCGTGGGCAAGCAGCGCTACGGTCTGCTGCTGACCGACGAAGGCACGATCATTGACGATCTGATGTTCTTCAACCAGGGCGTGGTGGATGGCGAGCCCACCTTGTTCGTCATTGTCAACGGCGCCTGCAAGGTGGGCGACATTGCCCATATCCAGGCCCACATCGGCCAGCGCTGCAAGGTGGTGCCCATGCCCGACCACGCCCTGCTCGCTCTGCAGGGCCCACAGGCCGTCACCGCCCTCGCCCGCCTCGCGCCCGGAGTGGAAAAGCTGGTGTTCATGACCGGTGGAGCATTCAACATTGCTGGCTGCGACTGCTTTGTGACCCGCAGCGGCTACACCGGCGAAGACGGCTTTGAAATCTCGGTGCCCGCTGCGCAGGCCGAGACGCTCGCCCGCGCCCTGCTGGCCCAACCCGAAGTGAAACCCATCGGCCTGGGCGCGCGCAACTCGCTGCGCCTCGAAGCAGGGCTGTGCCTGTATGGCAACGACATCGACACCACCACCACGCCCCCCGAAGCCGCGCTGAACTGGGCCATCCAGAAGGTGCGCCGCACCGGTGGCGCGCGTGCAGGCGGCTTCCCCGGTGCCGACAAGGTGCTTGCACAGATCGACAACCCCGCCACCCTGGCGCGCAAGCGTGTGGGTCTGGTCGCGCTGGAACGTGTGCCGGTGCGCGAGCATACCGAACTGCAGAGCACGGACGGCCAGAAGATCGGCGAAGTCACCAGTGGCCTGCTGGGCCCCACGGTGAACGAACCTGTGGCCATGGGCTACGTCACGCCAGCTTTTGCCGCCATCGGCACCCGTGTCAACGCCATCGTGCGCGGCAAGGTGGTGCCCATGGAAGTGCGCGCCATGCCGTTTGTGCCGGCCAATTACTACCGCGGCTGATTTCATCAGCGAAGCGCAGAAGCTGCGCCCGCTTACATTGCAGATTCCTTTACTTTTTTCCTTTGCTTGAGGAGCTTCCCATGACGATCAAATTCTCCAAAGACCACGAATGGATCAATGCCGCTGACGCTAACGCTTCGGTGGTGGGCATCACCGTCCACGCGCAGGACGCTCTGGGCGACGTGGTGTTTGTAGACCTGCCCGAAGTGGGCAAGAGCTTTGCCCAGGGCGAAGTGGCAGGTGTGGTCGAGTCCGTGAAGGCCGCCGCCGATGTGTACATGCCCGTCTCTGGCGAAGTGGTCGAAGTGAACGAAGCCCTGCGTGCCGACCCATCCCTTGCCAACAGCGACCCGCTGGGCGCTGGCTGGTTCTTCAAGGTCAAGCTGGCCGACGCGAGCCAACTCGACGCCCTGCTGGACGAAGCTACCTACACCGAGTTCGCCAAGAACGCCTGATCCCTGCTGACTCAGAGGGCATGGCGCCGGGCCATGCCCGGCCCGCCGCCCTGTCGCGTGCGCGCTCTATTCCCGGCACCGCCCCCAACCCGCTGCGACCTACGAGACTGCCCCATGCTGATGCAATCCGCCACCCCCCTTGGCGCGCTTGAAAACGCCACCGAATTCCTGCCCCGCCACATCGGCATCGACGCGGCCGACGAAGCGCACATGCTGTCGGTGATCGGCGAGGCCTCGCGCCGTGCGCTCATCGAATCCATCGTGCCGCGCTCCATTGCACGCAGCCGGGGCATGGACCTGCCTGCGCCGCTCACCGAAGCGGCCGCATTGGCAGAACTCAAGGCCATCGCGGGCAAGAACCAGCTGCTCAAGAGCTTCATCGGCCAGGGCTACTACGGCACGCACACGCCCGGCGTCATCCTGCGCAACATTCTGGAGAACCCCGCCTGGTACACCGCCTACACGCCCTACCAGGCCGAAATCTCCCAAGGCCGCATGGAGGCCCTGGTCAACTTCCAGACCATGGTGTGCGACCTGACGGGCATGCCGATTGCCAACGCATCCATGCTGGACGAAGCCACCGCCGCCGCCGAGGCCATGACGCTGGCGAAGCGCTCGGTCAAGAGCAAGAGCAACGTGTTTGTGGTGGCGGGCGACGCCCACCCGCAGACCATTGAAGTCATCCAGACCCGCGCCAAGCCCCTGGGCCTGGAAGTGCGCCTGGCCAATTCGGCCGAAGAATGGAACACCCTGCTGGACGGCGACTACTTTGCCGTGCTGGCCCAATACCCCGCCACCAGCGGCCGCATTGACGACCTGCGTGCCGACGTGGAAAAGGCCCATGCCAAGCAAGCTGCCTTCATCGTGGCGGCCGACCTGCTGGCGCTCACCCTCATCACGCCACCCGGCGAACAAGGTGCCGACATTGTGGTGGGCACCACCCAGCGTTTTGGCATGCCCATGGGCGCCGGGGGCCCCCACGCTGCCTACATGGCCTGCCGCGACGAATTCAAGCGCAGCATGCCTGGCCGCCTGGTGGGCGTGAGCGTGGACGTGCATGGCAAGCCCGCCTACCGCCTGGCCCTGCAAACGCGCGAACAGCACATCCGCCGCGAAAAGGCCACCTCCAACATCTGCACGGCCCAGGTACTGCCCGCCGTGATCGCCAGCATGTACGCCGTGTACCACGGCCCCGAAGGCCTCAAGCGCATTGCACAGCGCGTGGCTGCCTATACCGCCGTCCTGGCCCAGGGCCTGAAGCAGCTGGGCGCCCCAGTGCGTGAGCAGGCGACCTTCGACACGCTGAGTCTGCACACCGGCGCCGCTACCAAATCCATAGCTGCTCGCGCAGTGCAGATGGGCGCCAATCTGCGAATTTACTTTGAAGAGTACCTGTGCATCTCGCTGGACGAGACCACCACACGCGCCGACATCGAGCTGCTCTGGAAGATCTTCGCCAAGGACGGCCAGGCGCTGCCCACCTTCGATGCGTTTGAAAAGGGCGTGGAGCCGCTGATCCCCACCGAGCTGCGCCGCGCAAGCAGCTACCTGACGCACCCGGTGTTCAACACCCACCACAGCGAGACGGGCATGCTGCGCTACATCCGCCAGCTGTCCGACAAGGACCTTGCACTGGACCGCAGCATGATCCCGCTGGGCTCGTGCACCATGAAGCTCAACGCCACCAGCGAGATGATCCCCATCACCTGGCCCGGGTTCGCCAACGTGCACCCGTTCGCCCCCGCGGACCAGCTGGTGGGCTACAAGGAGCTGGACGAGCAGCTGCGCGCCTGGCTGTGCCAGGCCACGGGCTACGCGGGCATCAGCCTGCAGCCCAACGCGGGCTCGCAGGGCGAATACGCTGGCCTGCTGGCCATCAAGGGCTACCACGAGTCGCGTGGCGAAGGCCACCGCAACATCTGCCTGATCCCCAGCAGCGCACACGGCACCAACCCCGCCAGCGCCCAGATGGTGGGCATGCAGGTGGTGGTGACGGCCTGCGATGCCAATGGCAACGTGGACCTGGTGGACCTGAAAGCCAAGTGCGAACAACACAGCGCCAACCTGGCCGCCGTGATGATCACCTACCCCAGCACGCACGGCGTGTTCGAGACCAGCGTGAAAGAGCTGTGCGCCCTGGTGCACAGCCACGGCGGCCGCGTGTACGTGGACGGCGCCAACATGAACGCACTGGTCGGTGTGGCCGCCCCCGGCGAGTTTGGCGGCGACGTGAGCCACCTGAACCTGCACAAGACCTTCTGCATCCCCCACGGCGGTGGCGGCCCCGGCGTCGGCCCCGTCTGCGTGGTGGAAGACCTTGTGCCCTTCCTGCCCGGCCATGCCACAGCGGGCGTGGCAGGCGGCGTGGGCGCCGTCAGCGCTGCCCCGCTGGGCAACGCTGCCGTGCTGCCCATAAGCTGGATGTACATCCGCATGATGGGCGCCGAAGGCCTGCAGGCGGCCACCGAAACCGCCATCCTGAGCGCCAACTACATCAGCGCACGCCTCAAGGACCACTACCCCACGCTGTACGCGAGCGAAAACGGCCATGTGGCCCACGAGTGCATTCTGGACCTGCGCCAGCTCAAGGACACCAGCGGTGTGATGGCCGAAGACGTGGCCAAGCGCCTCATTGACTACGGCTTCCACGCGCCCACGCTGAGCTTCCCGGTGCCCAACACGTTGATGGTGGAGCCCACCGAGAGCGAAACCCTGTTTGAGCTGGACCGCTTCATCGACGCGATGATCGCCATCCGCGACGAGATCCGCCAGATCGAAGCAGGCAAGCTGCCGCAGGACAACAACCCGCTCAAGAACGCCCCGCACACCGCAGAAAGCCTGCTGAGCGGCGAGTGGAACCGCCCCTACACCCGCGAAGCGGCTGCCTACCCCGTGGCTGCACTGCGCAGCAACAAATACTGGTCGCCCGTGGGCCGCGTGGACAACGTGTGGGGCGACCGCAACCTGAGCTGCAGTTGCATCCCGGTGAGCGACTACGCCTGACCCTGCCATAGCGACCCCGGCGGCGCGTCCGCTGCCGTGGCTCTTGGCCTTCCAAGCCCTGGCGCTCGCGTGCCCAGGGCTTTTTTCGTGGTGCCGCTCCCACAGGCCGTGGCACGAACGCGCATAAGATCGCGGGCTGCGTTGTGATTCACTCTTTCAGGAGCCCCCTTTGCGAAACCTCTTGTGCCTCTTGCTCGCCACCGTTGTGATGGCCCCCGCCGCCATGGCCCAGACCTCCAAGCCCGTCACAACGGCCAGCGGCTTGATTTATGAATCACTCAAAGACGGCACGGGCGAATCGCCCAAGGCCACCGACACGGTCAAGGTGCACTACAAGGGCACGTTCCTCGACGGCAAGGAGTTCGACAGCTCCTACAAGCGCGGCGAACCCACCTCGTTCCCGCTCAATCGCGTGATCCCTTGCTGGACCGAAGGCGTGCAGCGCATGAAGCCCGGTGGCAAGGCCAAGCTGACCTGCCCACCTGCCATCGCCTATGGTGCAGCCGGTGCGGGCGGCGTGATTCCCCCCAACGCCACGCTGAACTTCGAGATCGAGCTGATCTCCGTCGGCCGCTGATCCCATGCTGCTGAAGGTCGGCGACCTCGCGCGGCGCACCGGGCTCACGGTGCGCACGCTGCACCACTATGACGAGGTCGGACTGCTCAAGCCCTCGGGCCGGTCGGACGCAGGGTACCGCCTGTACAGCCAGGCTGACGTGCAGCGGCTGCATGGCATCCAAACCATGCGCCAGATGGGCCTGGCGCTCAGCGACATTGCCGAGCTGCTGGCGGGCGACGGGGTAGCACCCGAGCGCATCATCGGCCAGCAGATCCGCGCGCTGGACCAGCAGATCACCCAGGCCACAGAGCTGCGCGGGCGCCTGACCATGCTGCGCGACGGTCTCATGGCGGGTGCCGAGCCCGACATGGGCAACTGGCTCGAAGCGCTGGCGCTGATGACGACCTATGGCAAGTACTTCAGCACCACCGAACTCAAGCAGATCTTCACCAACTGGAGCCTGATCGAGGCCGACTGGCTCATTGTGAAAGACTTGGTGCGCAGTGCCATGGACCGCCAGCTGCCACCCGATTCGCCCGAAGTACAGGCATTGGCCTACCGCTGGATGGCGCTGATGCTGCACTGGATGGGGGGCGACCTCGATCTGCTGGAACGCTGGGGCCACATGTTCCGCACCGAGCCCAGCGCCCAGGGGCGCAACCATGCGCCGCCCGGTGACATGATTGCCTATGTGGAGGCCGCCATCGATCTTCGCCTGGCATTGCTGATGAAATACCTGACCCGCGACGACCTGCGTACGCTGGGCCATGTGCCGCACACCGCCTGGTCGGCGCTGGAACGCGATGTGCAACAGTTGCTCGACCGCCAGATACCCACCCACCACGCCGACGCAGCGGCTGCGGCCCTGCGCTGGAACGCGCTGTTCAACCAGCTGACACGCAACGATGCGCAATTGCGCCACAAGCTGCTCACGGCGTCGGCCAACGAGCCGCTGTTGCAGGCCGGCTCGCCGCTGAGCGCGCCTGTGCG
The DNA here is from genome assembly GCF_057809195.1 of Acidovorax sp. FG42. NCBI lineage: Bacteria > Pseudomonadati > Pseudomonadota > Betaproteobacteria > Burkholderiales > Comamonadaceae > Acidovorax > Acidovorax sp. FG42. The sequence goes on along the minus strand of NZ_JBMDJM010000023.1, from coordinate 52,909 downwards.
TGCCTACCTGCAGGCAGCGCTGGCACAGGCGATGCCAACGCCTACTTGGACCGCTGCAGCTGCCGCCCCTGAGGCGGCCACACCGTCGCCAAAAAGCCACTGAAAGTGCTTGACCCTCACGCAACGTGAGGCCTCACAGTCGGTCCCCATGAACGGATCGACACCCTCTTCCAGCAGCTCCGGCCCCACCCGGCGGCTGCACGCGCTGGACAACCTGCGCGCCACCATGATGTGGCTGGGCATCGTGCTGCATGTCTCGGTGCTCTACATGAGCCGGCCATCGCCCCTGCCCTGGCACGACGACCAGTCCAGCCCCATGGCGGACCTGCTGGTGGCGGTGATCCATGCCTTTCGCATGCCCTTGTTTTTCATCCTCGCCGGGTTCTTCGTGGCGGCACTGGTCCAACGGCACGGGCTGGCTGGCATGGTGCGCAACCGGCTGCGCCGCCTGGGACTGCCCTTTGCGCTGTTCTGGCCGCCGCTGTTCGTGGGCTGCGCGTTGCTCGGGCTGATGTTCCTGCACCGCATGGCCTATGGCACCTGGGGCGTGGACCGTAGCTTGCTATCCCGGGGCCCCAACGTGCCCCAGGGTCCGCCCACCATGCACCTGTGGTTCTTGTGGATGCTGTTGTGGCTGGCGCTGCTGACGCCCGTGGCATGGACAGCGGTGCGAGTCTTGCCACACAAGATGCAGCAGGCCCTGCAACGCAGCGCCCTCTGGCTGGGTGGCACGCCCACCGGTCTGCTGGCGCTCACCCTGCCGCTGGCCTGGATTGGCGCGGGCTACGACCACGGCATCGTCACGCCCAGCGGTTCCTTTCTGCCGCCGCTGGCGGAATGGATACACAACGGACTGTTTTACGGCTTTGGCCTGTGCCTGTATGTGCACCGCAAGGCGCTGATGACACGCTATGAACGGCACTGGCCTGCGCTGGCGGGCCTGGGGCTGGTGGGCTTTCTGCTCACCGCGCTGCTGGCAGAGGTGCTGGCTCAGCCCGAGGCATCGGCCTTTGTGCTGGTGCTGGTCACCGGGGCGTTTACCGATCTGCTGGCCGCGCCCGTATCGGCCACGCGCCACCTGCAGTTCTGGATGGCGCTGGCCTACAACAGCGCGTCGTGGCTCTGGAGCTTTGCGTTGATCGGGCTGTTTCTCCGCCATGTGGGCCAGCCCCGCGCCTGGCTGGCCTACCTGGCCGACAGCTCGTACTGGGTGTACCTGGTGCACCTGCCACTCACGATCGGCCTGGGTGCGCTGCTGTACGGCCTGCCTATCCCAGCCCTGGCCAAGATGCTGATCAACGTGCTGGCCACAACGGCCCTGTGCCTGACCAGCTACCACCTGTTTGTGCGTTTTACCGCGGTGGGCCGCTTGCTCACGGGGCGCACGCACACCCGTCATTCTTTGGGAGACCTCGCTCATGCGACCTGATACCTCACCCCGTCCTGCCCCCTTACCCGGCGCAGGCCCTGCAACCCCACCCGCAGACCCGCGCGCCGCGCTGCTAAAGGACCGCAACTTCCGCTGGATGATTGGCGGCTCAGCCCTGTCCATGCTGGGCGACCAGTTCACGCTGATCGCGCTGCCCTGGCTGGTGCTCCAGATGACGGGCGACACGCTGGTGCTGGGCACCGTGCTGGCCCTCATCAGCGTGCCACGCGCGCTGTTCATCCTGATCGGCGGCGCGCTGGTGGACCGCCATTCGCCCAAGCAGGTGCTGATGATCACCAAATACGTCAACCTGGTGCTGCTGGCCGCGCTGGCTGGGCTGGTGTTTGCTGGCACGCTGTCGTTGTGGATGGTGTATGCGCTGTCGCTGGGCATTGGGTTGGCCACGGCCTTCAGCATTCCGGCCGGCACGGCCATGATGCCGTCGGTGGTGGCACGCCCCCAGCTGCAGGCCGCCAACGGCATCAGCCTGGGCCTGCGGCAGCTGACGATGTTCCTGGGGCCCTTGCTCGCGGGGCTGTTGATTGCACTGTTTGGCGCCGGTGGCGCGGCCCACACCGCTGCGGATGCGCCAGCACACGCCAACGCCACTGGCATCGGCATCGCCTTCGCGCTGGATGCGCTGAGCTTCGCCGTGTCGGCCTGGACGCTGTCCAAGGTGCAGCCCCTTGTAGGCCTTGCGGGCCTTTCCGCCCCCACGGTCGCGCCACAGGCGGTGCTCGCATCGGTGGCGCAGGGCCTCGGTCACTTCTGGCGTGACAACGAGCTGCGCACCTGCTTTTTGTACTGGAGCGCCATTGCCCTGTTCATCATGGGTCCCATCCATATCGCCATTCCGGTGCTGGCCAGCAGCAGCCCCCAGCTCGGTGCCGCCGCCTTCGGCATCATCGTGGGCGCCCATGGTGCGGGCACGCTGCTGGGCATGGTGGTGTCGGGCATGGTGCCCCGGCTGCGGTTCGGCAGCCTGGGCATGACCATCCTGGCGTTCGACGCCATCATTGGCGCGCTGTTCATGCCGCTGGGCCTGATCACCGCCGTGTGGCAGGGCGCGGTGCTGATGCTGGTCATCGGCCTGCTTGGCGGCTTCATGCAGGTGAGCGTGTTCACCTGGATCCAGCACCGGGTCCCGCCCGCCCTGCTGGGCCGCGCGATGAGCCTGTTCATGTTCATCTTCATGGGCCTGGCACCCATCTCGGCCGCCGTCACCGGCTGGGTGATGAAGAGCATCACGCTCACCCAGCTGTTCGCGGCCAGCGGCGGAACGCTGGTGGTGCTGGCGGCACTGGCCTTTGTGCTCACACCCATGCGCCGCGTGACGGATGCAGCGCCCGCCACACGCTGAGGCTCCCCACGCAAAAAAGGCTGGACCACTGTCCAGCCTTTTTTGTGCCTGAGGAGGAGATCCTCAGACTTCGGTCACGAACTGCTCGCGGGGGCGGCGCACCTTCTTCAAGTTCACCAGCCAGTCGCCTTCGTCGGCGCGGTAGCCCAGCGGCAAGATGGCGACGCTGCGCAGGCCGCGTGCCCGCAGGCCCAGGATTTCATCCAGCGCGTTGGGGTCGAAGCCTTCCATGGGCGTCGAGTCCACTTCTTCAAAGGCCGCAGCGATCAGGGCTGCGCTCATGCCGATGTAGGCCTGGCGGGCTGCGTGCTGGAAGTTCACTTCGGCATCGCGCTGGGGGTAGCTGCTGAGCAGCATCTGGCGGTAGTTTTCCCAGCCTTCGTTCTTGAAGCCACGCTGGTCATTGGTCAGGTCGAACATCATGTTGATGCGGTCGGCCGTGTAGTTGTCCCAGGCCGCAAACACCAGCAGGTGCGAGCCGTCGGTGATCTGGGCCTGGTTCCAGGCGATGGGCTGGATCTTGGCGCGCACAGCGGGGTCGGTCACCACGATGATTTCGAACGGCTGCAGGCCGCTGGAGGTGGGCGCCAGGCGGGCGGCTTCCAAAATGCGCTCCACCTTCTCTTGCGGCACCTTCTTGGCGGGGTTCATCTTCTTGGCGGCGTAGCGCCATTGCAGCTTGTTCAGCAGGGGTTGGGCGAGGGTGGTGTCTGTGGTCATGGCAGCGTCCTGAAAGAAGTTGTGGATCAAGGGATGTATCGATGGTGGAACTGTAGGCACCCCACGGTGGTTCGGTAAGCCCTGCCAAAGAAACGGATTGTTCGCAATTCATCAACAATCAACCCACAAGCGCTTTGCAACCGCGCTCTGATGGTGCAGCCGCCATTGCGTGGTGCCAGATGGGCAGGCGTACACTTGAGAAAGCCTGGGCGAGCGCCCGGGCACGCACCCGGCTGACCGCGCCCCTTCATGAGTGAACCCGACCTGTCTTTTCTGGACCCTGCAGGCCGCCAGCCCGCAGCTGCAGAGCACATGCCCCGCCCACCTGCCAGCTCATCCAGCCCATCCCGCACGCCCGGCGCTTCGGCAGAGGGCCTGGTGGCCGATCTGCGCGCCTACCAGGCCGAGCTGGAAAACCAGAACAAGGTGTTGCGCTACAGCCAGGCCGTGGCCGAGAGCGCCTACGAACGCTTCGAGACCCTGTTTGCCAGCGTGCCGTTGGCCCTCATGGTGGTGGATGACCACGACATGGTGGTGCAGGCCAACTCCATGGCGCACCGCTCGTTCCAGCCCACCGAGCGCGACCGGCCACTGACCGCGCTGATGCCCTTTGTGTGCCCGCAAGACGCCGCCCGCGTGCGCGAGGCCTTTACCCAGGCGCAAGACCTGGGGCACAGCGAGGTCAAGGAGGTGGTCTTCCTCATCAGCGACGCCGCGCGCATCACCGGCGACCTGCACATTGCCCACATCGAGGCACCGCAAACCAGCGGCCCACCGCTGTCGCAGTTTTTGTGCGCCGTGATCGACCAGGGCCCGCTGCTGGCCGAGCGCCAGGCCTTGCAGCACAGCGCCGAAACCCTGCAGCAGCGCAACGAGCAGATCCGCGCCAGCGAAAAGCGGCTGGAGGCCGTCATCAACTCCGCGCTGGACGCCATCATCTGCGTGGACCAGCACCAGCGCATCACCGTCTTCAACCCCACGGCGGCCGCGCTGTTCCAGTGCAGCGCCAGCGATGCGCTGGGCAGCACGCTCGACCGATTTTTGCCCGACGCGGCGCAGGCGCTGGCATTTGCCCAGCTCACCACGCAGGCCCTGCTGGGCGAGATGACGGCCCTCACCGCCAGCGGCAAGGAGCTGGCGGTGGAGGTGAGCGTGTCGTTCGAGCGCCATGCAGCAAGCGTGGGCGGCGGCGAGACCACCACCGTGTTCGCGCGCGACCTCACCGGTCGTAAAAAGGCCGAGGCGCACCGTAATGAACTGGAAGCCCAGCTGCGCGAGTCGCACAAGATGCAGGCCGTAGGCACCATGGCGGGGGGCATTGCGCACGACTTCAACAACATCCTGGGCGCCATTCTGGGCAATGTGGAGCTGGCCAAGGCCGACTGCGCAGCAGGCTCGCCCGTGCTGGAGAGCCTGCTGGAGATCGACAAGGCCGGCCGCCGCGCGCGCGACCTGGTGCGCCAGATCCTCACCTTCAGCCGCAACGAGCCCCCGCAGCGCTCGGCCGTGTCGCTGGCCGAGGTGGTGCACGACACCGAGCGCCTGCTGCGCGTGACCCTGCCCCCAGCCATCGAACTGCACATGCAGCTGCAGGCGGGCCTGCCGCCCGTGCTGGCCGATGCCACGCAGGTCGAGCAGGCCCTGCTCAACCTGTGCACCAACGCCGTCCATGCGATTGGTACCGAGCGCGGCAGCATCCATGTGGAGGCCGCCACGGTGCAACCCGACCAGCGCCTCACCGAACGCCTCGGCCTCGCGCCCATCGACTATGTGGCCCTGACGGTGCGCGACACCGGCCCCGGCATGGACGCCGCCACGCTGGAACGCATCTTTGAGCCCTTCTTCACCACCAAGCCCGTGGGCCAGGGCACGGGCCTGGGCCTGGCGGTGGTGCACGGCGTGATGCGCACACACGAAGGTGGTGTGGACGTGCAGAGCACGCCCGGCCAGGGCAGTCGGTTCACGCTGTACTTTCCGGTAGCGACTGATGCCACGGCCAGCACCCCAACCAGCGCGGCGGCCGATGTGCCCACCCACCCGGCGCCGCAGACACAGCCCCCAGCCACCGAGGCTGCAGCGTCCGCACCAGTCCACACCGCACCGCCCAGCACCACACCCGCCAAGAAGCACCACGTGATGTACGTGGACGACGACCAGGCCCTGGTCTTTTTGGTACAGCGCCTGCTGCGCCGCCGGGGCTACGAGGTCAGCGGCTATACCGACCCCCACGAGGCCACGGCCGCGTTGCGGGCCGCCCCACAGGCCTATGACCTGCTGGTGACCGACTACAACATGCCCGGCTTTTGTGGTGTGGATCTGGTGCGCGAGGCCCGCCTCATCCGCCCCGACCTGCCCGTGGCCCTGGCCTCGGGCTACGTCACGGCCGAGATCGAACAGGCCGCGCTGGCCGAAGGCGCGCAGGCCCTGATCCATAAACCCAACGACGTGGAGGAACTCTGCGCCACCGTGCAGCGGCTGATCGTGGGCCATGACCCTGCCTGAGCCCGTGGCAGATGGCGTACAGGCGCTGTACGAAGACGATGACCTGCTGGTGCTGTGCAAGCCCTCCGGCCTGCTGTGTGTGCCCGGCCGGGGGCCCGACAAGCAAGACTGCCTGAGTGCCCGCGCACAGCTGCGCTGGCCCGGTGCGCTCGTCGTGCACCGGCTGGACCAGGCCACCTCGGGCCTGGTTCTCATGGCACGCCACATCGACGCGCAGCGCCGCCTGGGTCACGCGTTTGCCGAGCGCCTGGTGCACAAGCGCTACCAAGCGGTGGTGCAAGGCCGGCTGGGCACCGTGGGCGGCGACTGGAGCGAGATCGACCTGCCCATTGCCGCCGACTGGGAGCGGCGCCCGCTGCGCGTCATCGACCACGGCGTGGGCAAACCCAGTCTGACCCGCTGGCGCGCGCTGGCGCACGACGCGACGGCACAGACCACACGCATTGAGCTGGAGCCCCTGACCGGCCGCACCCACCAATTGCGCGTGCACCTGGCCGCCATCGGCCACCCCATCCTGGGCGACGCGCTGTATGCCGATGCCGCCACGCAGGCACAGGCGCCACGCCTGCTGCTGCACGCCAGCCACCTGGCCTTTGCGCACCCCGGCACGGGGGAGCCGGTAGCACTGGAGTGGGCGGCCGATTTCTAGCCAAATTACCCGCTAGCGCTAGTGAAACATGCGCAGACCGCTATCCATTCGATAGCAAAAGTATGTGCTGGTCACCGCCCTCCCGGCGGCACGGGGCGCGACATGGCCCACTGCACGGCCAGGATGCTTGCCAGCACCACCAGCATGCCCACCAGCGACACCCCCGTCATGGCCTGCCCCAGCAGCGCCCAGCCCAGCAGCACCGCCGTGACGGGGCTCAGCAGCCCTAGCGACGACACCGCCACCGACGGCAGCCGCGCGATACCACGGAACCACAGCGCATAGGCCACCAGCGCGCCTGCCAGGCTGAGGTACAAATAACCCGCGATATTGGTGAGGGTGAGTGCAGGCAAAGGCGGGTCCACCGCCCACGCTACCGGCGCCAGCATGAGGCCGCCCGCCAGCAACTGCCAGCCGGTAAACGCCAGCACCGGCAAGTCAGACAGCCAGCGCCGCGACCAGAACGTGCCCGCCGCCATGCACAGCGTGCCCACCAGCGCGGCCGCCACGCCCACCATGTCCCAGCGCGCACCGGGCGACAACAGCAGCGCCGCCATGCCCAGCACACCGAAAGCCCCCGCAGCCAGCGCCAGTGCGGACGGGCGCCGGTGGTCCAGCGCCCAGGTCAGGCCCATCACCACCAGCGGCCCCACAGCGCCCACCACGGCCGCCACGCCGCCGGGCAACCGGTAGGCCGCCACAAACAGCAGCGCCTGGAACACGCCAATGTTCAGCGCCGCCAGCACCAGCAGGCGCCGCCACCCCACCCAATCGCCCCAGGCCGGCCAACGGCGGCACCACAGCACCAGCAGCAAGCCCGCGGGCAAGGTGCGCAGCAGCGCGGCGGTAAAGGGCCGGTCGGGCGGCAGCAGCTCGGTGGTGACGATGTAGGTCGAACCCCAGATGACGGGCCCGAGCGCCGTGGCAAGCGCATCCAGCCATACCGAAGAGCTTGCTGTGGATTGTGCAGAGGTCATGTATTTATCTTCAATTCAAGACAATTCAACCACCACAAGCCCATGGCCACCCCACGCCCACCCGACACCGTCGATGCCATCCTGGCCCAGTGGAAGCGCGAGCGCCCCGACCTGGACGCCAGCCCCATGGGCCCCATCGGGCGCATCAAGCGCTGCGCCGTGCTGCTGGAGCGGCGGCTGGATGAAACCTTTGCCGAGTTCGGCCTGAGCCGCTGGGAGTTCGACATGCTGGCCACGCTGCGCCGCAGCGGCGCGCCCTACTGCCTGGCGCCGACCACGCTTTTCTCCACGCTCATGGTCACGTCCGGCACGATGACGCACCGCATGGCCAAGCTCGAAGGCCAGGGCTGGATTGAGCGCCTGCCCAACCCGGCCGATGCCCGCAGCTCGCTGGTGCAGCTCACGCCCCAGGGGCTGGAGCTGATCGACCGCGCGGTGGAGGCCCACGTGGCCAACGAACACCCCATCCTTTCGGCCCTCAAGGCGGCCGACATAGCGGCTCTGGACGCACGGCTGGCCTTGCTGCTGGCATCTCTTGAGTCACGCAGAGGGCAGTGACGGCTCCCGCCCCTGTGTACTGCGCAGTAACATGGCGGGATGCCTCAAAACCACCTCTACATCCTTACCGGCGCATCGCGCGGCATGGGCCTGGCCATGGCCCAGCAGCTTTTGCGCAGCGGCAACACCCTGATCTGCATTGCCCGCAGTGCCAACGACGACCTGGCCGCCGAGGCCCGGGCCGCAGGCGTCACCATTGAACAGTGGCAGCAAGACCTGTCGCAGGGCGAGCAGGCGGCCCATAAGCTGCAAGCCTGGCTGCAGGCCCAGGGCCCGCAGGCGTTTGCCAGCGCCACCCTCATCAACAACGCGGGCATGATCCCGCGCATTGCGCCGCTATCGGCCAGTGACGTGGACGACCTGGCCACCGCCCTGCGTGTGGGGCTGGAAGCGCCCATGCAGCTCACCGCCGCCTTCCTGGGCGCGACGGACACCTGGACGGTGCCGCGCAAGGTGCTCAACATCTCGTCGGGCCTGGGCCGCCGGGCCATGGCCTCGCAGGCCGCTTACTGCGCCGCCAAGGCGGGCATGGACCATTTCACGCGCTGCGTGGCGCTGGACGAGGCCCTCAAGCCCCATGGGGCCAAGGTATGCTCGCTGGCTCCCGGTGTGATCGACACCGACATGCAGGTCCAGCTGCGCGGCGCCGACCCGGCCGCCTTCCCGGACCGCCAGAATTTCGCCAACCTCAAGACGGGTGGCCAGCTCACATCGCCCGCCGACGCCGCCACCCGCGTGCTCGCCTGGCTGGAGCGCGCAGACTTCGGCATCAACCCGGTGGCCGACGTGCGCGAGGCGTGAGCCCGATTACTCCTAATTTGATAGCTGCTACCGCATGATTCACTAGCGCTTGCAGCCGTTTTGACCTGAATTTCTCTGAAAGGACCTCCCCATGACCCGTGAAGTCGTCGTCGTCAGCGCAGTGCGCACCGCCATTGGCACCTTTGGCGGCAGCCTCAAGGACGTGCCCCCCACAGAACTGGGTGCAATCGTCGTGCGCGAATCGCTCGCCCGCGCCAACGTGGAAGGCAAGGACGTGGGCCACGTGGTGTTCGGCCACGTAGTCAACACCGAGCCCAAGGACATGTACCTGTCGCGCGTGGCGGCCATCAACGGCGGCTGCGCCGAGGGCACGCCCGCGTTCAACGTCAACCGCCTGTGCGGCTCGGGCCTGCAGGCCATCGTCAGCGCCAGCCAGTCCATCCTGCTGGGCGACACCGACGTGGCCATTGGCGCCGGAGCCGAGAACATGAGCCGCGTGCCTTTTGCCAGCCTGAACATGCGCTGGGGCGCCCGCATGGGCGACACCAAGATGGTGGACATGATGATCGGCGCGCTGCACGACCCCTTCCACAACATCCACATGGGTGTGACGGCCGAGAACATCGCCGCCAAGTGGGGCATCAGCCGTGAAGACCAGGACAAACTGGCGGTCGAGAGCCACAACCGCGCCGAACGCGCCACGCAAAACGGGCTGTTCAAGGACCAGATCGTGCCCGTCACCCTGAAGAGCAAGAAGGGCGACGTGCAGTACGCCACCGACGAGCACTTCCGCCCCGGCGCCACGATGGACGACCTGGCCAAGCTCAAGCCCGTGTTCCTCAAGGAAAACGGCACGGTGACCGCTGGCAACGCCTCGGGCATCAACGACGCGGCCGCCGCCGTGGTGCTGATGGAAGCCGGTGCCGCCAAGGCCCGTGGCGCCAAGCCCCTGGCCCGTCTGGTGGCCTATGCCCATGCGGGTGTGGACCCCAAGTACATGGGCATCGGCCCCGTGCCCGCCACGCAGCTGGCGCTGAAAAAGGCAGGCCTTACCGTCAACGACCTGGACGTGATCGAAGCCAACGAGGCCTTCGCCGCCCAGGCCTGCGCCGTGACCAAAGACCTGGGGCTGGACCCCGCCAAGGTCAACCCCAACGGCTCGGGCATCTCGCTGGGTCACCCCATTGGCGCCACCGGTGCGCTTATCACGGTGAAGGCGCTGCATGAACTGCAACGCATCCAGGGCCGCTACGCGCTGGTGACCATGTGCATTGGCGGCGGCCAGGGCATTGCGGCGATTTTTGAACGCCTCTGACCCGCACTGACCTGCACGCGGGTGCGCACACTGCCATCGCCACCCGCGATGCTGCCACCCGCTATTGGCAATGCGAGCGCCACAGTCGATCAGCGATCATTGGCGCCCGCTGCCCCAGATCAGCCGGGCCCCAGAAGCTGCCCCCCAGCAACTCAAAGACGGCCCGCACACCACTGAACCGACGGAGACACCCCTCACCATGATGCGCACCCTGCTTTCCTTCACCGCCCTCGCCTTCGCGCTGGGCACCACAGCCCACGCCCAGGCGCCAGCCCCTGCGGCGGCCTACCCGGCCAAGCCCATCCGCCTGATCGTGCCCTTCCCGCCCGGCGGGGGCACCGACATCCTGTCGCGTCTGGTGGCCACCAAGCTCACCGAGAGCGCCAAGTGGACCGTGGTGGCCGACAACCGCGCCGGCGCGGGCGGCACCATCGGCATTGGCGAGGCCGTCAAGGCCGCGCCCACGGGCTACGAGCTGGTCATGGGCCAGAAGGACAACCTGGTCATCGGCCCCTGGCTGTACAAGAACCTGCCCTGGGACCCCACCAAGGACCTGACCGCCGTGGCCCATGTTGCCTACACGCCCGTGGTCATTGCCACCAGTGCCAACTCCAAGTTCAAGACACTGGCCGACGTGGTGGCTGCCGCCAAGGCTGCGCCCGGCACCATCACCTACGGGTCGCCCGGCAACGGCACCTCCATCCACCTGGCGGGTGACCTGTTTGAGAAGGCTGCGGGCATCAAGCTCAGCCACATCCCGTACAAGGGCTCCAACCCCGCGCTGATGGATGCGCTGTCGGGCAACGTGGACTTGCTCATGTCTTCGGTGCCATCGGCCATGGCCCAGATCAAGTCGGGCAAGCTGCGCCCGCTGGCCGTGACCTCGGCCAAGCGCAGCTCGTCCATGCCCGAGGTGCCCACCGTGTCCGAATCGGGCTTCAAGGACTTTGATGTGAGCACCTGGTACGGCGTGTTTGCGCCCGCCGGCACACCGGCCACCGTGGTGAACGTCGTCAATGCAGAAATCAACAAGCTGCTGGCCACCCCTGAAATGAAGGCCGCCATCCACGCCCAGGGCGCCGAGCCCGAGGCCATGTCGGCCGCTCAGTTCAACACCCTGCTCAAGGCTGACTACGCCAAGTGGAAGGGCATTGTGGAAGCCTCGGGCGCAAAGATTGAGTGACCCCCTGCGGCGCTTGCTGCAATAAAAAACGGCTCCGAAAGGAGCCGTTTTGCATGGGGCAAAAACAATCAGTCCCGCACCACCAGCACAGGGATGTGCACCACACCCAGCACACGCTGCGTGACGCTGCCCAGCACCAGCTTTTCCAGGCCACGGCGGCCATGCGAGCCCATCACGATGAGGTCGGCGCCCGTGCTCTCCAGCGCGCGCAGGATGCCGTCGTGCACTGCATGGCCCTCCCCCACCACGGTGGTGACCTGCACACCCGCATCGGCCATGGCCTGCTTGGTGGCATCCAGCGCTGCGTTGGCCTCGGCCGTGGCGGCACTGATGTATTGGGCCTGTCCGTAGGCAAAGTCGGCACCCACGCCGGTGAAGGGATACGGGTCGATCACATACACCGCAGTGACGGCGCTGCCAAAGGTCTTGGCCAGGCCTGCGGCCTTGGAGACGGCCAGCATGGAGGTCTTGGAACCGTCGACAGGAACCAGAATGTGCTTGAACATGGTGCTACTCCTTGAATGAGGGGTGAGACCAGGCTTGTGGCCTGACCATGGGCGACAGTGTGAACCGCCACCATACCCCGCATCTTGATTCGCATCAAATCGGATGCACTTCTGCCGCAGTGTTCACCCCCCCGACGGCGCCTGCCCCACCACGTCCGCACCCTGGAAGTTGCCCCGCCGGCAGGTCACCACCAGGGTGTCGCGGTAGCCCCCGTCCTGTAGCGGCTGGATAGGCGTGGACTCGTGGATCATGCGCGCATCGTCCAGCAACAGCAGGGACCAGGGCTCGGTCAGCGTAAAGCGTTGTCCGGCAGGGCCGTTGGCCTCAAACACCCGCGTCTCACCGCCCTTGACGCCCTCGCGCCCCACCAGAAACACCGCAACCAGATCCACGCCATCGCGGTGGGCACCTTCGGGTGTGGGGCGGCCGATGCCGTCAGTGGTGTCGATGCGGAACTGGTGCGCCTCGACAAACCAGGTCACCGGGGCCTGAGGCCCGGCAAACACAGCGTCCGACACGCCCGCCAGAGCGGCGAGCAACTGCTGCCACACGGGCTGCGCTACGGTCGCGGGCTCCATGGGAGCAAACCAGCGCTCCATGCCGCCGTGCAGGGCGTTGTACTCCACTGGCTGCCAGTGGGCACGGTGCGGCACCTGCTGCATCTGTCCCTGCTGCAGCACAAAACAGGCATGGCGGCGGCGACGGTAGCGGCCACCATCCTTCAGAAATTCATCGGGAGGAAGAGCTGCCCAATCGGTAATGAGTGCCATGAGCGCCGACAGATCACAGCCGACCCACTCGGCCACTGCGGCCGGGCTGAGCACCGCAAAACCGCTGTGGCGCAACTGGCTGGCAACATCAGCCGGTTGGGTGAAAGGGGGAGAAAAGGAGACTTGGGCCATAGAGGCCCGAGCTTAACCGCTGGTGCGGCCCCCTCTTCTGCGCGGGCGCAAACCCTGCGAAATGCAGGGGGCTCAGTCCCGATGGCCATGGCCCTTGCCACGGCCTTCTCCGCGCCCGGGACCGCGATCGTGGTCATGGCGGTCATCGTGGCGATGGTCATGGTCCCAGCGGCGGTCGTCCCGGCCATGGGGCCCGCGGTGCGGGTTGCCGCGGCGGGGAGGTGGCTCCTGCACAAAATACACCGGCTGGCTGCAGGCGTTATAGCGTGCGCAGTGCTTGCTCCAGTTCTTGGCATGGCCGGGCGGCACGTACATGTAGATGGGCGCACGGGGCACCACCACCGCAGGGCGCTGGATGATGACGGGCTCTGCGTATAGCAGCGGTGGTGGTGGCGCGTTGCCAATATTGATGCGGCCATACACACCGGGAGCCAGTTCGCCCCCCACGGTGGCGTTGACATAGGCCTGCGCATGGGCGCCGCCGCCCAGGCCCAGCAGCGCCGCGGCAGCCGCGCCAGAAACAAGAAGGCGGATCGTGGGAAATAGATTGTTTTTCATGGAAAGCTCCTGCGGACTGCCCCACCCTGCACACGAACATCGATGCAGGGTGAAGGAGGCCGTGTGTCAGTCATACGGTTGGCCGTACGATGGGTCACATGGCGTGCCGTACCTTACACCGTTCACAGGCTACCCAATGTCAGCCAATGGCGACAATTGTGGGCAACCCATGGGCAGCCCAGGGGTAACGCCCAGCGGAGGGTACCCTGCCGACAAAAAAGGCGTCACCAGGTCGTCGCGCTGGCCACCGACTGCACCAGTGCATCGGCAGGCCCGGGGCGCCCGAACAGGTAGCCCTGCCAGGTGTGGCACCCCAGACTGGCCAGCATGTCGCGTTGCTCCTGGGTTTCTACGCCCTCGGCAATCACCCCCAGGTCCAGACTGTGGGCCAGGGTGACGATGGTACGGGCGATGCTGGCGTCATTGGCATCGGTGAACAGATCGCGCACAAAGCTCTGGTCGATCTTGAGCTGGTCAAGAGGCAGGCGTTTCAGATAGCTCAGGCTCGAGTAGCCCGTGCCAAAGTCATCCAGTGAGAAGCCCAGGCCCGACGCACGCAAAGTGTCCATGCGCAGGATGGTGTCCTCCACATCGTCCAGCAGCAGAGTTTCCGTCAACTCCAGCTTCAGCCGGTGCGGGTTGGCGCCGGTTTCTTCCAGTACGCCCAGCACTTCATCCACAAAGTGGCTGTGGCGGAACTGCCGGGCGCTCACGTTCACGGCCAGGGTCCAGTGGGCTGTCTGCGGGTCGCGGGCCCACTCCACCAGTTGCAGGCAGGCCGTGCGCAGGATCCACACGCCCAGCGGCACGATGAGGCCTGAAGCCTCAGCCACTGGGATGAACTCGGCGGGCGACACCAGCCCGCGCTGCGGGTGCTGCCAGCGCACCAGGGCCTCGGCGCCCACAATGCCGCGCTGCTGGTGGATCTGCGCCTGGTAATGCAGCAAGAATTGCCCGTCGCGCAGGCCGTCGCGCAAGCCCGCCTCCAGCAGCGTGCGCGCGGTCACGTTGGCCTGGGTGCGCGGGTCAAAGAACCGCAAGGTGTTGCGGCCAGCGCCCTTGGCCTGGTACATCGCCAAGTCGCCGTGCTTGAGCAATTCGTCCACCGAGCCGCGCGCATCCGCATACAGCGCGATGCCGATGCTGCAGGAGCTGTGGTGCGCGTGGCCGTCGAGCTGGTAGCTCTGGCTGAGCGCCTGCAACACCGTGCGGCCCACCGTTTCGGCCTGGGCAGCGGCCTCGTGCACCTGGGGACTGAGCCCCTCCAGCAGCACCACAAATTCGTCCCCTCCCAGGCGTGCCACGGTGTCCCCCATGCGCACACAGCCCCCCAGGCGCGCAGCCACCTGGCGCAGCAGCTGGTCGCCCAGCTCGTGCCCTTGGGTGTCGTTCAGGTCCTTGAAGTTGTCCAGATCCACAAACAGCAGCGCACCGCCCGCGCCTGAGCGTGCGCTGGCGGCCAGGCTGTGTTGCAGGCGGTCATTCATCAACCGACGGTTGGGCAGGCCGGTGAGCGGGTCGTAGAAGGCCAGCAGGCGGATTTCCTCCTCGGCCGCCTTGCGGCTGGAGATGTCTGTCTGCGTGCCCACGTAATGAGTGATCTCGCCGCGCGGCGAACGCACAGTGGTGATGGTGATCCAGGCCGGGTATTCGGTGCCGTCCTTACGCCGGTTCCACACCTCGCCCTGCCACATGCCGCTGGAGTGCAACGTGTTCTGCATGGCCGCGTAAAAAGACGCATCCTGCCGGCCCGAGTGCAGCAGGCGCGGCGTCTGGCCCACCAGTTCATCCACCGAGTAGCCCGTCAGCCGCTCGTAGGCCTGGTTGGCCTTGAGGATGCGCTGGTCTGGCCCCGTCACGATCATGCCCTCGAACGACTCGAACACCGTGGCAGCAATCTGCAGTGACTCTTCGGCCTTGCGGCGCTCGGTGATGTCGGTGGAGATGCCGCACAGCGCATAAATGCTGCCGTCCGCATGGCGCAGCGGTATCTTGATGGACAGGAACGCACGCGTCTCGCCCGTGGCGGCGGGGGTGTTGACTTCTTCAGCCTCCAGCGTCTCGCCGTCCTCCAGCACCCGCCGGTCATTGGCCCTCAGCCGTTGCGCCGTGGCTGCGTCGAAAAACGCCGCATCGTCATGGCCCAACACCTCGTGCGCCGGCCGGCCAAAGTAATGCAGCGTGTGGTGGTTGGCGTATTGGTAACGGTAGTCTTTGCCCTTGATGTAGATGAGCGCGCCCACGCTGTCCAGAATGGTGGCGAGCTTTTGCTCGCTCTCCCGCAGGTGGCGCGTACGCTCTTGCACCTGCCGGCGCAAGATGGCGACCATCAACGCAGCCAGTAAGCTGAACGCCACCAAGCCCGCCAATCCTCGCCATACCCAGGGCGAAATCTGCACCCCGGGGTCTTGCCCGCCCCAGTGGCGCATCACCTGGGCATACGCGGGGTCCGCGCCACTGCGCCATGCCTCGACCGACCGGTCGATGGCCGCCAGCACCTCGGCGTTGCGCCCGGGGCCGGTCGCGAAGAAGAGCGCAGCGGGCTGGAACACAATGCCCGTATCTACCACCCCGTAGCGGGCCGAATGAAAGTTGCCGAACAGGTGGTTGGAGATGACCGCATCGGCCTCGCCCCGCTGCACCATGGCAAACGCTTCGATGAGGCTAGGGGCATCCACCAGAGACACCTGGATGCCAAAGCTGTCCACCATATTCAAGAAGGTGGACCGCTGCACGGAGCCCTTGAGCACCGCCACCCGCTTGCCCTGCAGGTCGAAAAGCGAATAGATGGGGGCGCCCGAGGTCCGGTAGATCTGCGACCAGCTGTGCAGCACCGGCAGGCGGTGAAAGTCGTACAGGATCTCGCGCTCGGGCGACCGGGCCACATCGGGCATAAGGTCCAGTTGCCCCTCTCGCAGCGCATCCAGGCAGTCCTGCCAGCTACAGGGCACATATTTCAGGGTCCACTGCTCGCGGGCCGCCACCAGTTGCAGCAGGTCCACAAAAATGCCTGCAGCCTTGCCATCGGCATCCACAAACACCTTGGGCTCGTTGGAATACACCCCCACACGCAGCTCGCGCGGGGCGGCGGCGATGCTGGCGCTGGCCGTCAATACGGCCACCCACACAATGCCTTTGAGCCACGCGGCGCAGCGCCGCACCAGCCAGTTCACGCCAGGTTTCACACCGGCCCCCTTGGTGATGGAGAACCCATAGTAACGAATGCTTGCAAAAACCTCCAAAAATTAACTGCCGTGCGCCGGTTGGGTTAGCATCTGCTCCACCCCCCCGCCCCGCCCAGGAGACAGCGATGCCCCATGAACGCCGCCACTTCGTCCGCGTTGGTTTTGATGCGCCGGCCCTGCTGACCACGGCCACCGCTGCGTTCAGCGTGCATGTGCTGGACCTGTCCCTCAAGGGCGCGCTGATCATGGTGCCGGCACAGGCGGCATTGGGGCAAGGCACGTTGTGCCAACTGACCATTCCCCTGGCCGACACGGGCAACCACATTGCCATGTCCACCGAGGTGGCCCACGTGCAGGGCCTGCACACCGGGCTGCTGTGCAAGGGCATCGATCTGGACAGCGTCACCCACCTGCGCCGCCTGATCGAGCTGCAACTGGGCGACCCCGCCCTGCTGGAGCGGGACCTGGGCGAGCTGACGATGGCGGGCGCGGCGCACTGACGGCTGCCGCAGGCGCGAGCGGCGCTGCTGCAGCGGCGCCTCTTTTTCTCTTTGCGCGCTGGTCAGACCAGCCGGTGCCGCCCGATCACTGCGCCTCCTGCTCCTGCAGTGCGCGCCACATCACCTTGCCGCTGCCGCTCTTGGGCAACGCAGGCACAAACTGCACGATGCGCGGCACCTTGTACACCGCCATGTTCTCGCGGCACCAGTCGATGATCTGCTGCTCGGTGGTGTCCTTGTGGGTGGCACGCAGCACCACCACGGCCTTCACCGTCTCGCCCCGGTAGCTATCCTTGGCGGCGATGATGCAGGCCTCCTGAATGGCAGGGTGGCGGAACATCAGCGCTTCGACCTCGGCAGGCCACACCTTGAAGCCGCTGGCATTGATCATGCGCTTGAGCCGGTCGGTCAGGAAGAAGTACCCGTCCTCGTCCATGCGCCCCAGGTCGCCCGAGCGGAAGAACCGCTTGCCCTCGAACTCGATGAAGGCCGATGCCGTGGCATCGGGCCGCTTCCAGTAGCCCTCGAACACCTCGGGGCCATGGATGATGATCTCGCCCTGCTCGCCCACGGGCAGTTCCTGCAACGTGTCGGGGTCGATCACCCGCGCATCGGTGCTCATGAACGGAATGCCCAGGCACTGCTGCTTGGGATGGTCGGGCGGGTTGGCGTGCGACGGGGCGGCCGTTTCGGTCAGGCCATAGCCTTCCGCGTAGCGCAGGCCGTATTGCTCCAGCAGGCGCTGCGCTACAGCCTGCGGCATGGCCGCGCCGCCCCCGCCGATATAGGCCAGGCTGGACAGGTCATAGCTGGCAAAGTTCGGGCTACCCAGCAGGTCGATGACCATGGTGGGAATGTTGGTCCAGGTGGTGACCTGGTAACGCGATATCAGGCGCCCGGCCAGGTCGCGGTCCCAGCGGGGCATGATGACCAGCGTGGCGCCGCAGTAAATGGACGTGTGCATCACGCTCACCATGCCGGTGATGTGGAACATGGGCACCACCGCAAGCGTCACATTGTCGGCAGACCCATTGCCCCACAGGCTGCTGGCCACCGCATTGTGCATGACGCTTTTGTGCAGGTGCATGCAGCCCTTGGGGAGCCCCGTGGTGCCGCTGGTGTAGGGCAACAGCGCCAGGTCAGTCGGGCCCACCGACAAGGCCGGGGGTGCGTCGGTGCATGCCAAGGCGTCCACCCACGCGTGGGCCTGCCCGCCCTCCAGCGCAGGCAAAGGGTGGCGTGTGCCCAGCCAGTCCATCCACGCCTCGGGCGGCGCATCCATGCCGGTCACGGCCACGTCAAACGCATCCGAGAACTGCGTGACCACCAGATGCGCCAGCCCCTCGCCAGCGGCCAACGCGTTGCTCGCCTTGGCCATCTCCGGGGCCAGATCGCCGGTGGTGATTGCCACCTTGGTGTCGGGGTCGGTGATGTAGTGCTTGAGTTCCTCGGCCCGGTTCATGGGGTTGACCGGCACCACCACTGCGTTGGCCCGAAGGATGGCAAAGTGCGCCATCACCAGCTGCGGGCAGTTCTGCATGCACAGCACCACCCGGTCGCCACGCTGCACCCCCAACTGGGCCAGCCGCGCAGCCAGGCGCTCCGCGCCTTCCATCAGTTGCTGGTAGCTCACAGTGGTCCCGAAAAACACCAGCGCGGCCTTGTCGGGGTAACGGCGTGCATTGGTCGCCAGGTTGTCCCATAGCGAGGTGGCAGGTAGCGTGATGGCATGGGGAAGACGGCGGGGCCAGAACTTGTAGTGAGGTCGCATGGGGCTGGATTTCCTTAGAAGCCACCAGCCTAGGTCGCATGGAGCCCGAGGACATTGGGGATGCCACTGATGCATGGTCGCGCAGGTGACCGTTGCACCATGGCGCGCAGACGGAACACGCTGTCGACGAAAACAAGTGGTTACCAAATGCCTTGCCGCTAAGATCGCCGGAAGGCAGCAGTGCTGGGTCCACGCGTTCATTCAGCCAGTTGCCGCACGAAGGCCGACGTCGCCCCGCCCTCAACACACCGCATCACACTCTGCACAGCATGCTCACAGCCCTGTACTACGCATTGATGCTGCTCGTCGGATATGTCTGGTACCGCTATGGGCAAAAGCTACTGCGCCAGGGCCCACGGGACGACAGCGGCGAGTACACCAAATCACCACTGGGACCTTTCAGCTTTCTGGTCGTGGCGGGGATCGGGTGCTATCTGCTATACGAAGCGTTGCGCGCTATGGTTCTGCGCCAGATTCCGTGCGTTGGCAAGGGCTGCGCAGGGCAGATCTACACGCTGGCCGAGCATGCCGACAAGTATTGGGCGAACCTGTTTTTCGTGGTGTGGATGGTGGTTGCGCTGGCGTATGCCATGTACGTGACCTTCAAGCTCTGGACACGGCCCTGACGTCCGCAGGCACCTGTCCGAGTCGTGCTGCCCGGTGGGCCAACTCACATCGCATATCGCTGCCGGGCGCACGACCTGCAGACCAGCAGCCCTTTCAGCTTTGAATCTGCGCCCACAGCTTGTCCAGCCGCTTCACACTCACCGGCTGCGGCGTGCGCAGCTCTTGCGCGAAGAAGCTCACACGCAGTTCCTCCAGCAGCCAGCGCAGCTCTTGCATGCGCGCATCCACCGCCCCCTTGCGCTCGGCCACCAGGCGCCAGTAGCGCTGCTCTTGCGGGCGCAGTTCGGCCAGCTTGGCTGCGTCGCGGGCGGGGTCGGCCCGGTACTTGTCCAGCCGTAGGGTTATGGCCTTGAGGTAGCGGGCGTAGTGCGCCAGTTGCGCCCAGGGGGCCACGGCGATGAAGTTCTTGGGCACCAGGCGTTGCAGCTGTTGTTGCGCGTCGGCCGTCGCATCCGGGGCGTTCTTGGTGTCCTTGATCTTGCGGGCAGCGGCGGCGTATTCGGTGAGGATGGTGGCGGCCAGGCGGGCCACCTCGTTGGCGATCAGCGTGAGGCGGCCCCGGCCCTCTTCCACGCGGCGCTTGAAGGCATGTTCGTCGGTAGGCAGCGGGTCGAGCAGGAAGGCACGGTCCAGCGCCACGTCGATGATCTGGGTGCGCAGCTCTTCCTGCGTGCCCAGGGGCATGTAGGCCACGGCCATTTTCTGCAGGTCGGGGATATTCTTTTCCAGGTACTTGAGCGCGTCCTTGATCTGCAGCGCAAACAGGCGGCGCAGGCCGGCGCGGTGCTTGGCGGCGGCCACTTCGGGCTCGTCGAAGACCTCGATGGTCACAGCGTCGCCGCCATCGATGAGGGCCGGAAAGCCGATGAGCATCTGGCCGCCCTTTCTGATTTCCATGAGCTCGGGCAGCTCGCCAAACGTCCAGGTGGTGTAGCGTTGGCCAGCGGGCGCCGATGGGGGCGCGTTGACAGGCTTGACGGCGGCAGGGGGCGCACTCTTTACTCCTGATCTGATAGCACCTTGGGCATGATTCTCTAGCGCTTGCGGCGCTTTTTGCTTCAGATCCGCTGTATCGGCGGCTGTACTGCCCAATTTGAGCCCCGCCAGCGCCTGGAAGGCCCCCCGCGCCTTGGCGCCCCACTCCGCCTTGAGCGCGCCCAGGTTGCGGCCATGGCCCAGCTGGCGGCCATGCTCGTCCACCACGCGGAAGTTCATGAACAGATGTGGGCTGAGCATGTCGAGCTTGAAGTCGGCGCGCTTCACGTCCAGCGAGGTCTCGTCGCGCACCTGCTTGAGCAACACATCGGTCAGGCTGCCCGTGCCAAAGCGCTCGGGCGCACCCAGCAGCTCGGCCAGGCGCGTGGCAGATTCGGGCAGCGGCACAAAGCGGCTGCGCGGGCGCTGGGGCAGGCTTTTGAGCAGGGCCTGGATCTTGTCCTTGAGCATGCCGGGCACCAGCCATTCGCAGCGCTCTTCGCTCACCTGGTTGAGCACAAAGAGCGGGATGGTCACGGTGATGCCGTCACGCGCATCGCCGGGCTCGTGCAGATAGCTCGCAGCGCAGTCCACGCCCCCCAGGCGCACCGTCTTGGGAAAGGCGTTGGTGGTGATGCCTGCAGCCTCGTGGCGCATCAACTCCTCGCGGGTGAGCTTGAGCAGGTCGGGTTGCTTTTTGCTTTCCTCGCGGTACCAAGCCTCAAAGCTGTGGCCGCTGCACACTTCGGGCGGCAGTTGCTGGTCGTAGAAGGCGTAAATCAGCTCATCGTCCACCAGCACGTCCTGCCGGCGGGACTTGTGTTCCAGCTCTTCAACCTTGGCGATCATCTTCTGGTTGGCGGCCAGGAAGGGCAGGCGCGTCTCCCAGTTGCCGCCCACCAGGGCTTCGCGGATGAACACCTCACGCGCAGCGTGCGGGTCCACCTTGCCGAAGTTCACGCGGCGGTTGTTGTAGACCACGATGCCGTAGAGCGTGGCGCGCTCCAGCGCCACGACCTCGGCAGACTTCTTCTCCCAATGCGGGTCCAGCAGTTGCTTCTTCAGCAAGTGGCCGCCGATCTGCTCCAGCCACTGCGGCTCGATGGCGGCGATGCCCCGGCCAAACAGGCGCGTGGTCTCGACCAGTTCCGACGCGATGATCCAGCGGCCGGGCTTTTTGTTCAGGTGCGCGCCGGGGTGCTTGTAGAACTTGATGCCACGCGCGCCCAGGTACCAGTCTTCCTCGTCGCTCTTGCAGCCGACGTTACCCAGCAGGCCGGCCAGCATGGACAGGTGCAGTTGCTCGTAGCTGGCGGGCTGGGTGTTGATCTGCCACTTGTGCTCGGTCACCACCGTGAGCAGCTGGGTGTGGATGTCGCGCCACTCGCGCAGGCGGCGGATGCTGATGAAGTTCTGGCGCAGCAGCTGCTCGTACTGGCGATTGCTGAGCTTGTGGGTGGCGGCTGGGGCGGCGGGTATTGCTGCTGCAGCAGCCGCTGCAGGCGCGCCGCCGCGCCGCTCCACGGGCAGGTACGCCTGCGACGGCGCCTTCTGCGCGGCCATGGCCTTTTGGGCGCGGGCCGACGGCAGGCTCGGCGCCCCGCCCCGGGCCTCGTTGATCCACTTCCACAGCTTCAGATAGCCGCTGAACTCGCTCTTGTCGTCGTCGAACTTGGCATGCGCCTGGTCGGCTTGCTGCTGCGCTTCCATGGGGCGGTCGCGTACGTCTTGCACGCTCAGGGCGCTGGCGATGATGAGCACCTCGTCCAGCGCCTTGCGGTCGCGCGCCTCGATGATCATGCGGCCCACGCGCGGGTCCAGCGGCAGGCGCGACAGCTCCACGCCCATGGGCGTGAGTTCGTTGGCATCGTCCACCGCGCCCAGCTCGGCCAGCAGCTGGTAGCCGTCAGCAATCGCGCGGCCCGAAGGTGCCTCGATGAACGGAAACTGCGTGACGTCGCCCAGGTGCAGCGACTTCATGCGCAGGATGACGCCTGCCAGCGAGCTGCGCAAAATTTCGGGGTCGGTAAAGCGCGGGCGGCTGTTGAAGTCTGCCTCGTCATACAGACGGATGCAGATGCCGTTGGCCACCCGGCCGCAGCGGCCGGCGCGCTGGTTGGCCGCAGCCTGGCTGATGGGCTCGACCAGCAACTGCTCCACCTTGCTACGGAAAGAATAGCGTTTGACGCGCGCTGTGCCTGCATCAATGACGTATCGGATGCCCGGCACCGTGAGCGAGGTCTCGGCCACGTTGGTCGCCAGCACGATGCGGCGGCCCGTGTGGCCGTCAAAGATGCGATCCTGCTCGGCTTGCGACAGGCGCGCGAACAGCGGCAACACCTCGGCATTGCGCATCACCGGCTGGTGCGACAGGTGCTTGCGCAAATGGTCTGCCGCCTCGCGGATCTCGCGCTCGCCGGGCAAAAAGACCAGGATGTCGCCCGCCGCGTTGCCCTGCCACAGCTCATCCACGCCATCGGCAATGGCCTCGTTCAGACCGTAGTCGCGGCTTTCTTCAAACGGGCGGTAGCGTTGCTCGACCGGGAAGGTGCGGCCCGACACCATAATGACCGGCGCTGGACCTTTAGCGGATTCGAAGTGCTTGGCAAACCGGTCGGCATCAATGGTGGCCGAGGTGACGATGACCTTCAGATCCGGCCTGCGGGGCAGAATCTGGCGGATGTAGCCCAGCAAGAAATCGATGTTGAGGCTGCGTTCGTGCGCCTCGTCGATGATGATGGTGTCGTAGGCCTTGAGCAGCGGGTCGGTCTGCGTCTCGGCCAGCAAGATGCCGTCGGTCATCAGCTTGACGGACGCATCGCGGCTCAAGCGGTCCTGGAACCGCACCTTGAAGCCCACCACGTCGCCCAGCGGCGTGTTCAGCTCTTCGGCAATGCGCTTGGCCACGCTGCTGGCTGCAATGCGGCGCGGCTGGGTGTGGCCAATCAGCTGCCCTTTCTGTCCGGGCTTGGCATTGCACTTGCCCCGGCCCATAGCCAGTGCAATCTTGGGCAGCTGGGTCGTCTTGCCCGAGCCGGTTTCACCGCACACGATGACGACCTGGTGCTTCTCGATGGCCTCCATGATCTCGTCGCGCTTGCCCGATACGGGCAGGGATTCGGGGAACTCGATGGTGAAGGCGCGACGGGAAGGCGAAGCAGAAGAAGGCTCTGGCGGCCGCTGATCGGGAGAAGACATGGGGCGCAATTATCGGGCCGCAGTGTGCTTTTGGCGCGACAGATGGGCCTAGACCCTCATCTTGGGCTTGTCAGGCTTCAGGCACGTCGACACAATCGCGCCTTTCTTGTTTCAGCCCGCACCGGGCGCATCGTCCGCCGCTGAAACCACCCTGGAGGTCACCGCTATGTTTGTTCCCTTGTTCGCTCCCGCCTGACCACTGTCCACCGCCCCGGCTGGACTGTGTTTTCACGCATCCAGCCATGGCAGACAAGCGACCTCCTGCACTCCCGTGCAGCGCTCCACAAGCCCTGGCTTATTTGCCGGGGTTTTTTGTTTGTGGAATGCACACATGAGTGCCAAAAAACTGTCTCGGGCCTTCGCCCAGGGTGAAATCAAGAAGCTGCGCCGCATGAAGCAGCCCCTGGTGCTGAAGCTCGAAGCCTCGGGCCCGCCCCGAAACCCTGTGGCCGCAGCGCTGGCCCAACGCAGCCTGTCCAGCGCGGCAGGCAAGCACATCCGAACCCGTGGAGCCCAGCGCCGCGCGGACAACGTCGCCCTGCGCAAGGCGATCCAGAGCCCCTTTTTGAACGATTGACATGAACCCCTTCAACACCCCCCTGCCGCCACACCTGCGGCATCCCATCCCGCATCCGGCGCTGGCCGATGTGCCAACGCACGCGGTGCATCCCGCACCCGTGCGTGCCCAAGCGGTCGGGCCTTCCCGGGTGCTTGCCAGCAGCGCAGAACTGGCCCAGCGCCAGCAGGCTTTGGCCCGCGCGGCGTTGCAACTGAAAGCCGAGCTTTTCGGCATCGACGACGTGATCGACCGCGTGATCAATGCCATCCGCGCCTGGTACGTGCTGCCGCAGCTCATCACCCGGCCGGTCATCGTGTGCCTGTGGGGCCTGACCGGCACGGGCAAGACGCAGCTCACGCGGCGGCTGGCCCAGCTGCTGGGCTTTTACGACCGGTTTGTGGAAGTGCAGATGGAAGGCTTCAGCCACGGCGCGAGCTACCGCAGCTCGTCCATCTCCGGCATGCTGGGCGACTCAGGCATTCACGAGGGCATGCCGGGCATCCTGGTGCTGGACGAGTTCCAGCGCTTTCGCACGGTGGATACCAAGGGCGCCGACGTGAAGGTGGAGCGCTACCAGGACGTTTGGACGCTGCTGTCCGACGGGCGCCTGCCGCCAGCCTTGAGCGCTCTGTCCAACATCGAGCGCAAGCTGGCCGATGCGCACTACGAGGCCGAGCGCGCCGAAGATGACGACGACCGCGCAGGCAAGAAGCCCTACCGCTTTCAACTGGATGCCTGGGATGCGCAAGAGCTCAAGCGCATGCTGAAGCTGCAGGAGCCGCTGTCCGCCATCATGCAGTGGCCGCCCGCCAAGGTGCAGGCGCTGTTTGCCAGCTTTCAGCAGTCCAGCCATGCGTGGGAGACCGATTACAGCAAGCTGCTGGTGTTTTTATGCGGCAACCTCGACGAGATGTACCACGAGACCGCACAGCGCGTGGAAGACTGCGACACCGATGCCGACATCTTTCACCGCCTGACGCGCAAACTTTCGCTCATCGATGTGAAGAAGGCGCTGGGCGAACGCTTCAAGCCCGAGCAGATCGCCCGGCTGGGCAATGAACATGTGGTCTACCCGTCGTTCAGCAAGGCGACGTATGAGCGCCTCATCCATAACCTGTGCACCCGCTATGTGGACGATATTGCCGCGCAGTGTGGTGTGCGGTTTGCCATCGGGCAGGATGTGCTGAGCGAGTTGTATGCCAACGCCGTGTTCCCTGCGCAGGGCACGCGGCCATTGTTCTCCTCAGTGCACGCGATCCTGAGCGCCAATCTGGTCAACGCCGCGTTGTGGGTGGTGCAAGAGCAGCTCTCGCTGGAGCAAGAGTTCGTCATTCACCTGGCGCCCGACAAGCGCCACCTGCTGGTATCGGGCCAGGGGCCTGCAGGCAGGGTGCAGGCTGCGTTTGCGGTGACGCTGGAGCTGAACCGGCTCAAGCAGCGGGCCAACGCAGACTTTCGGGCCCTGCTGGCGGTGCATGAGGCGGGCCATGGGTTGGCCTACTGCGTGTTGTTCGGCCACGCTCCGCAAGAGGTGAAGATCAACATCGCCTCGTTCGAGGGCGGGTACAACAGCTTCTCCAGCCTCAAGGCCACCACACGCCAGAACGCGCTCGACATGATGTGCGTAGGCTTGGCAGGCCGCGTGGCGGAGGAACTGGTGTTTGGCGAAATGGCCTGCACCACCGGGGCCGAGCAGGACTTCAAGCAGGTGACGGCCGAAGCGGCGCGCTACATCCGCCACCATGGCTTTGGCGCGCGGCTGTCCCGCACCGATGTCACTGTGGAGATGGACAACCACGTCAACACCGACATCGGCCCCAGCAACGAGGCCATCGAAGCGCTGATGCAGCAGCAATACCAGCGCGCCCAGGCACTGCTGACCACACACCATGAGGCACTGGGGCGCACGGTGGACGCGTTGCTGGCACACGGCACCATCGCCCCCGCGGAGATGGTGGCGCTGCTGCAAGGCTGCGACATTGCGCTGGCGCCCCCCTCGGACGCTGCGGGCACCTTGCCCGAAGAGGGTCTGGTGCTGGAGCCGTTTGGTGCCAAACTCAGCGCGTTTCGCGCACGCGGGGCGGCGTCCGCAGCGCCCCAGCTGGTGTGACACCCTGGACGAGGGACCAAGGATCAAGGATCGACATGGCCAGCGGGTTTTCCGAGTCCGGCGACGGGCTGCACTACGCCGAGCACATCTCGGTGCCGATGCGCCTCGAAAGACGCTCCCCACCATGTGCTGCGCCTGACAGTGCGTGGCGAGCCCCCCATGCAGCGGGGTGGGTTTGACCGGCCGGAAGATGCCGAACGCTGGCGCCGCCGCATCGCGGCGCTGTTCGATGGTCATCCTGGCTGAGCGTGCAAATCCCGGCACCCGGTCCCTAAGGACACTTATCATTCGCACCTCGCGCATTACCACCACCGTCCCAACCGCCCTCCTCCATGTCCGCCGTTTTCAACTTCACCTTCGTCCCCTGGTTCCGCTCGGTGGCGCCGTACATCCACAAGTTCCGCAACCAGACCTTTGTGATCGGGCTGACGGGTGAGGCGATTGCGGCCGGCAAGCTGCACAGCATTGCGCAAGACCTGGCACTGATCCAGGCCATGGGCGTGAAGATCGTGCTGGTACACGGCTTTCGCCCGCAGGTGAACGAGCAGCTGGCGGCCAAGGGGCATGCGGCCAAGTATTCGCATGGCATCCGTATTACCGACTCTGTGGCTCTCGACTGCGCGCAAGAGGCCGCTGGGCAGCTGCGCTACGAGATCGAGGCCGCCTTCAGCCAGGGCCTGCCCAACACGCCGATGGCGGGCGCCACGGTGCGCGTGATCTCGGGCAACTTCCTCACGGCGCGGCCCGTGGGCATTGTGGATGGGGTGGACTTCCAGCACTCGGGCCTCGTGCGCAAGGTGGATGTGGCCGGCATCCAGCGCACTCTGGACATGGGCGCGCTGGTGCTGCTGTCGCCGTTTGGCTTCTCGCCCACGGGTGAGGCCTTCAACCTCAGCATGGAAGAAGTGGCCACCAGCGTCGCCATTGAGTTGCGGGCCGACAAGCTGATCTTTTTGACCGAGGTGCAAGGCATCCGCATGTCGCCCACCGAGCCCGAGAGCGACGACAACCCCATCGACACCGAGCTGCCGCTGGCCGCCGCGCAGGCCCTGCTGGCACAGTTGCCGCCCGCCCAGCAGCCCACGGACACGGGCTTTTACCTGCAGCACTGCGTGAAGGCCTGCAAGGCCGGTGTGGAGCGCAGCCACATCCTGCCGTTTGCGGTGGATGGCTCGCTGCTGCTGGAGGTGTATGTGCACGACGGCATCGGCACCATGGTCATCGACGAGAAGCTGGAAGAGCTGCGCGAGGCCACGATCGACGATGTGGGCGGCATCCTGCAGCTGATCGAACCCTTCGAGAAGGATGGCACGCTGGTCAAGCGCGACCGCACCGAGATCGAGCGGGACATCGCCACCTACACCATCATCGAACACGACGGCGTGATCTTTGGCTGCGCCGCGCTCTACCCCTACCCCGAGGCCAAGACGGCGGAGATGGCCGCCGTGACGGTATCGCCACAAAGCCAGGGCACGGGCGACGGCGAAAAGCTGCTCAAGCGCATCGAGCAGCGTGCACGCCTGCTGGGGCTGGACAGCATCTTTGTGCTGACCACCCGCACCATGCACTGGTTTATCAAGCGCGGCTTCTCGCCGGTAGACCCTGACTGGCTGCCCGACGCCCGCAAGCGCAAGTACAACTGGGACCGCAAGAGCCAGGTGCTGGTCAAGAAGCTCTAAGCACGGGTGAACGCAACGCGTGCGGTCGCCACGGCGCGCGCCACCTGGGCAATCGCCGCATCCCGCTGCTCGCCGGACGCTGTAGAGCGCGTGAGGTAACAGGTCACCAGCACCGGCGCGCCGCCGCCCTGCGGCCACAGCACGCCGATGTCGTTGGCCGTGCCGCTGTCGCCCGCCGTGCCTGTCTTGTCGCCCACCTTCCAGCCCGGCACACCGGCGCGCAGCCGTTTGTCGCCCGTGCTGGTCTCCACCAGCCAGCGCTGCAGCCAGGCCCGGGACGTGGGGCTGAGCGCGTTGCCCAGCACCAGTTTCTGCAGGGTCTGCAGCATGGCCAGCGGCGTGGTCGTGTCACGCGGGTCCCCCACGGCAGCCTCATTCAGCGTGGGCTCGGTGCGGTCCAGCCGCGTGACCTCGTCACCCAGCGAACGTACGAATCCGGTGAATCCGGCCGGGCCGCCATGGCGGGCCAGCAGCACATTGGCGGCGGTGTTGTCGCTCAGGCTCACGGTGGCAGCGCACAGCTCGCCCACCGTCAGGCCACCACCGTCGCCCGCACGCGCGCCGCTGACGGGCGAGTACGCCACCACGTCGGCCGCTGCGTAGTGCACACGCGCATCCAGCCGCTCCTTGCCCTGGTCCACCAAGGCCAACATCCAGCCGGCGAGCACCAGCTTGAAGGTGCTGGCCATGGCAAAACGCTCGTCTTGCCGCCAGCCCAGCGCCAGGCCCGACCCGGTATCGAGCATGGCCACACCCAGGCGGCCCTGCGCAGTGCGTTCGATGCTGGCGAGGGCTTCGCTCCACGCGCGGGTGGTCTGGTCGCGCCGGTCGGGGTTGCGGACGGCTGCGCAACCCCACAAAGGCAGGGCCGTGGCGGCCATCAAACCCAAGGAAAACTGTCTTCTTTGCATATCGATTGGAAGCGTAGTGGGGAACAAGGCCCGAACGATACGGAGGTTCAGCCCCCAGCACCATCGACAATAATTGCCAAAAGCCCCAAGAAAAACTTTGATCTTTTGGCGCCATGCACTTGCCGCTCAACGCCCTGCGTGCCTTCGAGGCCTCGGCCCGCCACCTGAACCTGACGCGTGCCGCCCAGGAGCTGCACGTGACCCAGACCGCCGTGAGCCAGCACATCCGCAAGCTGGAAGACCGGCTGGGCAAACCGCTGTTCCGGCGCCTGCCGCGCGGACTGGCGCTGACGGACGAAGGCCAGGCACTGCTGCCCGTGGTGGTGGAGTCGTTCGGCAACCTGCAGCGCGCCCTGGAGAAGCTGGGCGACACCCGCCCGCGCGAGGTGCTGACCGTGGGGGCCGTGGGCACCTTTGCCGTGGGTTGGCTGCTGCCCCGGCTGCGCGACTTTCAGCAGGCCTGCCCCTTTGTGGACCTGCGCCTGCTCACGCACAACAACCGGGT
The DNA here is from genome assembly GCF_057809195.1 of Acidovorax sp. FG42. Lineage (NCBI taxonomy): Bacteria > Pseudomonadati > Pseudomonadota > Betaproteobacteria > Burkholderiales > Comamonadaceae > Acidovorax > Acidovorax sp. FG42. The sequence continues at coordinate 23,467 of NZ_JBMDJM010000023.1, read as the reverse complement.
GGACATGGCGGGCGAAGGGCTGGACTACGCCATCCGCTTTGGCGAAGGCGCCTGGCACGGCACGCAGGGCGACCGCATCATGGATGCGCCCATGTCCGTGATGTGCTCGCCCGCCCTGGCCCACGGCCTGCGCACGGCGGCCGACTTGGCGCGCCAGCCTTTGCTGCGCAGCTACCGCACCGACGAATGGACCGCCTGGTTTGAGGCTGCGGGGGCGCCCTGCCCCGTGGTGCGTGGCGCGGTGTTCGACTCGTCCCTCACCCTGGCCGAAGCAGCGGCGCAGGGCGCGGGCATGGCGCTGTTACCGGTGAAGATGTTCGCGCGCGAACTGCAGCAGGGCCGTCTGGCACAGCCCTTTGCACAAGAGCTGCACCGGGGCGCCTACTGGCTGACAAGGCTGCAGTCCCGCCCTGCCACGGGGGCCATGACGGCGTTTCGGGACTGGCTGCTGGTGCAGGCCAGCGCCGGCACGGGGGGCAGCACTGGTACCAGCATCAGCGCAGAGAAATTGGAGTGATTTTGGCCGGTAGCGCTAGTGCATCATGCGCCAATAGCTATCAATAAAATAGCAAATTGTCCGAAGGTATCGGCACCCACTGGGGGACGATGCGCCACCCGGGCGCCCGGCGGAATCAAAAACCCATCGCCGTCACATCCACCGCGTCCACCTGCCCCGCCTCCAGAAACTGTTCGCCATACCGCAGGTACACCCGCTCCCGCACAAACACCTCGAACAGGTCGGGGTCGATGTGCCCGTTGTCGCGCATCTTGCACATGATGGCGATCGCTTGCGACAAGGTCATGCCGCTCTTGTAGGGCCTGTCTGCGGCTGTCAGCGCTTCAAAGATGTCGGCAATGCCCATCATGCGGGCCTGCAGCGACATCTGCTCGCGCGTGAGGCCGCGCGGGTAGCCTTTGCCATCCATGCGCTCGTGGTGGCCGCCCGCGTATTCGGGCACGTTTTGGAGGTGGCGCGGCCAGGGCAGCGTCTCCAGCATCTTGATGGTGGCGACGATGTGATAGTTGATGGTGTCGCGCTCGGCCTGGTTCAGCGTGCCGGAGCGGATGGTGAGGTTCTCCACCTCTTCGGCCGTCAGAAAGCTCGTCTGCACCCCTTGGGGGTTGCGCCAGTGGCGCATGGCGGCGATGTCGCGCACGCGCTGCTGGTCCTCGGGGCGCATGGCCTCGGTGCCGGTGTTGCAGCGGCGCAGAAACTCGCGGTCTTCCTCCAGCGCATGGATGTCGTGTTGCAGGGCCTGCAGCTCCTGCCCCTCGGCCCGCGCGTCCACCACCGGGCGCAGCGCCAGCTGGCGGCGCAGCGCGGCCAGCTCGGCGTCGCGCTTGAGCACCTCAAACCGCGTGTCCACCAGGCCGATGCGGTCGTAGATGGTCTGCAGCTTGGTGGCTTTGTCCACCACATGCACGGGGGTGGTGATCTTTCCGCAATCATGCAGCAGGCCTGCCATCTTGAGCTCGTAGCGGTCGCGGTCGCTCATCTTGAACGCGGCCAGCGGCCCCTCGCGGGTGGCATCCACGGCTTCGGCCAGCATCATGGTGAGGGCCGGTACGCGCTGGCAGTGGCCGCCGGTGTAGGGCGATTTTTCGTCGATGGCCAGGTTGATCAGGTTCACGAACGACTCGAACAGGCGCTCCAGCTGCGTGATGAGCAGCCGGTTGGTCAGCGCAATGGCCGCCTGCGACGCCAGCGACTCGGCCAGGCTCTGGTCGGCCTGCGAAAAGGTGATGACCTCGCCCGTGTCCGGGTCGCGCGCATTGATGAGCTGCAGCACGCCGATGAGTTCGAGGTCATGGTTCTTCATCGGCACCGTGAGGAACGACTGCGACCGGTAGCCCGTGCGCTGGTCAAACGCGCGTGTGCCCGAAAAATCAAACCCTGCGGCGCTGTAGGCGTCGGCAATGTTCACCGTGCGGTCGTGGATGGCCGCGTGCGCCGCCACCAGCGAATCATTGGGCCCGCCGTCGGCCGTGCGCAGGGGCAGCAGCGGCAGGTCGATGGGCTTGCCGGTGGTGCCTCCCAGGCTGATGCCGAGAGAGTCGGTGCGCAGGATCTCGAACTTGAGCGCCGACTGGTCATCCGTCACGCTGTAGAGCGTGCCGCCGTCGGCGCCCGTGATGGTCTTGGCGGCCTCCAGGATGTTCTCCAGCAGCCGGTCAATGTCCCGCTCGCGCGAAAGCGCGGCGCCGATGCCGTTGAGCTGCTCCAGCCGACGGAACAGATTGAGAGTGGATTCCTTGCTCATGCGACCACCTTGCAAGCAGCGTTGGTAACCCCGCATCGTAACGAAAGGTGACAGCTATCATCACCCTTCCTGTTTCAAAAACGCCTTTTTCGTGGACTCGGTCACACCCCGCTTTCTCACCGCCGCGCTTTACCAGTTTGTGGACCTGCCAGACTTTGCGGCGCTGCGCGAGCCTCTGCAGACCCTGTGCGACGCGAACGGCGTGCGCGGCATGCTGCTGCTGGCGCCCGAGGGCATCAACGGCACCATTGCGGGCGAACCGCAGGGTGTGCACGCCGTGCTGGCGTGGCTGCGCAGCGACGCGCGCTTTACCGCCCTGCAGCACAAGGAGGCGCTGGCCGAGCGCATGCCCTTCTACCGCATGCGCGTGCGCCTCAAGCGCGAGATCGTCACCCTGGGCGTGCCGGGCCTGAACCCTGCGCGCAACGCGGGCACCTATGTGAAGCCCGAGGACTGGAACGCCCTCATCGACGACCCTGGCGTGGTGGTGGTAGACACACGCAACGACTACGAAGTGGGCATTGGCACGTTTGAGCGCGCCATCAACCCGCACACGCAGACCTTTGCAGAGTTTCCGGCCTGGGTCGAAAAAGAAAAACAACCCGGTGGCGTGCTGGCAGGCAAGCCCAAAGTCGCCATGTTCTGCACCGGCGGCATTCGCTGCGAAAAGTCCACTGCCTTCCTCAAATCACAAGGCTTTGACGAGGTCTACCACCTCGAAGGCGGCATCCTCAAATACCTGGAAACCGTGCCTGAAGAAGAGAGCCGCTGGCACGGCGACTGTTTTGTGTTCGACGAACGTGTGTCGGTAGGCCATGGCCTCGCACCGGGCCACCACCAGCTGTGCCGCTCCTGCCGCATGCCGCTGGGCGAGGCCGAACTGCAGTCGCCGCACTATGTGCCTGGCGTGAGCTGCCCCTATTGCCACGGCACCCGCACACCCGAGCAGGAACGCGCCCTGGCCGAGCGCGAGCGGCAGATGCAGCTGGCCCGGCAGCGCGGGCAAGAACACATCGGCGCGCAGCAACCCGGCCGCCCCCCGCGCACTGCGGCCAAGGACGCCGGTGACGACGGCGTGGATGGCACAACGTGACCGCCCTTCCCGTCCTGTACTCGTTCCGCCGTTGTCCCTACGCCATGCGTGCGCGTCTGGCCTTGGCCGTGAGTGGCCAGGTGTGCGAGCTGCGGGAGGTGGTACTGAGGAACAAGCCCCAGGGGCTGCTGCAAGCATCCCCCAAGGGCACGGTACCCGTGCTGGTGCTCCCTGGCGGCCAGGTGCTGGAGCAGAGCCTGGACATCATGCTGTGGGCGCTGGCGCAGAACGACCCGGAAGGCTGGCTCACCCCCAGCAACGGCACTGTGGCGGACATGCTGGCGCTGATTGCCGAATGCGACGGCCCGTTCAAGCAGGCGCTGGACCGGTGCAAATACCCCAGCCGCTACCCCGACGCCGACCCCGCCCTGGCCCGCACCCAGGCGGTGGATTGGCTGCAAACGCTGGAGGCAAGACTCGCCCACCATGCCTGCCTGTATGGCAACCGGGCAGCCCTTGCCGACATGGCCATTGCGCCCTTTGTCCGGCAGTTTGCCGGCATTGATGACGGCTGGTGGAGTGCCCAACCGTGGCCGCGTTTGCGGGCCTGGCTGGCCCACTGGCAAGCCAGCCCGCTGTTTGAGCAGGTGATGCCCAAACTGCCCGCCTGGGTGGACGGAACGCAAGGCGTACCATTCCCGCACAGCACCGGGATGCCCGGCTGACGCCACCGTCCCGAATCTGCTTGAGATCGGTGCCTTGGGCACCATCTGTTCCACAGCACACCACGCTCCGTGGCGCCAAGGTCACCACGGAGCAACCCTTCTCCACCTCATGCACCGCGCAGCCTCCCCAGGGCTTCACTGCGCAGAGCCCTCCCCCAAGCCCCCACTCGACCCATTACCCCTGCATGAAAATCATCGACGAAATGTTGAACCTGGACCTGCTCACCCACGAGCAGCACCTGCAAATCAGCGCCTGGATCGCGCGCTCCACCTCGCCGGAAGAGATACTGCAAATGCCAGCGCCACTGTGGCAAGCCGTGGAACGCGCCAGCCAGACCATGGGCATCAACGAGGACCTGCTGCGCCCGCCGTCGATGGATGCAGGGGGAGTGGTGCTGGGCTAGTTGCAAGCCAATGCCGGCAAGGGCGTCTCTCACCGCAGAGCAGCCGGCGCCTGAAAACCTTCCAGCATGAAAAAAGCGCTCCGAAGAGCGCTTTTTGGGGGCTGAGCCAGGGCTACCGTCAAGCCACCGAGTAGCCAGAGCCCCGCTGCGTGCCGCCCTTCAAGGCACGCACCAGCAGCGCCAGCAGCACCAGACCAAAGCCCACAAAGCAGATGAACGACCAGTTGGCAATCGAGCCCCCGAGGAAGGTCCAGTCGATCGCGGTGCAATCGCCCGAGCCGCGGAAGATCATGGGGATGGCGCGGCTGATGGGGTAGTTTTCGATCATGCCGTAGAAGTCGCGGCCGCAGGTCGCGATCTCCGGTGGGTACCACTGCAGCCAGCTCTGGCGGGCTGCCACAAAGGCACCAAACCCGGCGGTGACCAGGGCCAGCACCCCAAAAGTCATCCACCAGCCCCGATTGCCTCGCGCGCTCGCCAGGGCCGTGAATACCGCCACACCAATGAGCGCGTACCGCTGCACGATGCACATGGGGCAAGGCTCCAGGCCCACCACATGCTGCAAATACATGCCAAAGGCCAGCATCGCCACACAGGCCACGCTGATCAGCGCCAGCACACGGCGCGGGGCCTGATCGATCCAGTTCAACAACATCTTTGTTATCCCTCTAAGCCGCGCAGTGCCTGGCGCGGCATCCCCAGGGAAGCTGCTCAGATACCAGCGGCGTGATCCAAGAACACTCGGGCGCGGCGTGGTGTGACCACCAGCGTTTCACCCTCTTTGAAACCCATTTCCTTGAACTGCTGCGCAGGAATCTGCGCTTCGATCAGGGACTCTGGGGACGCATTGTCCGCTGGTTTGTGGTCGTCGGTCGGAATAAGTTCCAGGCGCGCAATCGGTCCCACCACAATGGCACGGCTCAGCTGGGCCACGATGCCACGGGGACGGCCTTCGGCGTCCAGGCCTGCGCCGGGGGAGTAGCGCTCCACGTCCAGGTCGTGCGGACGCACATAGGCAAAGGCCTTGGCGTTCTGCGCGGCCTGGTGCTCGGGCGAGTCGATCTGCATGCCATCCAGATGCACCAGGCCTTCATGGGCCCGGCCATGGAACAGGTTCACATCACCCAAAAAGCCATACACAAACGGGCTGGCGGGCTGGTCCCACACCTGCTGGGGCGAGCCGCTTTGCTCGATCTTGCCCTGGTTGATCACCACCACGCGGTCGGCCACTTCCAGGGCTTCTTCCTGGTCGTGGGTCACGAAGATGGAGGTGACATGCAGCTCGTCGTGCAGGCGGCGCAGCCAGCGGCGCAGTTCCTTGCGCACTTTGGCATCGAGCGCGCCGAAGGGTTCGTCCAGCAGCAGCACCTTGGGCTCCACTGCCAGGGCGCGGGCCAGCGCAATGCGCTGGCGCTGGCCGCCCGACAGCTGCGAAGGATAGCGCTCGGCCAGCCAGTCGAGCTGCACCAGCTTGAGCAGGTCCATCACCTTCTTCTTGATCTGCGCCTCGTTCGGACGCTCGCTACGGGGCTTGACACGCAGGCCAAAGGCCACGTTCTCGAACACCGTCATGTGGCGGAACAGCGCGTAGTGCTGGAACACGAAGCCCACATTGCGCTCGCGCACATGCACGTCGGTGGTGTCTTCACCGCTGAAGTGGATGGTGCCCACGTCGGCTGTCTCCAGGCCCGCGATGATGCGCAGCAATGTGGTCTTGCCGCAGCCCGAGGGGCCGAGCAGCGCAATGAGTTCGCCCGAGGCAATGTCCAGGCTCACATCGCGCAGCGCCTGAAAGTCGCCAAACTGCTTGCTGACGTTACGGATTTCAATGCTCATGTTCTGTTTCCTTCACACGCCAGCGGGCGCGGGGCGCTCGGGCGGCAATTCGGCGGCGGCCTTCAGGGCCTGCTCGTTGCGGTGTTCGGCAATCGTCTTGATGACCAGCGTGACCAAGGCCAGCAAGGCCAGCAGCGAGGCAGCGGCAAACGCGGCCACCGATTGGTACTCGTTGTAGAGAATCTCGACGTGAAGCGGGATGGTGTTGGTCTGGCCCCGGATGTGGCCCGACACCACCGACACCGCGCCAAACTCGCCCATGGCCCGGGCGTTGCACAAGATCACGCCATACAGCAGGCCCCACTTGATGTTGGGCAAGGTCACGTACCAGAAGGTCTGCCAGCCGCTGGCACCCAGCACGATGGCCGCCTGCTCCTCGTCATTGCCCTGCGCCTGCATCAGCGGGATCAATTCGCGGGCGATGAACGGAAAGGTCACGAACACGGTTGCCAGCACGATGCCGGGCACGGCAAAGATGATCTTGATGTCATGCGCCGCCAGCCACGGGCCAAACCAGCCCTGGGCACCAAACATCAGCACATAGATCAAACCGGCCACCACAGGCGACACGGAGAACGGCAAGTCCACCAGCGTGGTCAAAAACGCCTTGCCCTTGAACTCGTACTTGGCAATGCACCAGGCCGCGGCCACGCCAAACACCAGGTTCAGCGGCACCGCAATCAGCGCGGTGATGAGCGTGAGCTTGATCGCCGACCACGCATCGGGCTCGCGCAAGCCTTCCAGATACGCACCAAAGCCCTTGCGCAGCGCCTCGGCGAACACGGCGGCCAGCGGCAACACGAGGAACAGCAGCATGAAAGCCAGTGCCAGCGCGATGAGCGTGTAGCGCACCCATGGCGCCTCGGTGGTGCCGGCCTGGGCGCGGCGAACAGTTCGAGAGTTGGCACCGCTCATGCTGGAGCCCCCGCGTGGCGGCGCTGCCAGGCTTGCAGCGCGTTGATGATGAGCAGCAGGATGAAGGAGATGACCAGCATCACCACGGCCACGGCGGTGGCGCCTGCGTAGTCGTACTGCTCCAGCTTGCCGATGATGATGAGCGGCGTGATCTCCGACACCATGGGCATGTTGCCCGCGATAAAGATCACCGAGCCGTATTCACCCACCGCCCGCGCAAACGCCATGGCAAAGCCGGTGAGCAGTGCGGGCGTAATGGAGGGCAGGATGACCTTGGTGAAGGTCTGCAGGCGTGTGGCGCCCAGGCAGGTAGCGGCCTCTTCCAGTTCCTTCTCGGCGTCCTCCAGCACCGGTTGCACCGTACGCACCACAAACGGCAGGCCGATGAAGATGAGCGCAATCACAATGCCTGCGGGCTTGAAGGCCAACTGGATGCCCATGGGCTCCAGAATGCTGCCCACCCAGCCGTTGCCTGCCAGCAAGGCGGTGAGCGAGATGCCCGCCACAGCCGTTGGCAGCGCAAAGGGCAGGTCTACCAGTGCGTCCACGATCTTCTTGCCGGGGAACTTGTAGCGCACCAGCACCCAGGCGATCAGCAGACCAAACACTAGGTTGACCAGCGCTGCGATGAACGATGCGCCAAACGTCAGCCGGTAAGAAGCCAGCACCCGCGGCGCGCTGATGGCCGCCCAGAACTGGTCCCAGGTGAGGGTGAAGGTTTTGAAGATCAGTGCCGACAGCGGGATCAGCACGATGATGCTCAAGTAGAAAAGGGTGTAGCCCAGTGACAGCCCAAAGCCGGGCAGCACGCGCTTGGGCGCGCGCCGTCCGGCCGGGGCGGCGGCCACGGCAGTCGCAGCGGTCATAGATGCAGTGGTGAGTCGGGAAAAGCGCCGGGCCTACTTACTTGGCGCCGGGCGTGTAGAGCTTGTCGAACTGGCCACCGTCATTGAAGTGCACCTTTTGCGCTTCGGTCAGCGAGCCGAAATACTTGGCCACGGTGAACTGCTTGAGCGGCTTGAACGTAGATTCGTACTTCTTGAGCACCTTTTCCGAGCGTGGGCGGATGGCGTGCTTGGCGGCGATCTCCTGGGCTTCGTCCGAGTAAAGATAGTCCAGGTAGGCCTTGGCCAGCTGGGCCGTGCCCTTTTTGGCCACAGTGCGCTCGACCACGGCCACGGGGTTCTCGGCCACCACGCTCACCGAGGGGTAGATCGCATCGACTTTGCCCGCGCCAAATTCGCGGTCAATGGAAACCACTTCAGATTCAAAGGTAATGAGCACGTCGCCCTGGTTGCGCTGCAGGAAGGTGGCAGTGGCATCGCGCCCGCCCTTGGCCAGCACGGGCACGTTCTTGTAGAGCTTGCTCACGAACTCCGCCGCCTGCGCGTCGGTGCCGCCCTTTTCACGCACGGCGCCCCAGGCGGCCAGGTAGGCATAGCGGCCGTTGCCGCCGGTCTTGGGGTTGACCACGATCACCTGCACGCCGGGCTTGATGAGGTCGTCCCAATCCTTGATGTTCTTGGGATTGCCGTTGCGCACCAGGAACAGCATGGTGGACGTGGTGGGCGATGCGTCGTTGGGAAACTTCTTGGCCCAGTCCTTGGCAACCACGCCGTTGTCGGCCAGGAACTGCACGTCGGTGGTCGTGTTCATGGTCACCACATCGGCAGCCAGGCCGTCGTTCACGGCGCGCGCCTGGGCGCTGGAGCCGGCGTGCGACTGGTCGATCTTCACGTCCTGGCCGGTGGTCTTCTTGTAGTGGGCGGCAAAGGCAGTGTTGTAGTCCTTGTAGAACTCGCGGGCCACGTCGTACGACACGTTGAGCAGCGAATTTTGAGCGGCAGCCATGCCGCTCGCGGCCAGGGCCAGGGAGGCCAGGAGGGTCTTGAGTTTCAGAGAAGTCATGGTGAGGTCGGCCAAAAAATGCTGGAGATTCCGCATTGTGCGGATCCCCTCTTAAAACTCAAAAGAATATATTTTTGTTAATTAATCGAAAATCGGCATATGAACGCTCTCAGGGGTGCGCTGACGTCAAGCCACCCGGGCCCGCTGCTGCTGCCCAGGCGAGTGATTTCTGATCCCATAGACCTCAAGCGCTAGTGCAATATGCGCAGAAAGCTATCAATAAGATAGCAATCAGGCGGCGGCAGAGGACGCCTGCGCGTAGCCACCCATGGGTCGGTTGCCGGTGTTGTCGCCTTCCAGCGACTGCAGCAACGCCCAGCCCAAAGGCCATTCGCCATGGCCCGAGTCAATATTGATGTGCCCTGCGTTCTGCATGCGCACAAACTCGCTGCCCCAGGCCCGCGCATAGGCGCCCGCCAGGCGGATGGGACAAAACGGGTCGTTGCTGCTGGCCACCACGATGCTGCGGTACGGCAATGCGGCATAGGGCACGGGGGCAAAGTCGCTCAGGATGGCGCGGCGCTCGGGGTCCGCCGGGGCCACCAGCAGCGCGCCGCAGACCTTGGCCGCAGCCTCAGGGCCCATGTGGGTGGTGGCAATGCAGCCCAGGCTGTGCGCCACGATCACCACAGGCTGGGGCGCAGCCAGTACCGTCTTTTCCAACTGGCTCACCCAGGCCGAACGCGTGGGCGTGATCCAGTCGTCCTGCACCACACGGCACGCATGGGGCAGGCGCTCGGCCCACAGGCTCTGCCAGTGGCCGGGGCCCGAGTCGCGCCAGCCGGGGACGATGATGATGGAGGTGGTAGCGGTCACAGGCTGGGATTCTGCGAGCCAGCCTTTAAAACCCAAACGACTTAATTTTTGTTATTTAATCGCCAAATCATCTAAAAACACTCGCATTTCGGCGCTGTCAGTACCCCACGATCTTTTTTTCGCGGGGTTTAACCCCTTTGGCCCGACCCGTTCGTTTCACCCAGCACCACCACTTTTTTTGATGGAGCTGCCATGAAACCCCGTTCACTCCCCCTGCCCGCCCTCGCCGCCCTGACAGCACTGCTGGGCCTGGCCCACCTGCCTGCCCAGGCCATTGGCCGCCTGGCCGATGTCACCATCGTGGACCGCGACACCGGCGCCACGCTGCCGGTGCACTACGCCCGGGGCGAATACTGGGTGGCCGGGCGGCCCGGGGCGCGCTATGCCATCACCGTGCGCAACCGGCTGGGCGAGCGGGTGTTGGCCGTGCCGTCGGTGGACGGCGTCAATGTGCTCAGCGGCGAAACCGCTGCGTGGGACCAGCGCGGCTACGTGTTCTCGCCCTACGAGCGCTACCAGATCACCGGCTGGCGCAAGAGCGACAGCCAGGTGGCGGCCTTCGAGTTTTCCCACATTGCCAACTCGTATGCCGCCCGTACGGGTCGGCCGGCGCATGTGGGCGTGATTGGCGTGGCCCTGTTCCGCGAACAGCTGCCGCTGCCCCAGCCTGCCCCCGCCATCACCCCCGAGCCCTACAGCCAGCGCCGCGACAACGGCCTGGGCCTCGGGCGCCTGCGGGAGGAACCCGCATCGCCCGCAGCTGCTGCACCGGCTGCCCCTGCCCCATCGGCAGAGGCCGAGTCCTCTGCCCGCTCGCAGTCTGCCGACAGTGTGGCCAAGGCCGCCCCCATGCCATCGGCCAAGCTGGGCACAGCACACGGCCAGCGCGAGACCTCGGTCGTCACCCACACCAGCTTCACGCGGCTGCAGGAGCAGCCCAACGAAATCATCAGCATCCGCTACGACAGCCGCGAGAACCTGATCGCCAGCGGCGTGATCCGCGAGCCCATCGCCCGGCCCTACGTGCCGCCGGTGCCGCGCGCGTTTCCGCAGTCGGACAACCTGTCGTACGTGCCCGACCCGCGATAGGCCTGGGCCAGCCCGTGCGTGCATGAGGGTTTCGCATAATGCCCGGGTGCCCGCCGCCCCACCCTTTGACGATGCCCACGACGCCGACGAAGCGCTAATGCTGCGCTATGCCACGGGCGACATGGCCGCGTTTGACCGGCTGTACGCACGGCACGAGCTGGCCGTGTGGCGGTTTGTGTTTCGCAGCGTGAAGGTGCAGGCGGTGGCCGACGACCTGCTGCAGGACGTGTGGTTTGCCGTGGCGCGCAATGCCGCCCGTTACGAGGTGAAGGCCAAGTTTCGCACCTGGTTGTTCACCCTGGCGCATAACCGGCTGGTGGACCACCTGCGCACCGCCAAGCACCACACCAGTCTGGATGCGAGCGACGACGATGCGCGCACGCTGGCCGATACGCTGGTGGCCGACTCGGGCTTTGGGCCCGTGCGGCAACTGCAGTCGCGCGAGCAGGCGGCTGCGCTGATTGCGGCGGTGGAGCAGTTGCCACTGGAGCAGCGCGAGGCCTTTTTGCTGCAAGCCGAAGGCGACCTGAGCGTGCAGGAGATTGCCGAGGCCACCGGCGTGGATTTTGAAACCGCCAAGAGCCGCCTGCGCTACGCACGGGCCAGCCTGCGCCAGCACCTCAAGGAGTTTGTATGACCCGGCAGGACGACGAACTGGTCCGGCGCTACCACGAAGCCAGCGAACAGGAAGGCGACCGCCCCGGCGCGCATGTGCGCGAGGCCGTGCGTGCACATGCCCAGATGATCGCCAAGGCTGCGGCATCGGCATCAGCAGGCCCGGTGACGGCCCCTGCCGCCAACCAGGCCCGCTGGAAGATTTCGGCCCTGGCCACCCTGGCCGTGGTGGGGCTGACCGGCTTGCTGATGCTGCAGTTTGAGCGCGGCACGCCCGAAGAGCGGGACGCTGCTTTCAGCCACCGCCGGGCCGAGGCGCCGGCAGCCCCAGCGCCAGCGGCCCCGCCAACGCCGCAGCCACCGGCTGAGCCCTCACCAGCCACTTCGCGCGCACCCGAAAGCGCGCAGAACAATGCGCGGAACAGCACCGGCCGATCGGCCGACGCCTTGCCCTCCAAGCCCTCCACGGGAGCCGCCCCAGGACCTGCGCAGACACCAGCACCCACTCAGCCTGCAGCCAAGGCGGCGCCCGCATCGCCTTCGGTCACTGAACAGGAAGCCCTGTCAGAGCCTCGCGCAGCAGGCGTCCTCTCCGGTTTCCCAGCATCGCCCCCCGCACCCGCGACGGCCGCAGCCCCACGTGCCGAGTCCGGTGCTGAAAGGCGCGAACGCGCAGCAGCCTCCGCAGCACCGGCCCTCCAGGAGGTCGCTCCGGCAGCCCCCGCTCCGGCTGCAGCACCAGCCGCCCGCAGCGCTATGGCTGACTCTGCAACGCGCGACCACCGCGCGGCTGCCGCAGCCCCTGCCATGCAAAAAAATCTGGGTGCAGCCTTGCCCGGTACCGTCTGGGAGGCCGCCCGTACGGGCCAGACCCAACAGGTCGAAGCGCTCGTTCAACAGGGCACACCGGTGGACGCCCGCGACCCCGAAGGAAAAACCGCTCTGATGCTGGCCGCGATGAACGGCCACACCGCCACCGTGCAGCGGCTGCTGGCCCTGCGCGCCAACCCGACGCTGGTGGATCGCGATGGTCTGACTGCGGCGCAGCTGGCGGCACAGCGGGGGCACGCGCGCCTGGTGGAGTTGCTGGAAGCGGCGCGCTGAAAATCGCACCGGCAGGCCACACAGGGCCTGCGTCATGTTCGCATGGGAGCCCTGGAGGCACCGGTCGGTGGCAGCGGAGAATCAGCCGCTCGTCAGAATCATCAGAACCGCACCGCCTCGAACGCAGGGTGCAGTGCGTCGATCCAGTGATCCAGCTCATCCTGCGTCACGTGCAGGTGGTCCATGCAGGCCTGGCCGTGCTGGGTCCACTCGCGCGTGGGGGCCAGGCCGTCGTGCTGGTTGACCAGAAACTCGGCCAGCAGGCCCAGCGCCACCAGGTGGCGCACCGTGGGGTCAAACCGCTCGTCGTTCAGGCACGCAAAGTCGTGGTGCAGCCAGATGGCCTGGGCCACGTCGCCCGGCAGGTGCCAGGTGCGCGCCACGATGGCGCCCATCACCGCGTGGTCGGTGCGGTGGCTGGCGTTCTCGGTCTGGGTGAAGGTGCGGTCCTTGCGCGCCAGGGCCTCGGTCACGGTGCCCGCATAGCCGCGCACCGCTTTTACCAGCACCGGCATGCCCACATGGCAGAACAGCCCGAAGCTGTAGCCCAGGCCCGGGTCCAGGCTGTAGAGCTGGTGGCCGATGTGCTCACACGCCATGGCGCGGCGCTGCGAGCTTTCCCAGAAATGCTCCAGCAACGGCGAGCGCACCTGCAGCGCATTGCGCGTGATAAAGGCGGACAGCAGCTCAACCGCCGGTTGCAGCCCCAGCACCGTCAGCGCCATGCCCACGGTCTGCACCGGCTGGGCCAGGCCGTACAGCGGGCTGTTGGCCAGCCGCATCACGGCGGCGGCCAGGGCCACGTCGGAAGACGCCAGCTGCTCCAGCGCGGTCGAATCCAGCTCAGGCGCCGCCACGATCTGCTGCAGGCGCAGCAGTGACTCGGGGCACGGCGGGATGACGATGGCACGCACGGCAGGGTGTACGCGGGCCTGCCGGATGTCTTGGTCGATGGGGTGTGGAGCGGTCACAAAAAGTCCCCGGGCCGCCGCGTGTACCGACCACACGGACGGGCGCAGCCCGCACAGTTGCAATTCGTTGCATTGTGGCGCCAAAAAGTGCTCTGCCCACCGAACCCGTGCACAGGCGCAGGCTTTGCGCCCAGTGCGTCAGGACCTGGCCTTAGAACCTGGCCTCAGATATTGGCGCCGTCGAGCCCTTGCAGGGCCTGCCGCGTGCTCAGGCTGCTGCGGCCCGGCATGGCCTCGCCCAGGTAGTCCAGAAAACGCCGCACCGCGGGCGACAGCCCCCGGCGCGAGGGAAACACCGCGTGCACGATGGCGGGCGCGGGAGCCCAGTCGGGCAGCACCCGTACCAGCTTGCGCTCGCGCATTTCTTCCTGGCACATGTAGTCGGGCATCCAGCACACCCCCGTGCCGGCCACCGCCGCGTATTTGAGCGTGAGCAGGTCGTCCGCCACATAGCGCGGCGTGTGCTGCACCTGCTGGTGCACGCCGCCCGGGCCGATCAGATTCCAGGTGGAGCGTCCGTCGGGCGCCGACATGGCGATGCTGTCGAGCTTGGCCAGGTCGTCCAGCGTCTTGGGGGTGCCCTGGCGGATCAGCAGCTCGGGGCTGGCCACCAGGATCTGTGTGGTGTGGTCCAGGCGCTTGACGACCATGCTGCCGCTGTCATCCACCGAGGGGCGCACGCGCAGCGCCACGTCGATGCCCTCTTCCACCAGGTTCACCGCGCGGTTGCTCACCAGCATGTCGATGCGCACCTCGGGGTACTGGGCCAGAAACCGAGGCATCAACTCGGCCACCACGGTCTGCGCCAGCGTCACCGGGCAGCTCACGCGGATGGTGCCGCGCGGCGTGGTCTGCACCTGGGCCACCGTGTCGGCCGCGGCCTGGGCCGACTCGCGCATGGCCTGGCAGTGGCGCAAATAGGCCTCGCCCACTTCGGTCAGCGAAAGCTTGCGGGTGGTGCGTTGCAGCAGGCGCACGCCCAGCTGCGTCTCCAGGTCCGACACCCGGCGCGACAGGCGCGACTTGGGGATGCCGAGCGCGCGGCCCGCAGCGGCAAAGCCACCGCGCTCCACCACTTCGGCGAAATACAGCATGTCGTTGAGGTCTTGCATGGACAGGTCCGTAACACTTCAATCGTTCTATGGATAGAACAATCTATCGCAAGTTCACTACCTTATCAACAAATCGATCCATCTCCACAATTCATTCCATGGCCACACGCTGTGGCTCCGATCCACAGAACCCAAGGAGTTCCCTCATGCAACTGCTTCACGTTGACTCTGCCATCACCGGTGATCAATCCGTGTCCCGCCAACTGACCGCCCGCACCGTGGCCGCCTGGCAAGCCGCCCACCCTGGCACCACCGTGCAATACCTGGACTTGGCACAGCAAGCGCCTTCGCACCTGTCGGCCCAGTCGCTGGGTTTCCGCACTGGCCAGGCCGCTGCGACCGAGGTGGAACGCAATGAAAACGCCCTGTCCGAGGCGCTGGTGAGCCAGTTCCTGGCCTCCGACGTGATCGTGATCGGCGCGCCGCTGTACAACTTCTCCATCCCCAGCCAGCTCAAGGCCTGGATCGACCGCCTGGCGCAAGCCGGCCGCACCTTCAAGTACACCGACAAGGGCCCCGTGGGCCTGGCCGGTGGCAAGACCGTGATCGTGGCGTCCACGCGGGGCGGCGTGTACTCCACCAGCGAAGGCGGCCAGGCCATGGAACACCAGGAGAGCTACCTGAAGGTGGTGTTCGGTTTCTTCGGCATCACCGATGTGCGCTTTGTGCGCGCCGAAGGCGTGGCCATGGGCCCGGACGCCAAGGCGGCCGCACTGGCCTCGGCCAACGTGGAAATTTCCACGCACACCAGCGTGGCCGCCAACCAGGGCCGCGTGTCGCAGGCCGCCTAAGCGCAGCAGCAACCACGGCGCGAAGGGCGCAAGCCCTGCAACCCCCTAGAACCCGGCCGCGTGCCGGGTTTTGGCTTTTATCCTGCCAAAACGGCCGGATGCGCTAGTGGAACATGCCTGGGCAGCTATCATTTTTGATATACCGCGCACGGCAATGCGGCGCACAGCCCAGCCCAAGCCATGGCCG
Organism: Acidovorax sp. FG42; assembly: GCF_057809195.1. Classification (NCBI taxonomy): domain Bacteria; kingdom Pseudomonadati; phylum Pseudomonadota; class Betaproteobacteria; order Burkholderiales; family Comamonadaceae; genus Acidovorax; species Acidovorax sp. FG42. The sequence goes on along the minus strand of NZ_JBMDJM010000023.1, from coordinate 7,700 downwards.
CAGTCACTGCGCTGCGTGTGGCGCCTGCCGCTGCAACCAATGCTCAGCCAGCTGCCGGGGCGGCAGGGCCGGTGCAAACAGCCAGCCCTGAAAGCGCTCGCAGCCCATGCGGATCAAAAACTGCAGCTGCTCCTCGGTTTCCACACCTTCGGCCACCACCTCCAGCCCCAGCGTGCGGGCCAGCGCGTTGACGGTGGCGCAGATCTCGCGGTCGTTCACGTCCACCACGATGTCGCGCACAAACACCTTGTCGATCTTCAGCTCGCTCACCGGCAGGCGCTTGAGCTTGATGAGCGACGAGTGGCCGGTGCCAAAGTCGTCAATCGACAGCGCAAAACCCGCGTTCTTGAGCTCTAGCGCGATGGCGTACAGCGACTCGTCCAGCAACTGCGACTCGGTGATCTCCAGCACCAGGCTGGCGGGCGTGACCCCGGCACGCTGAGTCACACCCAGCAGGGTCTGGGTGAAGCCCGGCTCGCGCAGCTGGATGGTGGAGACATTGACCGACACCACGGGCACCTGCCAGCCCTCGGCACGCCACTGCGCCATCTGGCGGCAGGCGGTCTCGAACACCCACAGCCCGATGGGCACGATGAGCCCGCTCTCCTCGGCCAGCGGGATGAACTCGTCGGGCGGCACCGCCTTGCCATCCACCGACCAGCGCAGCAGCGCCTCGGCGCCCACGGTCTGGCGCTGCTGGTTAAGCTGGGGCTGGTAGACCAGCGCGAACTCGCCCGCCTGCAGCGCGTTGTGCAGGCGCCGGCGCAGCTCCAGCCGCCCGCGCGTGATCTGCGTGAACTCTTCGATGTAGAAGCGGTACGAGCCGCGCCCCGCACTTTTGGTGGCATGCAGCGCCGAATGCGCGTGGCGCACCAGCTCCACGCTGTTGGCAGAGTCGTCCGGGTACAGGCTGATGCCCAGGCTGGCGCCCATGTACTGCGCGCCCACCTCCGACAGCTCCCACGGCTGCGCCAGGCCTTCCACCAGCGAGGCCGCCAGCTGCGCCAGCTCGGTGCGCGACGCGGGGCGCAGCAGCATCACCGTGAACTGGTCATTGGCCAGCCGCGACACCAGGCCCTGCCCCGCCAGCAGCTGGGTGATGCGCTGGCCCACCTCACTGAGCAGGGCATCGCCCACGCGGTGGCCGTAGGTTTCGTTCACGCTCTTGAAGTGGTCCAGGTCGATTAGCAGCAGCGCGACGCGGCGATTGGTGCTGTGCGTGTCGCGTGCCGCTTCGGCCACGGCGCGCTCCAGCGCGTCTTCAAAGTAGCGGCGGTTGGGCAAGCCGGTGAGCGCGTCAAAGTGCGCCACGCGGTACAGCTGCTCTTCGTTGCGCAGCACGGCGGCCTCGGCCGTGCGCAGGCGGTTGAGCAGGCTCACCACAATGGTCTGTCGCAGCGCGGCCAGCAGCAGCACCAGCAGGCAGCACACCAGGATCAGTGCCTGCATGCCCGCCCGCCCATCGGGCGCCACAAACAGCAGCACCAGGGTAACGGCCGCCAGCGTCATGGACAGCAGCGGAACGTAGTTCATGACCTGGTCGCACTGGCGGCGGTAAGCCGCATCTGCCGACACGGCAAACCGCAGCCAGCGCGCGCCCCAGCCCAGCACCAGCGCCGACACACTGAAGCTGGCGTTGAACCAGATGCCCGGCTGCACCGTGCCGCTGATGACCATGAGGTTCCACTGCATCCAGCTCAGGCCATAGCCCAACAGGCCCAGCAGCACCAGCATGTGAGAACGCTCGATGCGCACCCCCACCGTAGGAATGGCCAACGCCGTGACGCCCGCCGCAGCCAGAAACCCCGCCGGGTACAGCACCAGCACCGTGCCCACGGCCAGCGAGTCCACCTCGCCCGAGGGTAAATAGATCACCAGCGTGAACGCCAGCAGCGCCAGCACCGTACCGCCAAAGTCCAGCGCCGCCGGGTAGGCCCGGTCGCGCGACAGGCGTGCAAACGTGGCGCGGATAACGGTGGCTGCCCACAGCGGCCCGCCCGCCAGAAACAGCAGGTCGGCGGGCGCAGGGAAAGGGTTCCAGTCCAGCGCCACCTGCACGTTCCACACCATTTGCCCCAGAGCCACCAGCACAGCAAAGCTCAGCAGGCCGGTGTGCAGCGCGCGGTCGGTGGGCGGCGCCTGCCGCCAGCCGCGCCAGGCCCAGAAGGCAGACAGCCAGAACGCCAGCGTCCAGGAGGTGTTGTCCAGAAACAGCCGCGCGCCCGGAGAAGGCACCCACAACGACGCCAGGAACGACAGCGTGGTTGCACTCAACCAGACCGCTGTGAGGATTCGTTCCGCGAAGGACATGGGTCAGTGCTGTGGTGGGGAGGGAGTGCTGGGCGCAGTTGCTACAGAACGTTACCCCTCCCATTGTGGCCGCAAGTGCGGCCCACCTTTTCCCCCTGCGGTCTGCCGGGGCACTGACACAAAACGAAGCTACCAAAAAAATAGCACCCAGCGACCATGGGATGGGCGATGGGTGCCAAATGGCTTGGATGTTTTTGCTACCCCCCCGGAGCTGCGGCGCCACAACACCACCGCCTGAGCGCGAGCGTCGGAGGGCTGCGCCCCATGGTCTGGGGGTACCGGCTCAACCCGGTACTGCCCTGCTCGCGCAAGGAGAGAGAACCACCACCGCTCCGGGCCGCTGCCGGCCCGTCGCTATGGTGCGTTCCGTCGGGGTTTTAGAACCCAGGCAACACCGATCCCTTGAACTCGGTCTGGATGAACTTCTTGATTTCTTCGGAGTGGTAGGCCTTCACCAGCTTGGCCACCCAGGGCTTGTCCTTATCAGCCTCGCGCACGGCGATCAGGTTGACGTAGGGGCTCTTGGCGTTTTCTTGCGCAATCGCGTCCTTGCCGGGGTTCAGGCCTGCCGACAGCGCAAAGTTGGTGTTGATGGCCGAGGCGTCCAGGTCGTCCAGCGAACGGGGCAACTGGGCCGCGTCGAGTTCGACGAACTTGAGCTTCTTGGGGTTGCTCACCACGTCCAGCGGCGTGGCCTTGAGGCCCGCGCCGTCACGCAGCTTGATCAGGCCCTTGTCCTGCAGCACCAGCAGCACGCGGCCGCCGTTGGTGGGGTCGTTGGGGATGCCGAACTTGGCGCCTTCCTTCAGGTCTTCCAGCTTCTTGACCTTCTTGGAATACAGGCCGATGGGGAAGTTGACGGTGTAGCCCACCGACACCAGCTTGTAGCCACGGTCGGCCACTTGCGCATCGAGGTAGGGCTTGTGCTGGTAGCTGTTGGCGTCCAGGTCGCCAGCGGCCAGCGCAGCGTTGGGCTGCACGTAGTCGCTGAACTCGACGATCTGGATCTTCAGGCCGTCCTTCTCGGCGACCTTTTTCACCTGCTCAAAAATCTGCGCGTGGGGGCCGCCGGTCACGCCCACCTTGATAGGCTTGTCCTGGGCCATGGCGCCTGACGAGAAAGTGGCTGCGGCAGCCAGGGCCAGGGCGGATTGCAGGAGAAGGCGCTTGTTGTTGTTCACAGGGAAAACCTTTCGTTGAGAGATGGCTCGCATCCTAGGGTTTCCACGATAAAACGGGAACAACTAAGTTTTCATTTCATTACAACTCAATCGCATAACAAGTACTCAGCGCTGTTTCCTCAGCCCGCTTAGTCAGCCACGCAGCGCCACGTTATTCAGCTTGTCCAGCCGCTCGGGCCAGGTGCCTTCCACTGTCGCGCCCTGCAGCAGGATGCGCGTCCAGGCAACCCAGGCGTCCCACTGCACGCGCTTGTCCCACGCATTGCCCCAGGCGCTGAACAGGTGCAGCGCGCTCTCGGCGGCGGCCTTGGCGTCGTCCTTGCGGCCCGCGGACAGATACAGCTGCGCCAGCACCATCTGCGGCTCGCCCACCCAGGGGTTGTGGCGCACGGCGCTTTCCAGCACGCCGGTGGCCACGTCCAGGTCCACCAGCGGCTGGTCTTGCTGGATGACCGACCAGTACAGCGAGGTGGCCGCCGCCTCGTTGGCGGCCGACAGGTGCTGCGAGCAATGTGCAAACACGGGCGGCATGGGCAGCACGTCCTTCAGCCCCGGGTGCTGCAGCGCTTTGGCCAGCCCGTTGATCTGGTGCACCATGCGCCCCGACGGCCGCATGGGCCCGGGCCAGAGCGATGCAGCCCAGTGCGCCTTCTGGTTGCGGTGCTGCACGTCCGGAAAGCGCGAAAAGATGTCGTCTTGCCAGCTGAACCACTGCTCGATGGTGTCCGCCATGCTCACGATGATGAAGGCCGCCACCTCGTAAGGCGTCAGCACGTGGTCCTGCCCATCCTTTTGCAGCACCAGGCTGCCGTCGGCCTCCAGCGCATGGGCCAGCACCTTCTGCACGAACTGCGTGCGCGACTGGGTGCAGAACAGGTAGACCAGGTGCTCGGCCGACTCACCCGCAATCTCGCGCACCCGGGCACGCTCCTTGGCGGGATCGAACTTCACCAGGTCCACAAACGCATTGCCATACACGCTGTGCAGCAGCCCCAGCAGGCGCACATCGCGCGGCTGCTGCCACACCGTCAGCGTGCGCGTCACGCCCACCAGGTGATGGCGAAACGTACCCGCCTTGTGCCAGTCCTGCCCCACATTGCGTGCCAGCACCGTGGGCAGCACGGGTGCCAGCTCGGGGTCGCGGGTCAGCCATTCATCGTCCAGCAGCGGCAACGCGCGGGCAAACAGGTCAGGGTCCAGGGGGTGAAGCGGCAGGGTCATGGGGTTGTGTCTCCGGCGTTGAGGGTGCAGGGAATGCAATGTACACACAGTATCTGCCCCCACGGCGGTTGCGCAAGCACGAGGGCGACCCGGCCCGTACACCCCGCACGCGCCTGCACGGCGGTTCGGTCAGCCCCATTGCGTGCTGCGGGCCTCTAGGCTCAGAGGCTGAGAGCTTTTTAGCCGGGCCCGAAAGGCGCGCCCATACGCCTCGGATCTAGGCGCAAAGCACAGCCATAGCTCAGGCTATGGCGAGCATTGGTAACGACGAGCCGGGGCGTATGGGCGTGCCAGGCGGGCGTGGACAAAGGACTCTCAGCCTCTCAGACCAGCCGCACCTCAAAGTAAGCACCCTCACCCTCCCCCAAGTCCCGGAACCCGGCCTGCCGGGCCGCCACGCTGGCCTTGCCCCATGCCTTGAGCAGGGTGAGATCGCCCGGGGACACCACCTCGGGCGGCGACTCCTCCAGGCTCTGCATGGTGTCCAGCGCGGCCGCCACCTGTTCGGGGCCGCCCAACTGCTTTTCCAGGGCCCTGGCGTACCGGGTTTCGGCGGCTATGCGCTCCTTGGCCGGAAGCTCCTCGGGGTAGTCGCGGAGGTTGACGACGTACGTGGATTCGATGACTTGCATGGCGCTGCTTCTCCTGTGGTTTGATACTGTATAAATATACAGTTTTTTCCAGAGAAATTCGAGCGCTGAAAGATTCCCCCACAGAGCGCGGGAGAAAGGAAAGATTGTTCTCAATACTGGAACAGTTAGTTTGCGACTGGGTGGTTTTTCCCTGAACACCATCGGCGTACAGTTCATCCCATCGATGAGCCGAACCCGCAAGGCGACTCACCGAACCCGGTTCAGGAATGGTTTTTGACCCGGCTTTTTTGAGACGCTTTTTAACTTTCAAGGACTTTCATCATGAACAAGACCGCTCGTTTCCTCTCCGTTGCTGCTGTTGCCGCTTTCGCCGCGTTTGGTGCCCATGCTGACGAAGCCGATGGCTCGCAATTCGCCCTGAAGTTCGACACGAACCGCACCCGCGCTGAAGTGGCTGCTGAAGCCGTCACCGAAGCCCGCACCCACAGCATGGAACCCGCAGGTTCGCGCGTGGTGACCTACAAGTCCACCGCTGACCGCGCTGCAGTGCGTGCCCAGGCTGCCGAAGCTGTGCGCACCGGCCAGATCCCTTCGGGCGAATTCAGCGCCATGTAATTTGGCAGACCAACTGCTGAGATTGGTTTGAAGCAGTTGCGGGACTTCCCATGGTGGTGGCACTTCGCGCGGTGCGGGTGCTGCTGCCATGGGGAGTGTTAACTGAACCGCAGGGGCGGGCAGGCAAAAAGGGCTCCTTTTGGGAGCCCTTTTTGTTGGTGCCTGCGGCGTAGCCTCGCCCCCCCAGGGCGCCAGGCGCGACCCTGCAACGTCACTTACAGCGACGGGTCGATCAACACCTTGGCCCCGGTGTTGCGCGGGCCGTAGAAGGCGATGGACTCTGCACTCAGTGCGCCCGCCAACGACACGGTACGCGCGTAGTGGCTGGCGAACGTGGTCTTCAGCTCGGCCGCCACACGCTGGCGCAACGCCTGGGTCGCCTCGTCACCAATCTTCTGCAGAAACGGAAACAGCAGCCACCCGCCCATGCCCCAGGCCATGCCAAAGGTGCGGTGCACTTCGGTCGGGCGCGTGTCCAGGTGGCCGTACAGATACACCTGCTTGTGCACGGCTGAGCCGTAGCGGCTGTATTCCTTGGCATTGCGGTTGATGGCGGCCTCCATGCACTGCAGGATCTGCCCGGCCAGCGTGCCCCCGCCCGTAGCATCAAACGCGATGGTGGCGCCCGTGGCGGCCAGCGCGTCGGTCAGCTCGGCCATGAAGTTGGGTGCGCTGCTGTCGCACACATACTGGGCGCCCAGCCCGCGCAGCAGCGCCGCTTGCTCAGGCTTGCGCACGATGTTGACCAGGCCGACACCGTCCTTCTGGCAAATCTTGAGCAGCATCTGGCCCAGGTTGCTGGCTGCTGCGGTGTGCACCAGCGCGGTATGACCTTCGCGCTTCATGGTCTCCACCATGCTCAGCGCCGTCAGCGGGTTGACGAAGCACGATGCACCCTCGGCCGCCGTGGTGCCCGCCGGCAGCGGCAGGCATTGCGCCGCCGGCATGGCGCGGTATTGCGAATACATGGCGCCACCAATCACCGCCACCGTGCGGCCCAGCAGCGCCTGCGCGGCAGGCGATGCACCCGCAGCCACGACCAAGCCCGCGCCCTCGTTGCCCACCGGCATGCTCTGCCCCAGGCGTGCTGCCATGCCGGGCATGGCCCGCTCCGGGATGCGCGCTGTGGCCACCGGCCGCTCGGCCGTGCCCGTGACCTGCACGGTCGACAAATCGGCCGGGCCCAGCAACAGACCGATGTCCGACGGATTGATGGGCGTGGCCTGCACCTGGATCAGCACTTCGTCAGGCCCCGGCGTGGGCACGGGTGTCGGCTCCAGGCTGATCTGCAAGGCGCCATCGGCTTGCACAAGCGAGCGCAACTGCAGCGCGGTGGTGGGGATGGAGGGGTTCATGGAGGACTCGCAGGTAGAAGATGGGACAAAGGGCCTGCACGCTGGACCGCGCAGTGTGGTGAAAGGGGCCGCTTTTTTGACGGCGCCGCACCACCACCAGCCCGCATTCTTGACCAAGCTGCGCGACCGCGCTGTCCCCTCGGTGAATGGCTGCCCACCCATGCGCAGCCCCCCATGCACTGGGACGAACGATGCACGCAGTGCGGTGCAGCTACGAGCCAGAAACGCTTTCACACACTCAGTCCAAAGTCATGCACGTGCCGCTTGACTTAGAGTGCGCTCTAACTTTCAGAATCGTTCCCATGGCATCCCTCCTCACCATTGCCGAAGTCGCCAAACGCACAGGCCGTAGAGCCTGTTTACGATCTCGCAGGGGTCGCGCAGCGGTCTTTGCGGGATGGGATGCAAGGCGCGGTGCGCAGTGG